>NZ_JAECZP010000010.1:0-220144 GCF_019691255.1 Pseudomonas sp. USTB-Z
GATCCCATCCCGAACTCAGTAGTGAAACGATGCATCGCCGATGGTAGTGTGGGGTTTCCCCATGTGAGAGTAGGTCATCGTCAAGATTCATTTCGCAAAACCCCTATCTGCGCATGCAGGTAGGGGTTTTGTCTTTGTGGGCAAAAAAACTTGACCTGCTCGAGAGCGGAGATGGCACCGGCTTCGCCGGTGTTCGCGGGTAAACCCGCTCCTACGGGGAAGGGGGCAACGCCAGGCAGGGGCGCATACCCTCCAGGCCAATGTCGCCTCCCACAATTCGAGCCAGAACACTAGAATAGCCACCACGCACCTATTCAGAAGCGCCATATGTCCAATTCTGTCGAACCTGAAACCCTGGACCAGCTGCCGTTGGACGAGCTTGTCGCCTGCCATGAATGTGACCTGCTGCTGCGCAAGCCCGTGCTGCAGCATGATGAGAAAGCCCAATGCCCGCGCTGCGGCTACGAGCTCTATGCCCACCGGCACAATGTGGTCAATCGCAGCCTGGCCTTGGTACTGTCGGCCCTTTTGCTGTTCGTGCCGGCCAATTTCCTGCCGATCATGCAGTTGCACCTGCTTGGTCAGACTTCGGACGATACGGTCTGGAGTGGCGTGCTAGGCCTGTACAACTCGGGAATGCGCGGTGTTGCCGTAGTGGTGTTGCTCTGCAGCATGGTCATTCCGCTGGCGAAACTGCTCTGTCAGCTGGCTGTGCTGTTGAGCATCCGCTTGAACTTCGGGCGTGACTACGGCCTGGTCTTCTACCGCATCTATCACCATCTGCGTGACTGGGGCATGCTCGAGGTCTATTTCATGGGGGTGCTGGTGGCCATCGTCAAGCTGGTGGACCTGGCCGAACTGACCGTGGGCCTTGGGCTGTTCTGTTTCATCAGTCTGTTATTGATCCAGGTGTGGCTCGAGGTGGTGATGTCGCCCCACCAGATCTGGAGTGCGCTATCGGGGGAGGACCTGCATGCGGGCGATTGACGCAGGCATTGTTGTCTGCAATGAGTGTCACGAGCTGAACAGGCAAGAGCCAGACAGCACTTCGCAAACCTGCACACGCTGCGGCGCTGTCGTGCATGCACGCCGGCCGAACAGTATCGTGCGCACCTGGGCGTTGCTGATTGCGGCGTCGATCCTCTACATCCCGGCCAACATACTGCCGATCATGACCGTGAGTACCCTCGGTCAGGGCAGCCCGGACACCATCATGTCCGGCGTCATCACCCTGCTCAAGCATGGCATGGTGCCCATTGCGGCTGTGGTGTTCATTGCCAGTATCCTGGTCCCCACGTTCAAGCTGGTGGGCATCGGCTTGCTGTTGTACTCCGTTCAGCGGCGGCAACCGCTTTCGGCCCGGCAGCGGATATTGATGTACCGCTTCATCGAATTCATTGGGCGCTGGTCCATGCTGGATATCTTCGTCATTGCCATCCTGGTGGCAGTGGTGAATTTTGGCCGAATAGCCAGTGTCGAAGCCAACCTGGGCGCTGTCGCCTTCGCAACTGTGGTGATCCTGACAATGCTTGCCGCTTTAACTTTCGATCCCCGACTGATTTGGGATAACACGGAGTCGGATGACGACCATGAGTGACCTGCCAACGGCTAAAACCCGCCCAGCCTCGAACTGGTCGGCCATCTGGATCCTGCCTTTGATTGCGCTGATGATCGGTGGCTGGCTCGCGTGGCAGGCCTACCGCGACGCTGGCGTGGAAATTGAGGTCCGCTTCGAGTCGGGAGAGGGTATCGTCGCCAACAAGACTGAGGTCATCTACAAAGGCATGCCGGTTGGCAAGGTGAAAAGCCTGGTGCTCGACGCCAAGGGCGACACGCAGGGGGTGATCGCTACCATCGAGATGAACAAGGCTGCCGAGCCCCATCTAACCAAAGGCACGCGTTTCTGGCTGGTGAAGCCGAGTGTCAGCCTGGCTGGTATATCTGGCCTTGAAACACTGGTGTCGGGTAACTACATCGCTGTTAGCCCGGGTGAGGGGGAGCGTACCAAACGCTTTGTGGCATTGAAGGTGGCGCCACCGCTCTCGGATTCTGAACCAGGCCTACACCTGACCCTCAAGGCCGACAGGCTGGGCTCGCTCAACCGTGACAGCCCGGTGTTCTACAAGCAGATTCAGGTTGGCCGGGTGAAAAGCTACCGCCTGTCCGAGGACCAGAGCACCGTAGAGGTGAAAGTCTTCATCGAGCCGGCCTACGCCAGCTTGGTGCGCAAGCACACGCGTTTCTGGAACGCCAGCGGTGTCAGCATCGATGCTTCGCTTTCGGGTGTGAAGGTGCGCAGTGAGTCGTTGTCGAGCATTGTGGCGGGTGGTATCGCCTTCGCCACGCCGGAGTACCGCAAGGACAGCCCGCCCACCGATCCGAGCCTGCCGTTCCGCTTGTACGAGGACTTCGATGCAGCACAGGCGGGTATCCGGGTAAAAGTGAAGCTGAGCGATTATGAAGGCCTGCAGGCGGGTCGCACGCCGGTCATGTACAAGGGTATCCAGGTGGGCTCGCTGAAAGCCCTGAAGATGGAAGACAACCTGGCCAGCGCTTCGGCCGAGTTGACACTCGACCCGCTGACTGAGGACTACCTGGTAGACGGGACGCAGTTCTGGGTAGTCAAACCGTCGATTTCCCTGGCGGGAATCACGGGCCTGGAGGCGCTGGTCAAAGGTAACTACATCGCCATTCGTCCTGGTGAGAAGGGCGCACGGCCAGAGCGTGAGTTCGAGGCGCGTGCCAAGGCGCCGCCGCTCGACCTCAAAGCGCCGGGCCTGCACATGGTGTTGTTCGCCGACACCTTGGGTTCGCTGGAAATCGGCAGCCCGGTGATGTATCGCCAGGTGAAGGTGGGTAGCGTGCAGAGCTATCAGTTCGCCCGTAACAGCAACCGCATCCTGATCGGTGTGCATATCGAGAAGGAGTACGAGAAGCTGGTCAATGGTTCGTCGCGCTTCTGGAACGTCAGTGGGATCACCCTGACCGGCGGCCTGTCGGGCATCAAGATCAAGAGTGAGTCGCTGCAAACACTGATGGCCGGCGGTATTGCGTTCGATACGCCACGGCCCGATGTACCGCTGAAGCGACACATTCCACGCTTCCGCCTGCATGACAGTCAGGAGGCGGTAAACCGTGCGGGTACGTTGATCACCATCCGTGTAGAGCGTGCCGATGGCCTGAAACCGGGCACGGCCATCCGCTTCCGCGGCCTGGATGTGGGCAGCATCGAGAGCGTCGACCTCACCGATGACCTGCAGGCGGTGCTGCTACGGGCGCGCATTACCGAAGCGGCGGATCGTATTGCCCGTGCCGGTACGCAGTTCTGGGTGGTCAAGCCGGCCCTGGGCCTGGTGCGCACTGAAAACCTGGACACCTTGATAGGTGGGCAGTACCTGGAAGTGCAGCCAGCAGCCAAGAACCGTGGGCCACAGCGCGATTTCATCGCCTTGGCCGAAGCACCGCAGGTAGCAGGGCCAGAGGTCGGCCTGCCATTGACGCTCAGTGCGCCACGCCGCGGCTCGATCAAGCCGGGTGTACCGGTTACCTATCGTGAGGTTACGGTGGGCAAGGTGACAGGCTTCGAGCTGGGCCAGAGCGCTGACCGCGTGCTGATTCATATCCTCATCGAGCCGCGCTATGCCGCCTTGGTGCGCAGCGGTAGCCGCTTCTGGAACAGCAGTGGTTTCGGTTTCGACTGGGGTCTGTTCAAGGGCGCTACAGTGCGTACCGAGTCGGTGGAAACCCTGATCGATGGCGGTATCGCCTTTGCAACGCCAGATGGCGAGCAGATGGGTAACCCGGCACGGCCGCAACAGACCTTTGCCTTGTTCGAAAAGGCCGAGGATGAATGGCTGCAGTGGGCACCGAAGATTCAAATCGCCAAGTGATGTAAAAGTAGGGCCGCCAAACGCGGCCCCGCTTTTTTGTGGGAGCGGCCTTGCGTCGCGAAAGGGGCGCGTAGCGGCCCCTCGGTCTCAGCGCAGAAGCTGAGATTGCCGGGGCTGCTCTGCAGCCCTTTCGCGCCACACAGAGATTGAGTCCCACATGGAGCTGTGCCCGCAAGCATAAATCGCAGGCAACAAAAAACCGACCCTAGGGTCGGTTTTTCGACTAGCGCGTCGCTTAGGCAGCTGCAGCTTCTTTCAGCGCCTTGATGTGGCCATTCAGACGGCCTTTGTGACGAGCAGCCTTGTTCTTGTGGATGATACCCTTGTCGGCCATACGGTCGATTACAGGTACAGCCAGAACGTAAGCGGCTTGCGCTTTTTCGGCGTCTTTTGCGTCGATGGCTTTAACTACATTCTTGATGTAGGTGCGGACCATGGAACGCAGGCTGGCGTTGTGGCTGCGACGCTTCTCAGCCTGTTTTGCACGTTTCTTGGCGGAAGGTGTGTTGGCCACCGTCGAGCTCCTCGAAAGACTTTAGGTAAATAGCAAACAAAATAGGCCGCGAATCATGCCGATCAGTCGAGCGGATGTCAAGGCCACCTGCAAGGTTCCGCCGAGCGGTGCGCCAACAAGCGGGAAAGATTCCTTTCTGCTGCGCGACCTGTACACTCGGGAATTTTTGGCTCCCCTGCGAAGGCGCGGGAGTATCGCACATTCGGACGCTGTCTGGCAGCGTCCTCTGTCATTGGCGTGAATCTTTTCGATGAACCTGCTCAAATCCCTGGCTGCAGTAAGCTCGATCACCATGATTTCGCGGGTGCTGGGCTTTGTTCGCGACACCATCCTGGCCCGCATCTTTGGTGCTGGTGTCGCTACCGATGCCTTCTTCATCGCGTTCAAGCTGCCCAACCTGTTGCGGCGCATCTTCGCCGAAGGCGCATTCTCCCAGGCCTTCGTGCCGATTCTGGCCGAGTACAAGACCCAGCAGGGCGAGGAGGCGACGCGCACCTTCATTGCCTATGTCAGCGGCCTTCTGACCCTGGTGCTGGCCCTGGTGACCGCCATCGGCATCCTCGCTGCACCGTGGGTTGTGTGGGCGACGGCCCCGGGTTTTGTCGACAGCACCGAAAAATACGCGCTGACCACCGACCTGTTGCGGGTGACGTTTCCTTATATATTCCTGATCTCGCTGTCTTCCCTGGCCGGAGCGATCCTCAATACCTGGAACCGCTTTTCGGTGCCGGCCTTCACGCCTACCTTGCTGAACGTGGCGATGATCGCCTTCGCCGTGTTGCTGACGCCGTACTTCAACCCGCCAATCATGGCATTGGCCTGGGGCGTGCTGGCGGGTGGCCTGGCGCAGTTGCTGTACCAGCTGCCAGCGCTGAAGAAGATCGGCATGCTCGTGCTGCCGCGACTGAACCTCAAGGACGCGGGTGTGTGGCGGGTACTGAAGCAGATGCTGCCGGCGATCCTGGGGGTGTCGGTGAGCCAGATCTCGCTGATCATCAACACCATCTTCGCCTCCTTCCTGGTGGCCGGCTCGGTGTCGTGGATGTACTACGCCGACCGCCTCATGGAGCTGCCTTCCGGTGTGTTGGGCGTTGCTCTGGGCACCATCCTGCTGCCGACCCTGGCCAAGACCTACGCCAACAAGGACCGCGAGGAGTACTCACGGATTCTCGACTGGGGCCTGCGCCTGTGCTTCCTGCTGGTGCTGCCCTGCACCCTGGCTTTGGCCATTCTTGCCGAGCCGCTGACCGTTGCGCTGTTTCAATATGGCAAGTTCAGCGCGTTTGATGCGGCCATGACCCAGCGGGCGTTGATCGCCTATTCCGTGGGCTTGCTGGCGATCATTCTGATCAAGGTACTGGCACCTGGCTTCTATGCGCAGCAGAATATTCGCACGCCGGTGAAGATCGCAGTCTTCACCTTGGTCTGCACCCAGCTGTTCAACCTTGCCCTGGTCGGCCCGCTTGCACATGCCGGCCTGGCATTGGCGATCAGCCTCGGTGCTTGCCTGAATGCCGGTTTGCTGTTCTGGAAGCTGCGCAGTCAGCAGCTGTTCGAGCCTCAGCCTGGCTGGGCAGTGTTCCTGCTCAAGCTTGTGTTGGCAGTGACGCTGATGTCGGCAGTATTGCTGGCGGGCATGCACTATATGCCGGCCTGGGAGCAGGGCATTATGCTTGAGCGCTTCCTGCGGCTTGGGGCGCTGATCCTGGCGGGCGTCGTGACGTATTTTGGCTGCCTGTACCTGTGTGGCTTCAGGCCCCGGCATTTCGCTCGCAAGGCCTTGCACTGAGGCTTTTGGCGGGTCAGGCGTCGGTTTTTCGCATTCCACGCCGCCCTTGGGCGCTGCTGCCTGTCACCAGCGCCCGGGTGTGGTTATAATCGGCCACTTTATGAGCAAGAAGCGCGTTATGCAGCTGGTTCGAGGTCTTCACAACCTGCGCCCCGAGCACCGGGGCTGTGTCGCCACCATTGGCAACTTCGACGGGGTTCACCGCGGCCACCAGGCAATCCTGGCGCGCCTGCGCGAGCGCGGTCAGGCCTTGGGCCTGCCGACCTGCGTGGTGATCTTCGAACCGCAACCACGCGAGTACTTCGCACCCGATACCGCGCCAGCGCGCCTGGCCCGGTTGCGCGACAAGATAGAGCTGCTGGCGACCGAAGGTATCGACCGGGTGCTGTGCCTGGCGTTCAACCATCGTCTGAGCAAGCTCAGTGCCGATGCCTTCGTCAAGGCCATCCTGGTCGACGGCCTGGGCGTGCGTCATCTCGAAGTGGGCGATGACTTCCGCTTCGGCTGCGACCGCGCTGGCGACTTCGCTTTCCTGGTCGAGGCCGGCAACGCGTACGGCTTTACCGTCGAGGCCGCCAACACGGTCATCCAGGACGGCCTGCGGGTCAGCAGCACCGAAGTGCGCAAGGCCTTGTCCGAGGGCAACTTCGAGCTGGCCGAACACCTGCTGGGCCGCCCGTACCGCATTACAGGCCGCGTGCTGCACGGCCAGAAGCTGGCCCGCCAGCTCGGCACACCAACCGCCAACATCCAGCTCAAGCGCCGTCGCGTGCCGCTGTCCGGGGTATACCTGGCCAGCATCGTGATCGACGGCAAAGCTTGGCCGGGTGTCGGCAATATCGGCGTGCGCCCCACCGTTGCCGGTGATGGGCGCCCGCACCTGGAGATTCATCTTCTGGACTTTGCCGGCGATCTTTACGGCCGGCGCCTGACGGTGGAGTTCCACCACAAGCTGCGTGAAGAGCAGCGATTCGCCTCCCTGGAGGCGCTGAAGTCGGCGATCGATGCGGATATCGCCGCCGCACGTGCACATTGGCACGCTCAACCGCTAACGAAGAGCCTGAAATGACCGACTACAAAGCCACGCTTAACCTTCCGGACACCGCCTTCCCCATGAAGGCCGGCCTGCCTCAGCGCGAACCGCAGATCCTGCAGCGCTGGGACAGCATTGGCCTGTACCAGAAGCTGCGCGAAATTGGCAAGGATCGTCCCAAGTTCGTCCTGCACGACGGCCCGCCCTATGCCAACGGCAAGATTCACATCGGTCATGCGCTGAACAAGATCCTCAAGGACATGATCGTCCGTTCCAAGACCCTGGCCGGCTTCGATGCGCCGTATGTACCGGGCTGGGACTGCCATGGCCTGCCGATCGAGCACAAGGTCGAGGTTACCCACGGCAAGCACCTCTCCGCCGACCGCACCCGCGAGCTGTGCCGCGAGTACGCTGCCGAGCAGATCGAAGGGCAGAAGACCGAGTTCATCCGCCTGGGCGTGCTGGGTGACTGGGACAACCCATACAAGACCATGAACTTCGCCAACGAGGCCGGTGAAATCCGCGCCCTGGCCGAGATGGTCAAGCAAGGCTTCGTGTTCAAGGGCCTGAAGCCGGTGAACTGGTGCTTTGATTGCGGTTCGGCGCTGGCTGAAGCGGAAGTCGAGTACGCCGACAAGAAGTCGCAGACCATCGACGTGGCCTTCCCGGTTGCCGATGAGGCCAAGCTGGCCGCCGCCTTCGGTCTGGCCTCGCTGACCAAGCCGGCCGCCATCGTGATCTGGACCACCACCCCGTGGACCATCCCGGCCAACCAGGCCCTGAACATCCACCCGGAATTCAAGTACGCCCTGGTCGACACCGGCGAGCGCCTGCTGGTGCTGGCTGAAGAGCTGGTCGAGTCGTGCCTGAAGCGCTACAACCTGGAAGGTTCGGTTGTTGCCACCGCCCAAGGTTCGGCGCTGGAGCTGATCAACTTCCGCCATCCGTTCTACGATCGCCTGTCGCCAATCTACCTGGCCGACTACGTCGAGCTGGGTGCCGGTACCGGCGTGGTGCATTCCTCGCCAGCCTACGGTGAAGACGACTTCGTCACCTGCAAGCGCTACGGCATGGTCAACGACGACATCCTTACCCCGGTGCAGAGCAACGGCGTGTATGTCGAGTCGCTGCCATTCTTCGGCGGCCAGTTCATCTGGAAGGCCAACCCGGCCATCGTCGAGAAACTGAGCGAAGTCGGTGCGCTGATGCACACCGAAACCATCAGCCACAGCTACATGCACTGCTGGCGCCACAAGACCCCGCTGATCTACCGCGCCACCGCGCAGTGGTTCGTGGGCATGGACAAGCAGCCGAGCACCGGCGAGCCGCTGCGTGAGCGTGCGCTGAAAGCCATCGAAGACACCAAGTTCGTCCCGGCCTGGGGCCAGGCGCGCCTGCACGCGATGATCGCTAACCGCCCGGACTGGTGCATCTCGCGTCAGCGCAACTGGGGTGTGCCGATCCCGTTCTTCCTGCACAAGCAGACCGGCGAGCTGCATCCGCGCACTGTCGAACTGATGGAAGAAGTGGCCAAGCGTGTCGAGCAGCAAGGCATCGAGGCCTGGTTCAAGCTGGACGCCGCCGAACTGCTGGGCGCTGAAGCCGATCAGTACGACAAGATCGCTGACACCCTCGACGTGTGGTTCGACTCCGGTACCACCCACTGGCACGTACTGCGTGGCTCGCACGACATCGGCCACGCCACCGGCCCGCGCGCTGACCTGTACCTGGAAGGTTCCGACCAACACCGCGGCTGGTTCCACTCGTCCTTGCTGACCGGTTGCGCCATCGACAACCACGCGCCGTACCGCGAGCTGCTGACCCACGGCTTCACCGTGGACGAGAACGGCCGCAAGATGTCCAAGTCGCTGGGTAACACCATCGAGCCGGAGAAGGTCAACAACACCCTGGGTGCCGATATCCTGCGCCTGTGGGTTTCGGCCACCGACTATTCCGGTGAAATGGCGGTTTCCGAGCAGATCCTGCAGCGCAGCGCCGATGCTTACCGGCGTATCCGTAATACCGCCCGCTTCCTGCTGTCCAACCTGTCCGGCTTCGACCCGGCCCGCGACCTGCTGGCCCCGGAAGACATGCTGGCGCTGGACCGCTGGGCCGTGGACCGTACCCTGCTGCTGCAACGCGAACTGGAAGAGCACTACAGCGAGTACCGTTTCTGGAACGTCTACTCCAAGGTGCACAACTTCTGCGTACAGGAGCTGGGCGGCTTCTACCTCGACATCATCAAGGACCGCCAGTACACCACCGGCGCCAACAGTGTCGCCCGCCGTTCCTGCCAGACTGCGCTGTACCACATCAGCGAGGCGCTGGTGCGCTGGATCGCGCCGATCCTGGCATTCACTGCCGACGAAATCTGGCAGTACCTGCCGGGCGAGCGCAACGAGTCGGTCATGCTCAACGGCTGGTACCAAGGCCTGAGCGAGCTGCCGGAAGGCACCGAGTTGGACCGCGCCTACTGGGACCGCGTGATGGCAGTGAAGGCATCGGTCAACAAGGAGCTGGAAAACCAGCGCACCGCCAAGGTCATCGGCGGCAACCTGCAAGCCGAAGTGACCCTGTACGCCGACGAAGGCCTGAGTGCCGACCTGGGCAAGCTGGGCGACGAGCTGCGCTTCGTGCTGATCACCTCGGCCGCCAGCGTGGTGCCGTTCGCACAGGCGCCGGCCGAAGCGGTAGCCACCGAAGTCGAAGGCCTCAAGCTGCAAGTGGTCAAGTCCGGTCACACCAAGTGCGGCCGTTGCTGGCACTTCCGCGCCGACGTCGGCAGCCATCCGGAGCACCCGGAAATCTGCGGCCGTTGCGTCGACAACCTGACAGGCTCGGGTGAGGTGCGCCACTATGCCTAACCCTGCAGCGGGGCGCTTCGGGCGCCTTGCATGGCTGTGGCTGAGCTTGCTGGTCCTGGTCATCGACCAGGCCACCAAGCTGTACTTCAACAACGCCCTGACCATGTACCAGCAGATCGTGGTCATTCCTGACTACTTCAGCTGGACCCTGGCCTACAACACCGGTGCCGCGTTCAGCTTCCTGGCTGACGGAGCGGGTTGGCAGCGCTGGTTGTTCGCCCTGATCGCCGTGGTGGTCAGCGCGGTACTGGTCGTCTGGCTCAAGCGCCTGGGGCGCAACGAGACCTGGCTGGCCGTGGCGCTGGCGCTGGTGCTGGGGGGGGCGATTGGCAACCTGTACGACCGCATCGTGCTGGGCCATGTGGTCGACTTCATCCTGGTGCACTGGCAGAACCGTCATTACTTCCCGGCCTTCAACGTGGCCGACAGCGCCATCACCGTTGGTGCGGTGATGCTGGCGCTGGATATGTTCAAGAGCAAGAAGTCCGAGGATCCGGTTCATGACTGACACCCGTATCGGCCAGAACACCGAAGTCACCCTGCACTTCGCGCTGCACCTGGAAAACGGCGACACCGTCGACAGCACGTTCGATAAAGCCCCGGCCACCTTCAAAGTGGGGGATGGCAACCTGCTGCCGGGTTTTGAAAACGCCCTGTTCGGTTTCAAGGCCGGTGACAAGCGCACCGTGGTGGTTGCCCCGGAGAACGCCTTCGGCCAGCCTAACCCGCAGAACGTGCAGGTCATGCCGAGGTCCAACTTCGAAGGCATGGAGTTGTCCGAAGGGCTGCTGATCATCTTCAACGACGCCGCCAACACCGAGCTGCCGGGTGTGGTCAAAGCGTTCGATGACGACCAGGTCACCATCGACTTCAATCACCCACTGGCTGGCAAGACCCTGACCTTCGAGGTGGAGATCCTCGAGGTGAAGGCCCTGTAAGCCTGGAGCCGAGCATGCAAATCAAACTCGCCAACCCGCGCGGCTTCTGCGCCGGGGTCGACCGGGCGATCGAGATCGTCAACCGCGCGCTGGAAGTCTTCGGCCCGCCGATCTATGTGCGCCACGAAGTGGTGCACAACAAGTTCGTGGTGGAAGACTTGCGTAACCGCGGCGCCATCTTTGTCGAAGAGCTGGACCAGGTGCCGGACGATGTCATCGTCATCTTCAGTGCCCACGGTGTTTCCCAGGCTGTGCGCCAGGAAGCTGCTGGCCGTGGCCTGAAAGTGTTCGATGCTACCTGCCCGCTGGTGACCAAGGTTCACATCGAAGTGGCCAAGTACAGCCGCGATGGCCGTGAGTGCATTCTCATCGGCCACGAAGGGCACCCGGAAGTCGAAGGCACCATGGGCCAGTACGATGCCAGCAACGGCGGCGCCATCTACCTTGTCGAAGACGAGGAAGATGTTGCCAACCTGCAGGTGCGCGACCCGAACCACCTGGCTTTCGTCACCCAGACAACACTGTCGATGGACGACACCAGCCGCGTCATCGATGCGCTGCGTGCGCGCTTCCCGAACATCGGTGGCCCGCGCAAGGACGACATCTGCTACGCCACCCAGAACCGCCAGGACGCCGTCAAGCAACTGGCCGGCGAGAGCGACGTGGTGCTGGTGGTGGGCAGCCCGAACAGTTCCAACTCCAACCGTTTGCGCGAGCTGGCTGAGCGCATGGGCACCCCGGCCTACCTGATCGACGGTGCCGAGGACATGCAACGCGGCTGGTTTGACCAGACCGCGCGGATCGGCATCACCGCCGGTGCTTCGGCACCCGAAGTGCTGGTGCGTGGCGTGATCGAACAGCTCAAGGCCTGGGGCGCTACCGGCGCAGAAGAGCTGGACGGGCGCGAAGAGAACATCACCTTTTCAATGCCCAAAGAGCTGCGGGTTCGCTCGCTGATCTAACGGGCTGCACCGCTGCCAATGCTGGGGCTGCTTTGCAGCCCTTGCGCGACTCAAGACTGTTCCTGCAATGACCGCGCTAGCAGCGGTCATTGCTCCGGTCCTCCGTAAGCAACCTGACTCTGCCGCTTGATGCCAGCGCCACTTGATATCGGCTGCGAGCAGCGGCGCGTTCGCACATTTCCAGTGTTGCGCCCAACCAGCTGTTGCCCGACGTCATTGGCACGCCCAGCGCACTGAATTTGAACTGCTCGCCGCGATTGCTGGTTATTTTCAGCGGCTTTGAAAGGCGCTGTTCGCGTAGCACCTGCCGGTTATGCTCCAGCACTACCCGCCAACCATTCCCCCAATTACCGTCCAGCGCCAGCACCAGCACCGGCTGGCTTTGCAGCATGGCATGGCTGCGTGCACTGCGCAGCGCCTGCGCCAGATCACGGGCAGCCGCCGCCCGGTGCAGGTCATCGCTCATTCGGGCGTAGGCCGGCATGCCCAGTTGGGTCAGCAAGACCGCCACGGCCAAGGCCGACAACATTTGTATCAGTGTTACGCCGCGTTGCTTCACCGTGCATTCCTCCCTGGACGTGCTTGGCTATAGCTTCCTGGCGGTTGGACAAGAGGTCCAGTCGCCCAAGTTGAAAGCAATGACCGGAAAAGTCGCAGGAGGTGCAGGGATGCACGCAAGGCAAGGGGGCATGACGCTTCTGGAAGTGCTGTTGGCGATCGTGATCGTGGCCGCAGGTCTGTTCGCAACGGCTGCGATGCAATTGCAGGCATTGCAGGCTGCGGACAGCGCGCGCCGGGATGGCCAGGTGGCGATGGCGCTGCACAGCGAACATGAGCGCAGGCGGCGATGAGGCGCTGTCAGGCAGGGTTTGGCTTGCTTGAGATGGTGGTGGCGCTGGCGATCGGATTGATGCTGCTGGCGGCGGCCAGCCAGCTTTTTGTCTCTGCGCACCAGACTTGGCGCCTGCAAAGTACGGCAGTGCGCATGCAGGATTCTGCGCGGCTTGCATTGCTGCGCATGGCGCAGGATATCCGCATGGCCGGGATGTTCGGTTGCCTGCGCCTGACCCCAGACGACTTTCTGGTCTCCGGCGCGGAGCAGGCCTTTACCCGGCCCTTGGCGAGCGGCCCGTCAAGTTTGAGCCTGGTCGTCGCTGAGTTACCAGGGTATGCCGGCGACCCCGACTGGACCTTGCTGACAAACTGTATCAACACGGTGGAGGTACACAAGGAGCGCGCGCAAGGTAGCGACACGCTTATGGCTGTGCCTGTCAGCCGGCATCGCTATGCTCACGTTGGAAGTACGCTTTACTTCGAGCGGCGCGGCCGCAATCAGCCCTTGGTCGATCACGTGCGCGAACTGCGTGTGGTGCAGGTGGCTGGAGAGCGGATCGATCTTCAGCTGACATTGTATGAGCCGACCTTGCAGCTTGAGCAGCACCATACGCTGAGCGTGGCATTGCGTAACCCGGTGCCGGCTTCATGAACCGCCAGCGGGGTGTTGTCCTGTTGTTGGCGTTGGTGCTCAGCGTCCTGCTGGGCCTGCTTGCCACATCTGCCCTGCGTGACGCGCTGGTGGAAACGCGGATGACCGGCTACCTGAGCGATGGCCTGCTGGCGCTGGAAGAGGCTGAGGCCACTTTGCTGGCCGGGGTACGCGAACTTGAACGGGCGCCCCCTGACGTTTGTAACGCGTGCCTGCCGCCGCCCAGGCCGCACGATCTGGTGGGGCAGTGGCAAGGTACTCAGACCGGCTTTTTCCAGCTGCAGAACCTGGGTGTCAGCACACGTGCCGCGCACATGCCCGAAGGGCAGCCGGTTAGCCTGTTCCGGATTACCGCCGTCAGCAAGCAAAGCCGCTCACGGCATGTGCTGGAAGCGGTCTACGCCGTGGCTGGCAATCAAACCCAACGCATCACCTGGCGGCAAAGATTGCGAGGAGACTGACATGCAGCAAGGCTTGAGTCTGATCGAGTTGTTGATTGTGCTGGCCGTGACCGGCATTCTGGCAGCCATTGCCTACCCCAGTTACAGCGACCAGCTTCGGCGAGCCGCGCGCAGCGAAGTGGTTGGCCTGCTGCATGATGCCGCCCTGCGCCTGGAGCGCCACCGCGTGCGCACTGGCCAATACGCCGAGGGCGACCTGGTCTTGCCCGAAGGTACCCGCTACTACAGCCTTCAGGCCCAGCGCGACAGTGACACCTTCACGCTGCGCGCCCGGCGGCTACCGCATGGGCTGATGGCGCAGGATGGCTGTGGCGATTTCCAGCTCGACCAGGCTGGCATGCAGCGCAATCCGGGTGCCGTTGAGCACAGCACGCACTGCTGGGGAAGCTGAAGGTTCAATGATGCCCGGTGCATCGCGGTTTTACTTCAGGTGTTGGATCGACAGATGAGCAAGCAAGTAGTGGTGGTCGGCGGCGGGGTGATCGGCCTGCTGACGGCATTCAACCTGGCAGCCAAGGTCGGCCAGGTGGTGGTGTGCGATCAGGGTGAGGTTGGCCGAGAGTCGTCCTGGGCTGGCGGAGGCATTGTCTCGCCGTTGTACCCGTGGCGCTACAGCGCCGCAGTGACCGCTCTGGCGCATTGGTCGCAGGACTTTTATCCACAGCTGGGCGAGCGTCTGTTCGCCAGCACTGGCGTCGACCCCGAAGTTCACACCACCGGGCTGTACTGGCTCGACCTGGACGACGAGGCTGAAGCGTTGGCCTGGGCCGCGCGCGAGCAGCGGCCGCTGAGTGCCGTGGATATTTCGGCGGCCTACGATGCGGTGCCGGTGCTGGGCCCTGGCTTCAAGCACGCCATCTACATGGCTGGCGTGGCCAATGTGCGCAACCCACGCTTGGTCAAGTCGCTGAAAGCGGCGTTGCTGGCGCTGCCAAACGTGACCTTGCGCGAACACTGCCAGATCACCGGCTTCGTGCAGGAAAAGGGGCGCGTGACCGGTGTACAGACGGCTGATGGCGTACTGGCGGCGGATGAGGTTGTGCTCAGTGCTGGCGCCTGGAGTGGCGACCTGTTGCGTACCCTTGGCCTTGAACTGCCGGTGGAGCCCGTGAAGGGCCAGATGATCCTGTTCAAGTGCGCTGAAGACTTCTTGCCGAGCATGGTGCTGGCCAAGGGACGTTATGCAATCCCGCGACGTGACGGGCACATTCTGGTGGGGAGCACGCTGGAACACGCCGGGTATGACAAGACCCCGACCGGGGATGCGTTGGAAAGTCTGAAGGCATCGGCGGTGGAGTTGTTGCCAGAGCTTGAAGGCGCCACAGTGGTGGCGCACTGGGCGGGACTGCGGCCGGGGTCGCCAGAAGGCATCCCTTACATTGGGCCTGTGCCAGGGCATGAAGGGTTGTGGCTGAATTGTGGGCATTATCGCAATGGGCTGGTGTTGGCGCCGGCTTCGTGCCAGCTGTTTACCGATTTGCTGACAGGGGCCGAGCCGATGATCGACCCGGCGCCGTATGCGCCAGAAGGGCGTTTGGGCTGAGGGCCTCTTCGCGGGTAAACCCGCTCCCACACGAGCGGGTTCACCCGCGAAAGGGCCGCAGAGGCCAATACAGATTTCAGCCAGTAATCGGTGCGTGTAGGAGCGGGTTCACCCGCGAAAGGGCCACAGAGGCCCATACAGATTTCAGCCAGTAATCGGTGCGTGTAGGAGCGGGTTCACCCGCGAAAGGGCCACAGAGCCCCATACAGATTTCAGCCAGTAATCGGTGCTTGCAAGTGCCGGCTCGGATAATGCTGCTCATACACCTTGCACACCCGCAGCACTTGCTCATCGGCAAAGCGCCCGGCCACCACCTGCAGGCCCACCGGCAACCCCTCGCGGGTAAACCCGCAGGGCACCGAGGCTGCCGGCTGTTGGGTCAGGTTGAACGGATAGCTGAACGGCGTCCACTCCATCCATTGCGCCATCCCCGACCCAGGCGGCACGTTGTGTCCGGCTTCGAACGCCACCAACGGCAGCATCGGCGATACCAGCACGTCATATCGCTGATGAAAGGCATTCATCTTCGCAATCAATTCTGCCCGTGCCTCTAGCGCCTGGGTGTATTCGCCAAGGCTGATCTGTGCGCCTTGTTCGGCAATCCAGCGCAGCCCCGGGTCAAGCAACGCTTTCTGCTCATCGCTCAAGGCACTGGCCAACCGCGCCGCACCGGCAAACCACAGGGTATTGAAGGTTTCCAGCGGGTCGCTGAAGCCCGGGTCCACTTCCTCTACCTGCGCACCCAACCGCGCCAGGCGCTGCACCGCTTGCGCCACCAGTGCCTGGATCTGTGGGGCGACCTGCACGTAACCGAAGTTGGCGCTGTAGGCGATGCGTAGCCCACTCAGATCTTGCTGCTGGCTGAGCCAAGGCGCCTGCCGGGGTGCGCCGGCCAAACCGTCGCGGGCATCGGGGCGCGCTACGCAGTCGAGCATCAGCACCGAGTCGTCCACGGTACGCGTCATCGGCCCCAGGTGCGACAGCACGGTCATGGCGCTGGCCGGCCATTGCGGCACATAGCCGAAGGTCGGTTTGATGCCGAAGGTGCCGGTGAAGGCGCAAGGGATGCGAATCGAACCACCGGCATCGCTGCCCTGATGCAGCACCCCCAGGTTCAGCGCGGCGGCTGCCGCAGCACCACCAGACGAACCACCGGCAGTCAGCCTGGTATCCCAAGGGTTGCGGGTAATGCCGTACAGCGGGTTGTCGGTCACGCCTTTCCAGCCGAACTCCGGCGTGGTGGTCTTACCCACCAGCACAGCACCGGCTTCACGCATGAAGGCGCTGAAGGGCGCATCGATTTCCCACGGCCCGGAACCCGAGGTAGTACGCGAGCCTTTGCGGGTGGGCATGCCGCGGGTCAGGGTCAGGTCCTTGATCGAGGCGGGTACGCCATCCAGTCGGCCACAGGGCTCGCCGCGCTGCCAGCGTTGTTCGCTGGCGCGGGCGGCGGCGCGGGCACCTTCGCCGTCGACATGGCAGTAGGCGTTGACCGCCGGGTTATGCAGGTCGATGCGCGCCAGCACATCGTCGACCACCTCGACGGGTGACAACTGGCGGCGCTGGTACAGTTCGAGCAGTTCTACGGCGGTGAGTTCGCCAATCGCGGTTTTCTGGGGCATTTCAACGGGCTCCCGGGTTGGCGGCCTGGAACATGGCGCGCAACAGGACGTCGCAACCATCGGCCAGGTCCTGGGGCGCGGCATTTTCGATTTCGTTGTGGCTGATGCCGCCTTCGCATGGCACGAAGATCATCCCGGCCGGGCCCAGCTCGGCGAGGAAGATCGCATCGTGACCGGCGCCGCTGACGATATCCATGTGGCTCAGGCCCAGCGCACGCGCCCCTTGGCGCACGGCATCCACGCACTGCTCGGCGAAGTACAGCGGCGGGAAGTCGGCTGTCGGGGTTAGCTGATAGCTCAGGCCATGTTTCGCCGTGCTGTTTTCGATGGCTGCGCGCACTTCGCTGACCATGGCGTCGAGGAGCCCAGGGTCGAGGTGGCGCAGGTCGATGGTCATGTGCACCTGGCCGGGGATGACGTTGCGCGAGCCTGGGTGCAAGGTCAGGCAGCCGACCGTGCCGCAGGCATGTGGCTGGTGCGCGTGAGCGACGCGGTTGACCGCAGCCACCACCTCGGCAGCGCCGACCAGTGCGTCCTTGCGCAGGTGCATGGGCGTGGGGCCTGCATGCGCCTCGACGCCGGTAAGGGTCAGGTCGAACCATTTTTGCCCCAGGCAGCCCTGGACCACGCCGATGGTGGTGCGTTGGTCTTCCAGCACCGGGCCTTGCTCGATATGCGCTTCGAAGTAGGCGCCCACGGCATGCCCGGTGGGCACGCGCGGGCCGGCGTAGCCGATGCGCTGCAACTCGGCGCCGACCGACAGACCTTGGTCATCGATCTTTTCCAGGGTTTCCTGCAGGCCGAACTTACCGGCAAACACGCCCGAGCCCATCATGCAGGGCGGGAAGCGCGAACCTTCTTCGTTGGTCCATACCACCACTTCCAGCGGTGCTTCGGTGGTCAGGTGCAAGTCGTTGAGCGTACGCATCACTTCGAGGCCGGCCATGACGCCGTAGCAGCCATCGAACTTGCCGCCGGTGGGTTGGGTGTCGATGTGGCTGCCGGTCATGATGGGCGGCAGGGCAGGGTTGCGCCCGGGGCGGCGTGCGAAGATATTGCCGATGGCGTCGACGCTGACCGTGCAGCCGGCCTGTTCGCACCAGTGTACGAACAGGTCGCGCGCCTGGCGGTCGAGGTCGGTCAGGGCCAGGCGGCACACGCCGCCCTTGGCGGTGGCGCCGAGTTGGGCCAGGTCCATCAATGATTGCCACAGGCGCTCGCGGCTGACCAACGGGCCTTGGCCGAGCAGGTGCTGCGAGGGATCGATGCGGGTGTTCATGGTTCAGCTCTCCTGAAAGTAATCAGTTGCTTGTACTGGCCTCTTCGCGGGCAAGCCCGCTCCTACAGGTCATCCACAGGCCAGAGGTCTTTGCGGGCGTGCTTCCCTGCTGATCAGGCGCTAAGGGCCAGGTAACGGTTCTTGATGCTCGGGTCCTCGCGGAACTGCGCTGCACTGCCCTGGTAAGCGACGCGGCCCTGCTCCAGCACATAGTGGCGATCAGCAAGGGCATCGCAGACCATCAGGTTCTGCTCTACCAGCAGGATCGACAGCCCTTCGTCCTTGATCCGTCGCAGGATCTTCACCAGTTCATCGACAATCACCGGGGCCAGGCCTTCGGTGGGTTCGTCGAGGATCAGCAGCCTGGGGCCGTTGAGCAGGGCGCGGGCGATGGCGAGCATCTGTTGCTCGCCACCGGATAGGGCAAAACCACCGTTGCGGCGACGCTCCTTTAGGCGCGGGAACATGCTGTACACGTCCTCCAGCTGCCAGCGGCTGGTCTTGCGCACGGCAATCTTCAGGTTCTCCTCCACGCTGAGCTGGCGGAAAATGCCGCGGTGTTCCGGCACCAGAGCAATGCCGAGGCGGGCGATATCGAAAATTTCGCGTCCGACCAACTGCTGGCCGTTGAAGCTGATCTGCCCCTGCCGTGGGCGGACGATGCCAAGGATGCTGCGCAAGGTGGTGGTCTTGCCTGCGCCGTTGCGCCCCAGCAGCGTTACCAGTTCGCCAGCCTCAACCTTGAGCGAGACACCTTCGAGCACATGGCTCTTGTCGTAGTAGGAATGGATCGAATCGACGTTGAGCATCAGGCGGCCTCTCCAAGGTAGGCGGTGCGTACGCGCTCGTCGTTGCGCACCTGTTCAGGGGTACCCTCGACCAGGATCTGGCCGTGACTCATCACCGTGATGCGCTGGCTGATCGACATGACAATGCTCATGTTGTGCTCGATCAGTAGCACGGTATGGTCGCGGCCAAGGTCGCTGATCAGGTCGGTCATCACCGGGATGTCGTCGATGCCCATGCCCGAAGTGGGTTCGTCGAGCATCAGCAGGGTGGGCTTGGCGCAGATCGACATGCCCACTTCCAGCACCCTTTGCTGGCCGTGCGACAGCTCGCCCGCCAGGGTTTCGGCACGGGCGCTCAGTTTCAGGCGCTCCAGCACCTGGTCGGCGGTGTTCCAGTGGCTGCGCTTGTGCTCGACGCTGCGCCAGAAGTTCAGCGCGCCCAGGCCATCACGGCCTTGGGCGGCCAGGCGCAGGTTCTCGCGCACTGAAAGGTTCTGGAACAGGCTGGTGAGCTGAAACGAACGCGCCATGCCAAGTGCCACCCGCCCGTGGGACGGCTTGCGAATGATGTCCTGGCCATTGAACAGGATCTTGCCGGCCGTGGCCTGACGTTCGCCGGTCAGGCAGTGGAACAGGCTGGTCTTGCCGGCGCCGTTGGGGCCGATAATGGTGTGGATGGTGCCGGCGCGCACTTTGAGGTCAACGCCCGCGACCGCCTTGAACGGCCCGTAGGCCAGCTCCAGCTGGCGGGTTTCCAGGAGGTAGTCGCTCATCACAGGGTCTCCTTGGTCTTGGCCTGGGGTTTGTCATCGGCATTGCGGGTGGCCAGCAGGCGCTTGCCCAGTTCGGTCAGGCCGCCCCACAGGCCGCCACGCATGAACACCACCACCAGAATCAGGATCACCCCCAGCAGCATCAGCCAGCGTGGCCAAAGTTCCGACAGCACGTCACCCAGCAGCACGATGGCGCCAGCCCCCAGCAGCGAGCCGAACAGTGAGCCGGTGCCGCCAACGATGGTCATGATCAGGATGTTCTCGCTCATCATCAGGTCGATGTTCGACAGCGGCGCAAAGTGCAGCAGCATGGCGTACAGCGCCCCGGCGATGCCGGTGATGGCGCCCGACAGCATGAACACCAGAATCTTGAAATGGCGGGTGTCGTAGCCGATGGCGGCGGCGCGGGTCTCGTTCTCACGGATAGCCAGCAGGGTGCTGCCGAATGGCGAACGGATCACCCGCAGGGCTGCGGCGAAGATCAACAGGAACAGCACCGCGACGAACACATAGAAGTGCCGCGGATCGGCCAGGTCGACCAGCACATGGCCGGCGATTTCGATATTCGGCCGTGGCACATCAAGCAGGCCGTTGTCACCGCCGGTCCAGCCGCTGAGGGTATAGGCCAGGAAGTAGGCCATCTGGCTGAAGGCCAGGGTCAGCATGACGAAGTAGATGCCCGTGCGACGGATCGCCAGTGCGCCCACCAGCAGCGCGAGGAAGGCGCCGAACACAGCTGCGCCAAGCAGCGCGGCGAACATGCCCCACTGCAGGTGGATCATCAGCAGCGCTGCGCCATAGGCGCCCACGCCAAAGAAGATGCCCTGGCCGAACGACAGCAGTCCGGTGTAGCCGAGCAGCAGGTTGCAGGCCAGTGCGGCCATGGCAAAGATCAGGATCTCGGTAGCCAGGGTGGCCGAGGGCAGCAACAGCGGCAGCGCCACCAGGCTGGCAACTACCAGCGACAGCAGCGCCGGGGCGCGGCCCTTGGCGACTGGCAATGGGTTTTTCTCGCTCATCTCAGGCTCTCCCGAACAGGCCGTAGGGACGGACCAGAATCACTGCTGCCATGGCGCCATAGATCATCAGGCTGGCGCCTTGCGGCCAGAGACTGGTCATCATGCTTTGCACCACACCCACCAGCAGGCCGCCAACCAGCGCCCCGCCGAACGACCCCATGCCGCCAATCACCACCACCACGAAGGCAATGCCGAGGATTTCCGGGCCGACGAAGGGCTGGGCGCCCCGTAGCGGCGCAAACAGCACACCCGCCACACCTGCCAGGCCCACGCCCAGGGCGAATGTCAGGGAGAACAGGCGGAAAATGTTGGTGCCCAACAGCGACACGGTCTCGGTGCTTTCGCTACCGGCCCGCACCAGTGCGCCGAAACGGGTGCGTTCCAGCAGCAGCCACAGGCCAATACCGATCAGCGCTGCGAAGCCGATCAGGAACAAGCGGTAGTAGGGGTAGATGAAGTCGCCAAGTATCAGCACCCCGCGCAGTTCAGGTGGCACGGCAATGTTCTTGCCCACCGGGCCCCAGATCAGCACCGACGCTTCCTGGATGATCAGCGCGATGCCGAGGGTGACGAGGATCTGGAAGGTGTGCGGCAGGTGGTAGATGCGTTTGATCAACAGGCGCTCGACCGCCCAGGCCAGCGCGGCCACCACCAGTGGCGCAATCAGCAGCGCCAGCCAGAAGTTGCCGGTGACGGCCACGGCGGTATAGCACAGGTAGGCGCCCAGCAAGAAAAACGCGCCGTGGGCGAAGTTGACGAAGTTGAGCAGGCCGAAAATGATCGTCAGGCCCACGGCGATGAGGAAGTAGATCATCCCCAGGCCCAGGCCGTTGAGCAGTTGGAACAGGTACAAATCGAGCATGAGCGTGCCCTCGACAGCGCGCCGGGCGGCTGCCTGTACAAGTGTTTGTGACTAACGCCGCAGCTTCAGGCCAGGGCGCAACCGGTGTGATCGACCTCGACGAAGGAGCGGCCCGAACTGATGACTTCGGCCAGGTCGTCCTCGTCGCGCATCTGCCCCTGGGGCTTGCCGCGCAGCAGGTAGTAATCCTTGAGCACCTGGTGGTCACCCGGGCGGATCAGTTCTTCGCCGGTCGGGCCCTGGAAGCGCATGCCCTGCAATGCCGCAGACACGGCGGCCCCGTCCAGGCTGCCGGCCTTGACGATGGCCTCGAGCATCACCTTGGTGCCGATGTAGTCGGCGGCCAGCGGGTAGTTGGGGTTGATGCCATAGGCCTTGCGGGTGGCGGCGACCAACTGTTTGTTCAGCGGGGTGTCGACCTGGTGCCAGTACTGCGCACCCAGGTACACGCCCTCGAGCACGTCGCTGCCCAGCTCCTGGAACTGGTCGAGGCCGGCAGACCACACCATCAGCACTTTCATGCGGTCCTTGATGCCGAAGTTGACCGCCTGGCGCAGGGCGTTGGAGGCCTGGCTACCGAAGTTGAGCAGCACCAGCACGTCGGGCTTGGCGGCGATGGCGTTGGTCAGGTAGCCGGAAAATTCCTGCTCCTGCAGCGAGTGGTAGCTGTTGCCGATGTGTTCCACGCCGAGCTCGGCGAACACTTTGCGGGCGTTGTCCAGCAGGGCATCGCCGAATACGTATTGCGGGGTGATGGTGTACCAGCGCTTGGCCTGGGGCAGCTGGCGGCTCATCGGCACCAGGGTTTCGCGGATGGCACCATAGGTGGGCACCGACCAGCGGAAGGTTGAGGCATTGCAGTCCTTGCCGGTGATTTCATCGGCGCCCACAGGCGTCATGAACACGCCGCCGGCTTTGTGGATTTCCTTGGACACCGCCAGTGCCGATGACGACAGGGTGCACCCCTGGAAGAAGCGTGCGCCATCCTGGCCGATGGCTTCCTGCACCTTGCGCACCGCCTTGCCGGCGTTGCCTTCGGTGTCGATGACTTTGTACTTGAGCGGGTGGCCGAGCAACTGCGGGTGCTCGGCGATGGCCAGGCGCGAGCCCATGTCGGCGTACTTGCCGTAGCTGGCGAAGGCGCCCGACATGGACTTGAGCCCATAGAAGGTCAGCGGTTGGTCGGCGAATGCCCGGTGTGCCCCCAAGGGGAGGCTACCTAAGGCACCCAGGGCAAGGCCTGCCTTGAGCAGGGTACGTCTTTGCATGAGTAACTCCTTGTTTGTGGTTATTAGGCAGGAGTGGCAATGACAAAGCGGGTACGGCCGGGCCTGTGTGCAGGCCTCTTTACAGGCGCATCAGTGGTGGTGATCGAACTCCAGCAGGAAGTTACGGGCAACCTCGCCTTCCAGCGCGGTCATGTGGTGCTCGGCGTCGCACATGTGTTCGTGCATCAGCCGGCGTACGGCGGGTTCGTCGCTGGCGCGCAAGGCGGTCAGCAGTTGCTTGTGGTAGCCGATGTTGGCGGCGGCGAACTGCTGGCGCTTGGGCAGGTAGGCCTTTTTCAGCACCACCAGGTCGCGCAGCAGGTCGTTGAGGAACACCGCCATGAAACGCAGCAACGGGTTGGGGCAGCGGTCGGCCAGCAGGGTGTGGAATTCAAGCTCCGCCAAGCGCTGCTCACGCTGGCCTTCTTCGCTGTCTTCCGGCGCGCTGCAGAAGTCGATGTTGGCCTGCAGCGCGGCATAATCGGCCTCGCTCAGCTTGCCCATCACCGACACCGCCAGTTCTACCTCGATGACTTTGCGCAGCTGGTACACCTGTTCGCCGTCCAGGTGCTGGAAATGCAGGTAGTTGCGCAGCGCGCGGCTGGCTGGCTCGGTGCCCACTTCGTTCAGGTAGGCGCCCCCGGTCGGGCCGGTGCGGGTGCTGACCAGGCCTTCCACTTCGAGCGCCTTGAGCGCTTCGCGGGCGGTGCCCTTGGAACATTCGAAATGCTCCATCAGTTCACGCTCGGTGGGCAGGCGGTCGCCGGGGTGTAGCGCTTCGGTGACGATCGAGCGCTTGACTGATTCGACGATCACATCGGACAGCTTCTGGCGCTTGCGTTTGGGTTTGAGCATTTCGCTATTTTTCATATTTATGCGGATAAATAGGATTTAGCGAATTTTGGCCGGGCGGGTCAATGCTGGTGCTGGGGGAGGGGTCGTAAATGGTGTGAAAGGGTCGGGGAGGGATATGTGGAACACGAAATTGCAGATAAAAACTGTGGGAGCGGGCGTGCCCGCGAACACCGGCGAAGCCGGTGCCATACACCGTGGTGCCTGCTTCGCGGGCAAGCCCGCTCCCACAGATTTCGAATGGGTTTCAGGATTGAACAGACATCGTGTTCAGCCTTGGTGGCCAGGGCCCTGCTGCAGGTGGGCCTGGCTGCAATACCACTCATTACCCTGCTGCAGCGCCCGGTCGTTGGGCAGGTGCACGCCGCAATGGGCACAGCGCACCATCTTCAGCGGCGCATCCAGCTTCGCCTCGGGGTGCGACTGCTGGCTGACTTTGAACTTGCGCCACAGCCAGAACGCGGCGGCGATCAGGGCGATCCAGAAAAGTAGGCGAACCATGGTGTCCAGCTTGTCGATTGAAGAAGCCAACAGTCTAGGACGCGGCCAATAAAAAAGGGAGGCCCAAGGCCTCCCTTTCATTCACCGCTGAAGGTCAGTCGAACAGACCAAAGGTCATGTAGCTGAACCAGGAACGGTCTTTCTCGGCTTCTTTCGGGCCTTCCGGCACGATCGGGTCGCCGTTCTCGTCTTTAGGCAGCAGCTCTCGCGGCATCTCGTCGCGCGCGTCCTGGAACTGCTTGACCACGTCCTGGTTGGCGCGGGTTTCGCCTGGCGGCAGCGGGGTATCGGTTTCGATCAGGCCCAAGGTGGCCTTGGACAGCCAGCCGCGGCCGTCAGACTCGGTCTGCTTGGGCTGGAACTCGCCATCGACCAGGCTCGGGTGGTCCGGGTAGTTGAGCTTGAGGGTTTCCAGGCTCGTGGCGGCCAGTTCGTCCAGGTGCAGCTTCTGGTACGACTCGACCATCACCGCCAGGCCGTCACCGACGGACGGGGTTTCCTGGAAGTTTTCGACCACGTAGCGGCCACGGTTGGCAGCCGCTACATAAGCCTGGCGGCTCAGGTAGTAGTCGGCCACGTGGATTTCGTACGAAGCCAGCAGGTTGCGCAGGTAGATCATGCGCTGCTTGGCGTC
Organism: Pseudomonas sp. USTB-Z; assembly: GCF_019691255.1. Classification (NCBI taxonomy): domain Bacteria; kingdom Pseudomonadati; phylum Pseudomonadota; class Gammaproteobacteria; order Pseudomonadales; family Pseudomonadaceae; genus Pseudomonas; species Pseudomonas sp. USTB-Z. Next base: position 25,079 of record NZ_JAECZP010000010.1, read on the forward strand.
TGGCGCGTAGCGGCTGTTGGGGAAGCGGCTGGTCAGCTGGGCGAACTCGTTGTACGAGTCGCGGGCGGCGCCCGGGTCACGCTTGGTCATGTCCAGCGGCAGGAAGCGCGCCAGCAGGCCACGGTCCTGGTCGAACGAGGTCAGGCCCTTGAGGTAGTAGGCGTAATCGACGTTCGGGTGCTGCGGGTGCAGGCGGATGAAGCGCTCGGCGGCCGACTTGGCGGCCTCGGGCTCGGCATTCTTGTAGTTGGCGTAGATCAGCTCAAGCTGCGCCTGATCGGCATAGCGGCCGAACGGGTAGCGCGACTCCAGGGCCTTGAGCTTGTTCACGGCGCTGGTGTAGCTGGAGTTGTCCAGATCAGCCTGGGCCTGCTGGTACAGTTCGGCCTCGCTGAGGTTCTCGTCAATGACCTCTTTATTAGAGGAACAGGCCGCGGTAAGCCCGAGGATGGCGATCAGCAGCAGGTGTTTCACTTGCATGGCGGCTTGCGTCCCTTTGACGGCCGCTGTCTTGGGCGGTGCCGTCCTGTTATGATGAGCGCCCCGGCCAACCCCGGGACAAAAGAAGCCGTATTTAACCACAAGCTCGCAGCCGAAACCAAAGGCTGTGCGCCCGCCGAATCGAGCATGTCCGAGATCATTCAACTTAGCGCAGAGGTACCGTCCGAACTGGGCGGCCAACGCCTCGACCAGGTCGCCGCCCAATTGTTCGCCGAGTACTCGCGTTCGCGGCTAACTTCGTGGATCAAAGAGGGCCGCCTGACGGTCGATGGTGCAGTCGTGCGCCCTCGCGACCTTGTTCATGGCGGCTCTCTGCTTGCCCTGGAGGCTGAACAAGAGGCCCAGGGCGAGTGGATCGCAGAAGATATCGAACTGGATATCGTCTACGAAGACGACCACATCCTGGTGATCAACAAGCCTGCCGGGCTGGTTGTGCACCCGGCGGCCGGGCATGCCAGCGGCACCCTGCTCAACGCGCTGCTGCACCATGTGCCAGACATCGTCAACGTGCCGCGCGCCGGTATCGTGCACCGCCTGGACAAGGACACCACCGGCCTGATGGTGGTGGCCAAGACCCTGCAGGCGCAGACCAAGCTGGTCGAGCAGATGCAGGCCCGCAAGGTCAGCCGCATCTACGAGTGCATCGTGATTGGCGTGGTGACTGCCGGTGGCAAGATCGACGCGCCCATCGGCCGTCATGGCGGCATGCGCCAGCGCATGGCTGTAACCGACGGCGGCAAGCCGGCGGTCAGCCACTACCGCGTACTCAAGCGCTTCCGCTCGCACACCCATGTGCGGGTCAAGCTGGAAACCGGCCGTACCCACCAGATTCGCGTGCACATGGCCCACGTGGGTTTCCCGCTGGTTGGCGACCAGACGTACGGCGGGCGCTTCCGTATTCCGCCCGCTGCCAGCCCGACCATGGTCGAGGCGGTCAAGACCTTCCCGCGCCAGGCGCTGCATGCGCGTTTCCTCGCCTTGGCCCACCCGATTACCGGTGAAGTCATGAAGTGGGAATCGCCACTGCCGGATGACTTCGTCTGGTTGCTGTCGCTGCTGAACCAGGACCGCGAGAGCTTCATCGGATGAGTGACCTGACGCAGGCGTTGCTGTTCCCCGACTGGCCGGCCCCGGCCTCGGTGCGCGCCTGTGTCACCACCCGTCAGGGCGGCGTCAGCTTGCCGCCTTACGAAACCTTCAACCTCGGCGACCATGTTGGGGATGACCCTGCCGCGGTTGCCGAGAACCGCCGCCGCCTGAGCGAACAGTTCACCATCCAACCGGCCTGGCTCAAGCAGGTGCATGGGCGGGTGGTGGCGGATGCCGACCCGGCGGTGGTCGCCGAGGCCGATGCCAGCTGGACCCACCAGCCTGGCATTGCCTGCACCGTGATGACCGCCGATTGCCTGCCTGCGCTGTTCTGCGACCGTGCCGGCACCCGCGTGGCGGCGGCACATGCGGGCTGGCGCGGGCTGGCGGGTGGCGTGCTGGAAGCCACGCTGGACCGGCTGGCGCTGCCGCCAGCAGAGGTGCTGGTGTGGTTGGGGCCTGCCATTGGCCCGCAAGCGTTCGAAGTGGGGCTGGAAGTGCGTGATGCCTTTACCGCCGTGCACCCGCAAGCAGCTCGGGCATTCGTCGACGGCGAACGGCCAGGCAAGCTGTTGGCGGATATCTATGAGCTGGCGCGTATTCGCCTGGCTGCCCGTGGCGTGACTGCTGTTTATGGCGGTGGTTTGTGCACGGTCAGTGATGCGCGGTTCTTCTCCTATCGCCGTACCCCGCAGGGTGGGCGTTTTGCATCGTTGGTCTGGCTGGACCCGCGCTAGCCTGTACCGGCCTCTTCGCCAGCACGCCCGCTCCCACAGAGATTCCGCAAACGTTGAAACCGGTGGTGTACCTGTGGGGGCGAGTATGCCCGCGAATGGCCCCCCATTAATCCAACAGGTTGACTTTGGTCAACCCCGCTACGCTTGAATCTTCCAGAATCAGCCTTATCTATAAAGGCATCTCAGGCAGGTTTCTTTATAAACAGGCGCTGTCCATCGCTCCGACCTGCCCTTTAAAGGAAGGTACACCATGCGAATAGACCGTTTAACCAGCAAGCTGCAACTTGCAATATCCGATGCCCAATCTTTGGCCGTTGGCATGGACCACCCAGCCATCGAGCCCGTGCACCTGTTACAGGCGCTGCTCGAACAGCAGGGCGGCTCCATCAAACCGCTGCTGATGCAGGTAGGCTTCGACATCAATGGCCTGCGCCAGGGGCTGGTGAAAGAGCTCGACCAACTACCAAAAATACAGAACCCTACCGGCGACGTGAACATGTCGCAGGACTTGGCACGCCTGCTTAACCAGGCAGACCGCCTGGCACAGCAGAAGGGCGACCAGTTCATTTCCAGCGAGCTGGTGCTGTTGGCCGCCATGGACGAAAACAGCAAGCTCGGCAAGCTGCTGCTGAGCCAGGGCGTGAGCAAGAAAGCGCTGGAAAATGCCATCAACAACCTGCGTGGTGGCGCGGCAGTGAATGACGCCAACGCCGAGGAGTCGCGCCAGGCGCTGGACAAATACACCGTCGACCTGACCAAGCGTGCCGAAGAGGGCAAGCTGGACCCGGTCATTGGCCGTGACGATGAAATCCGCCGTACCGTGCAGGTGCTGCAACGCCGTACCAAGAACAACCCGGTGCTCATCGGTGAGCCTGGCGTGGGTAAAACCGCCATTGCCGAAGGCCTGGCCCAGCGCATCATCAATGGTGAAGTGCCCGACGGCCTCAAAGGCAAGCGGCTGCTGGCGCTGGACATGGGCGCGCTGATTGCCGGTGCCAAGTACCGCGGTGAGTTCGAAGAGCGCTTGAAAAGCCTGCTGAACGAACTGTCCAAGCAGGAAGGCCAGATCATCCTGTTCATCGACGAACTGCACACCATGGTCGGCGCCGGCAAAGGCGAGGGCGCCATGGACGCCGGCAACATGCTCAAGCCGGCCCTGGCCCGCGGCGAGCTGCATTGCGTAGGTGCCACCACGCTGAACGAGTACCGCCAGTTCATCGAAAAAGACGCCGCCCTGGAGCGCCGTTTCCAGAAAGTGCTGGTCGAGGAGCCGAGCGAGGAAGACACCATCGCCATCCTGCGTGGCCTGAAAGAGCGCTATGAAGTGCACCACAAGGTGGCCATCACCGACGGTGCAATCATCGCTGCGGCCAAGCTCAGCCACCGCTACATTACCGACCGCCAGCTGCCGGACAAGGCCATTGACCTGATCGACGAAGCGGCCAGCCGCATCCGCATGGAGATCGACTCCAAGCCGGAAGTGCTCGACCGCCTTGATCGCCGCCTGATCCAGCTGAAGGTGGAGTCGCAGGCGCTGAAGAAAGAAGAAGACGAAGCGGCGAAAAAACGCCTGGAGAAGCTGACCGAAGAAATCGAGCGGCTGGAGCGTGAGTATTCCGACCTGGAAGAAATCTGGGCTTCGGAGAAAGCTGAAGTGCAGGGTTCGGCGCAGATCCAGCAAAAGATCGAGCAAGCTCGCCAGGAGCTGGAAACCGCCCGTCGCAAAGGCGACCTGAGCCGCATGGCCGAACTGCAGTACGGGGTGATCCCGGACCTGGAGCGCAGCCTGCAGATGGTCGACCAGCACGGCAAGACCGAAAACCAGTTGCTGCGCAACAAGGTCACCGAGGAAGAAATTGCCGAAGTGGTGTCGAAGTGGACCGGCATTCCTGTGGCCAAGATGCTCGAAGGCGAGCGCGAGAAGCTGCTGAAGATGGAAGAGCTGCTGCACCAGCGCGTGATTGGCCAGAGCGAGGCGGTAACCGCCGTAGCCAACGCCGTGCGCCGCTCGCGTGCCGGGCTGTCCGACCCGAACCGGCCAAGTGGTTCGTTCCTGTTCCTCGGCCCGACCGGTGTGGGCAAGACCGAACTGTGCAAGGCGCTGGCCGAGTTCCTGTTCGACACCGAAGAGGCGATGGTGCGCATCGACATGTCCGAATTCATGGAGAAGCACTCCGTAGCGCGCCTGATCGGTGCACCACCAGGCTATGTAGGGTATGAAGAGGGCGGTTACCTGACCGAGGCCGTGCGGCGCAAGCCTTACTCGGTGGTGCTGCTGGACGAGGTGGAAAAAGCCCACCCGGATGTGTTCAACGTGCTGTTGCAGGTGCTGGAGGACGGCCGCCTGACCGACAGCCACGGGCGCACCGTGGACTTCCGCAACACCGTGATCGTGATGACCTCCAACCTGGGCTCGGCGCAGATTCAGGAACTGGTGGGTGACCGCGAGGCACAGCGTGCGGCAGTGATGGATGCGGTGGGGGCGCACTTCCGTCCGGAGTTCATCAACCGCATCGACGAAGTGGTGGTGTTCGAGCCTTTGGGCCGCGAGCAGATTGCCGGTATTACCGAAATCCAGCTCGGCCGCCTGCGCAGCCGCCTGCTGGAGCGCGAACTGTCGCTGAGCCTGAGCCCAGAGGCGTTGGACAAGCTGATTGCCGTGGGTTACGACCCGGTATACGGCGCACGGCCGCTGAAGCGGGCGATCCAGCGCTGGATCGAGAACCCGCTGGCGCAGCTGATTCTGGCCGGCAAGTTCCTGCCCGGTACGGCGATCACCGCCAAGGTGGAAGGCGACGAAATCGTCTTTGGCTGATTGTGTTGCACCATGAGCCCCGCGTTTGCGGGGCTTTTTTCTGCCTGTTGCCCATGTCGGCCTCTTCGCGGCCAACCCTGCGCAGATTTTTGCAGGCTATGCAGCCCCTCGTAGGCGCGGGTTTAGCCATGAAAGGGCCGGCACAGCCCAGCTATTTCGGGCCTTTGCGCCAATCCGGGGTAACCGTCTGAAATTTTTGAAATTTTTGCTTGCATCAAATTTAGAGTGCCCCTAATATACGCCGCGTTGTCAGGCACTAAGCGAATCACCAGCAACATCAGTGATCGCAAAACAACTTACAAATCAGTAAGTTGAATGAAAAAAAGTGGTTGACAAGCAAAACGAAGAATGTAGAATAGCCGGCCTCAGCAGCGACAACGCGAAAGCGAAGAAGCTAAAGAGTCCGAAGCGAACGCAGTCTTCGGAGTTGTACCGAAGTTCAGTTCCGCGATAGCTCAGTCGGTAGAGCAAATGACTGTTAATCATTGGGTCCCTGGTTCGAGTCCAGGTCGCGGAGCCAATCTCGGGGTGTAGCGCAGTCCGGTAGCGCGCCTGCTTTGGGAGCAGGATGTCAGGAGTTCGAATCCCCTCACCCCGACCATTTTCCGGGTCGTTAGCTCAGTTGGTAGAGCAGTTGGCTTTTAACCAATTGGTCGTAGGTTCGAATCCTACACGACCCACCATGTAGAAAAGGGCATCTCAAAGAGATGCCCTTTTTTTTGAAACACTCGGGGTGTAGCGCAGTCCGGTAGCGCGCCTGCTTTGGGAGCAGGATGTCAGGAGTTCGAATCCCCTCACCCCGACCATTTTTGGGTCGTTAGCTCAGTTGGTAGAGCAGTTGGCTTTTAACCAATTGGTCGTAGGTTCGAATCCTACACGACCCACCATGAACAAAGGGCATCTCGCATGAGATGCCCTTTTTCTTTTGCCTCGAAAAATGCGCCCATCGGTGCAAATCCCACCTGCATCTATTTGCCACACCGCCCCCTTTGTAGGAGCGGGTTCACCCGCGAATGCGGCAGTGCAGCCACCATCGCATTCACAGGTAAACCCGCGCCTACAGGGCATGCGGGCGCCTGTCAGTGCAGCTTCAGGCGCGGCTCGGTACCCCGGCCAATCTTGCTGCCCAGCATCATCAACGCCGTGCGGAAGAACCCGTACAGCGCCATCTGGTGCATGCGGTACAGCGACACATAGAACATCCGCGCCAGCCAGCCTTCCAGCTTCACGCTGCCCATCAGGTTACCCATCAGGTTGCCCACCGCCGAGAAGCGCGACAGCGACACCAGCGAGCCATAGTCCTTGTACGCGTACGTCGGCAGGGCCTTGTTCTCCAGGCGCGCCTTCAGGCTTTGCGCAAGCATCGAAGCCTGCTGGTGCGCCGCCTGTGCGCGCGGCGGCACGTTACGGTCGCTGCCGGGTTGCGGGCAGGCGGCGCAGTCACCGAAGGCGAAGATGTTGTCGTCGCGGGTGGTTTGCAGGGTAGGGCGCACGACCAGCTGGTTGATGCGGTTGGTTTCCAGGCCATCGATGTCCTTGAGGAAACCTGGCGCGCGGATACCGGCTGCCCACACTTTCAGGCTGGCCTGGATCACTTCACCGTCCTTGGTTTTCAGGCCGTCCTCGGTCACTTCACTGACTGCGGCGTTGGTCATCACCTTCACCCCGAGTTTTTCCAGGGTTTTGTGAACCGGTACGCTGATGCGCTCCGGCAGCGCCGGGAGAACGCGCGGGCCCGCCTCGATAAGGGTGATGTGCATGTCCTTGGGCTGGATGCGGTCCAGGCCATAGGCCGCCAGCTCGTGGGCAGCGTGGTGCAGCTCGGCCGCCAGCTCTACACCGGTGGCACCGGCGCCGACAATGGCCACGCTGATTTTCTCGCTGGCCACGTCGCCGGCGTGGGCTCGCAGGTAGTGGTTCAGCAGTTGCTGGTGGAAACGCTCTGCCTGCTTGCGGGTATCCAGGAACAGGCAGTGCTGCGCTGCGCCCAGGGTGCCGAAGTCGTTGGTGTTGGAGCCCACGGCAATCACCAGGGTGTCGTAGCCCAGGGTGCGCGCAGGCAGCAGCTCACGGCCCTCTTCGTCGAGGGTGGCAGCCAGTTGAATCTGCTTGCCTTCACGGTCCAGGCCGCTCATGCGCCCCAGCTGGAAATTGAAGTGGTTCCACTTGGCCTGAGCCACGTAGTTCAGTTCGTCTTCCGAGGAGTTCAGCGAGCCGGCGGCCACTTCGTGCAGCAGTGGCTTCCAGATGTGCGTGAGGTTGGTGTCGACCAGGGTGATTTCGGCCTGCTTGCGCTTGCCCAGGCTTTTACCCAGGCGGGTCGCCAGTTCCAGGCCGCCGGCGCCGCCGCCGACAATCACGATGCGATGAGTCATGGGAATATCTCATAAGGTTTACGGAATTCGTGGCCCTGGGGGCCGGCCGCAAACTGCACGAGGGGAGGGCGAGCGCGACGCAGCTCATAGCACCAGTCCACTCAGCAGGCGGCTGATGAGACCCAACCCGATGGTCACGGCCAGCACCAGCACAAGGAGCAGCCACGGCCGGAAGGGCCTGCGCTCGACTTGGTGCTGGGGGGCTCGCAGATACTCATCGACACGACGCTGATCTTCCGGGTTCAGGCGACTGGTCATGGTGGGCCTCGTCAGGTAGACGTTTGTGACTGCGCAAACGCTACAGCGTTCGCGCAGGCGCTTGAAACAAATGATAATGCTTTCTATCCCTGGCGCCGAGTGTACGCCATCGCAAACAGTCGCTGCACTGGATCAAAGACTGATGCCTACGTCGAAGACGATGCTGCGGCCCAGGTTGCCGCGCAGGAAATCCGGCGCATCGGGGTGGGCAAACAGTACCCGGGCAAAGGTTGGCCCGACCAGCGACAGCGAGCGCCAGCCTTGGCGCAGGTATTCGGTAGGCGGCGGGAAGTGGGTGTTGAGGTCGAGCACTTCGCGCTTGAGGCTGGAGAACGCGATGATGTCCAGCTCGTTCAGCTCCAGCCCGCGTTCCCGGTAATTGTGCGCCTTCTTGCGCAAGGTGGGCGCCAGGCGCCCCAGCAGTTCGGTGGCACTGATGCGCCGCGGGCGTGCTTCGCGGCGTACCAGCTGCGCCAGGGAAAACGCACTGCGTCGCCGCTGCAGTTCCTCGCGCCATTCATCGTTCAGCCGGCGGCCCTCGTCGAGCACGAAAAACACCTCGAAGGCGGCGTCGCGGAACAGCACGTCTGGTGGCTCCTGCCCCGCCGGGGTGAAGTCCTCGCTGCGGTAGGGAATGTTCAGCCCCTGCAACAGGCGCTGGCACACCCATCGCTCCCGCTCCCACTTACGGGCGTTGGAGAGAAAGGCATTGGCTTGTTCGGCCTGGATGGTAAGCAGGCGCAGGTAGTCTGAGTCATCCATGCAGACAAGCTTAGCCGCTAATCGATGACGGTAAGATGCTGTTTAAGCGTGAAAATCAGCCCAGCACCGGCCACTGCTGCACCAGCCCGACCAGATGCACCACGCCAAAGCCCAGGCAGATCAGCGAACTGACCACGATAAACCGCTGCGAACGCCCGGTGCCCGCCAGCAATCCTGGCCCCAGCAGGCCGCGTAGCAAGTACACCAGGGTGATCAGGCAAATGACTGGCAGCAGCAAGGGCAGCCGCCCGATCGCACCGGCAGCCGACAGCGCATAGGCCGACCAGGCCAGCAACACGCAGGCGATGGCAGCGGTGATCAGCGCCGGGTAGCAGCGGCCCTTTTCGGCGGCCACCGCCATGCGCTCACCGGCCCCGAACAAACGGTACCAACGCGGCCCCACGGCGATGATGGCCAGGTGAAGTACGCCGATGATGGCGTTGAGTGCCGCTGCCAGTAGCAGGGCGGGGTTGGTTCCTTCCAGCATGACCAATGCTTCCTGCATCGAATGGAAGCGTCAGCCTACCGCAGCCGAAGGAATGGGAGAATGGGTGTAGACTCGGTTTTATCCACATGGCCGCAAAGGGTATTGTTCAGGTGATCAGCGCGCAGGTGTTATCCGGCACCACCCTTACCCTTGGCTGGCTGGGTTATGTGCCGTTGTTGATCTGGGCGGTGAGCCGGGTTCGCTGGGTTGAACTGTTTACCGACCGGCGCCGCCAGCATTTGCTGTTTGGCACGGTGTTCTGCCTGTTTGCGCTGTGGCTGGTGCGGCGCGACTTTGATACCGGGGTGTCGTACCACTTTATTGGCATGACGGCGGTCACCCTGTTGCTGGACTGGCCGCTGGCGGTGCTGGGTGGCTTCATGGCCCAGCTTGGCTTGCTGGCGCTTGGGCGACAAGACCTGGCGGCGTTGGGGGTGAACGGCTTGTTGCTGATTGGTTTGCCAGTGCTGATTACCGAAGTGTGCGCGATAGTGGTCGAGCGCGCCCAGCCGCGAAACCTGTTCGTTTATATCTTCTGTTCGGGGTTCTTCCCGGCAGCGCTCACCGTGCTGGTTTGCGTACCGGCGGCGCTAGGGTTGTTGTGGCTCGACGGGCGGTTTGCCCTGCCGGAATGGCTCAGCGACTTTGTCGGCTACCTGTGGCTGATGATGTTCCCCGAGGCGTTCATCAACGGCATGGTGATCAGTGCGCTGGTGGTGTTTTGCCCCGAGTGGCTGGAAACCTTCAACCGCACACGGTATTTGCAGGCGCCCTGGAAGGAAGATGAGCGGTGATCATGCGGCGGCTCTGCCATCACATCTAAAACCTGACGCGGTCTCTGTGGGAGCGGCCTTGTGTCGCGAAAGGGCTGCGAAGCAGCCCCAGATTCGGTGGTAACTCAAAAAATGCCGGGGCTGCTTCGCAGCCCGTTCGCGACACAAGGCTCCCACAGGTCGGCACAGCCGCCTTGCAATCAGCTCAATGCCGCGGCTCCAGGTCCCCCGAATACAGCTCATCTTCGGACCCTTCCGACCCCGCAATTTTGTGCTCCTCAGCCGCCCAGGCCCCCAGGTCGATCAGCTTGCAACGGTCCGAACAAAACGGTCGGAACGCGTTTTTTTCGCTCCATTCCACAGGCGCGCCGCAAGTTGGGCAATCGACGGTCAATGGCTGGCTCATGGCTGGCCTCCTTTCAAAGTCAGGTAAAAGTGGTGCAGGCGGTCAATCTGCTCATGCAGCGCGGCCAGGCCGCCGTCGTTGACCACCACATCATCGGCATGGCGCAGGCGATCCTCACGGGCCAACTGCGCCTGCAAAATGGCCTGCACGTGCTCGGCACTGGTGTTGTCCCGCGCCAGGGTACGGGCTATTTGCAGGTCCTGCGGCGCATCGATCACCAGTACGCGTTGGGTCTTATGGTGCTGGCCCGATTCGATCAGCAGCGGCGACACATAGACCGCATAAGGCGACTGCGCCTTGGCCAGATAGCTGAAAATCTCCTGACCGATCAGCGGGTGCAGCAGTTGCTCCAGCCATTTGCGTTGCGCTGGGTCGGCGAAAATCAGCTGGCGCAGGGCGGCGCGATCGAGCTGGCCGTCGCCCTGCAGCACGCCCGGGCCGAAGCGCTCGACGATGCTGGCCAGGGCCGGGCGACCAGGTTCGACAACCCAGCGCGCCGCCTGGTCGGCATCGACCAGGTGCACGCCAAGCTCGACAAAGCGCTCGGCAGCGGCGCTTTTGCCGCTACCAATGCCGCCGGTCAGGCCGAGAATCCAGGGGGTAAAGGCCGCAGTGGTCATCAGTATCCAAGCAGTTGTATGTATGAGGCGTATATTTCATCACCCCAGAGCACGGCAATCCACCCCGCAATTGCCAGATAAGGGCCAAACGGGATAGCCGTGCCCAAGGCATGCCGGCGAAAACGCAGCAAGCACAGGCCAACAAGCGCCCCCACCACCGACGACAACAGCAGCGTCAACGGCAGCACCTGCCAACCCCCCCACGCCCCGATCAGCGCCATCAGCTTGAAATCGCCATAGCCCATGCCTTCCTTGCCGGTGACCAGCCTGAACACCCAGTACACCGTCCACAGGCTGAGGTACCCGGCCACTGCGCCCCACAGTGCGTCGGCCAGGGGCACATGGATGCCAAAGGTATTGACGATCAGCCCTAGCCACATGGTCGGCAGCACCAGCACATCCGGCAGCAGCTGGTGGTCCGCATCGATCAGGCTCAGCGCCAGCAGGCACCAGGTCAGCGGCAACGCCAGCAACGCCTCTACCGAAGCGCCGAAGCGCCAGGCCACTACCAGCGACAGCAGCGCGCTGGCCACTTCCACTACCGGGTAACGCAGGCTGATGCGGTTTTTGCAGGACGAACAGCGCCCGCCCAAGGCCAGGTAGCTGATGACCGGAATGTTCTCCCACGCACGAATCTGGTGCGCGCAGTGTGGGCACCGGGAGGCGGGCAGGCACAGGTCGAAACGCGGGTGCTGCGTGGTCGGCAGCCCCAATACCTCTTGCGCCTCACGCTGCCATTGGCGCTCCAGCATGATCGGCAGGCGATATACCAGCACGTTGATAAAGCTGCCCACCAGCAGGCCGAGCACCGTGGCAAGGGTGAGGAAATACGCTGGCTGTTCAGCCAGCAAAGCCCATAAAGTCATGTTCAGATCAAACTACCCAACTGGAAGATCGGCAGGTACATCGCCACCACCAGGCCACCCACCAGCAAGCCCAGGATCAGCACGATGGCCGGCTCCAGCAGGCTGGTCAACTGGTCCAGCGCCTGGCTGACCTGTTCCTCGTAATGGCTGGCGGCTTTTTCCAGCATTTGGTCCAGCGTGCCGCTGGATTCACCGATGGCTGTCAACTGCACCAGCAAGGGGGGGAACAGCGGTTCACCGGCCATCGCCTGGTTCAGCCCTTGCCCATTGGCCATGCCTTGGCGCAGCCGCAACACCGCCTGCTCGTGCAGGTCGCCACCCGTTACCCGCGCCACCGTACCCAGCGCATCCAGCAACGGCACCCCGGCGCCGTAGGACGTTGCCAGGCTGCGCGCAAACCGCGCCAGCGCGGCCTGCCCCAGCAACTTGCCAAACACGGGCAAGCCCAGCACCCGCCGAGATATCCACAGGCGCGCTGGCGCGTGCTGCCGGTAAAGCTGGCGCACGGCAACACCCAGCACCACGCCCATCACCAGCAGCAGCGGCGCAAACCGGCTCAGCCCTGTGGACAAGTTGATCACCCATTGGGTAAATGCCGGCAACGCCGCGCCCATGCCCGAGAACATGCTCTCGAATTTAGGAATCACCTCCAGCAACAAGATCGCCGACACCCCCAGCCCGGTCAGCAACAGCAGCAGCGGGTAGATCATCGCCTTGCGCACCTTCTTGTGCAGCACCCGACGCTGTTCCAGCATGCCGGCCAGCTGCTCCAGCTGCCGGTCGAGCGTACCGGACTGCTCGCCCACCCGTACCAGGTTGCAATACAGCGCATCGAACCATGCCGGGTGACGCTGCAACGCATCCGCCAACCCCAGGCCTGAGGCCACATCCTGTTTCAATCTTTCCAGCAACCCCGCCTGCGCCGCATCGCAACCACTGCGGCCCATCACCTCGAACGCCTGCAGCAGCGGCACGCCGGCCTTGAGCAACGTCGCCAACTGCCGGCTGAACCCCGCCGGGTCTGCCTTTTCGCGCCGCTTTGGCAAGCTGAACGCCAGCCCGCTGGCCGGCCGCAAACTCGCCACCGTGATGCCCTGGCGAATCAGCCCGGCGCGCACATAAGCCGGGCTGCGCCCGGGTGTTTGGCCGCTGACCGGCGTGCCATTGGCGTCGGTGCCGTGCCAGCGGTACAGAAGTGAAGATGAAGTCATGCAAAGGTCCTTGTTCAGCCCCGGCGACAAGCCTGGAAACAGCTTGCCGCGTCCATGCAAGGGCACGCGTCCGTGATGCTCACTAGAGTAGTTCAGCGAAGATGACGCCCGTGCGGGCAGGGGTGACAAAAGGTGTCTGTTCAGGCCTACTGCGCCGCTGCCGGTTGGGGCGCAACTGACCTCAATGTGTAAGCGAATCAAAAAGGAACTACGTTCATGAAAGGGCAACGCGGTATCACCCTGATCGAACTGATGATCGTCGTCGCGATCATCGGCATTTTGGCGACCATCGCCTTACCGATGTACACCAACCACCAGGCACGCTCCAAGGCCGCGGCCGGGTTGCTGGAGATCAGCGCGCTGAAGACGGCGATGGATCTGCGGCTGAATGATGGAAAGGATGTCGCGGATGTCGCCGCCCTGGGTGGCCAGCCGGCGACGGCGCATTGTGCGATCACGGCGAGCGGCAAGGCTGCGGATGGCAGCGGCAGCATTGTCTGCACCCTGGTGGATGCGCCGGCCAACGCGCTGGGCAAGGCCCTGACCCTGACGCGTTCGGCCAGCGGTTGGGCGTGCACGACCGACATCGAGGAAGACCTGGCGCCCAAAGGGTGCAAGGGGGCTTGAGGGCAGGGCAATAAACCAGCGGAAACAGGGGTTTGCGTTACGGGTGTGAGCAGTGGTACGTTGCGCTACACGCCGGTGTAGCTCAGTCGGTAGAGCAGCGCACTCGTAACGCGAAGGTCGCAGGTTCGATTCCTGTCTCCGGCACCAGAATCAGTTGGCCTATGGCGATTTATCGCTACCTGGCACCAATAGAAGCCCGCCTTGTGCGGGTTTTTTTGTTCCCGCTTTTTTCCCCACGGATCTGCGTGTTTTTGACGTAACGGTTCGCAGTTTTCCACTTAGGGTTGGACGTATTTTTAGATAATGGTTAGCTGTCGATCAGGTTTTGGCCAGTGTTTACGGGGTGAGAACCGAAATTTTTCTAGATAATGATTTTCCCGTTTAGAGAAAATTTTGAGATGCCCCAGTTTTCTCACCGCGACCTGCAGCTACTGAACCCGTCCTTCGACTCGCCGCTGGTTGCCGTTCTGGCCGAGCTCGAATTTCTGCGCAAGCTGAGGCTGGAAAGGGACGACGGCTTTTTTCAGACAGAGTCTAGTTCTCAAACCGTTAGGTCGTGCCTAGTCCTAAATCCGCGTTGCTCGTAGGAATCGTCTCGTTAGCTGCTCGAGGCCTCATTTGCCCCTTCTTAGCTGTTAGGTTCTTTCGCTCCTACAGTTCGCAAGGGACTCTGAAATGCGCGTCAGTCTGGATGGGCTTGGCCAAGCAGTAGACGGTGATGTAACCACCACAGGTGCGATTTGCATCGCCACCGGGGAAGGTTACCTCGACGAGGGACGAATGGTCCTGAGGATGGGAGATCCCACCACACCTTGTCCACTTTGCGGGCTGGAAGGAAAGGTCGTCGAAGGGGTGTGACACTTCATCTCGGATGGCCAGCCAGTCGCGATGGATGGCGCGTTAGTTGATTGCGGTTGCCCAGAGGGTAGCAACCGGGTGGTGGCGCCTTTAGGGGAAATGCCCCCGCCGCGGCTGCCGGTTGCCGTACGCACTAGCCTCAAACCCGCTGGCTCTGGGAGCTCTAGCGCTTTGGCAGGGGCTTCGCCCGCTATGGTTGGCGGGTTGCCTGGGCAGATGCAGCCGGGATTCTATGTGGTGCCGCGGAGCATGTCGTTCCCGCAGATTCTGTTGGAGCTGACTAGCCATGATTCGACCTTGCCCATTTCGTACCTGCAACGCCTGAACCCGACTTTCGAGCAGGGGTTCAAGGCAGGGGAAATCTTCGTCATCGGCGATCCGGATAACGGTTATGCCTGCACCCAGGAGGAGGGCCAACTCATGGCGGCCGCCGAGCGCGCACGACGTTCCTTGGCTGTACTCGATTTTGCCGAGTCAGATTTCATGATGGAGTATCAGGCTGAAATTGCCGGACTGCTTAGTGACGCCAGTCTCTCCATGGGTGTGGGTAAGGACATGATGGACCACGGCCTCCGGCAGCTTCGCAGCACACTTGGCAACATCGAGCGTTTGCATCAGCAAGAATTTCTGCGCCATGGCCATCTGAATAGTCCATCGTTCTTTGCCGAACGACGGCTGTTATTGGAGCAGCTAGATGGTCAGCTGAAGGCGACTTTTCTAAATAAACATCTGAATCTAGGTGCCTACGAGCGGCTGAAGAAAAGCTTGAATATCTCGACCAAGAGCCTTGTGCATCATTGGTCAAAAGCCGGTGGGCCAGGGCAGATTCCTGGGTACGCCACATACTTGGACAAAGTGGCGAAGCTTAGTAAGTACCTTCGGTATGGTGGGCATGTCGGAATTGGCTTAGGTGGTACATCTTCCTATCTGAAAGTCCAAGAGGCCTGCCGTGCAGGGGAAACCGAAGCCTGCAAAAAAATTCGTTTGTCTGAGGCAGGTGCTTTCGCTGGGGGGCTGGCGGGAGGGATAGTGGGTGGCAAGATTGCTGGGATCACTGCGCTCGCTGTATGTGGGGTGTTCTCTGCTGGTACCGCGGGTTTCGGGGCGCCGGTATGTGGCATTGCGCTGGTCGGGGGAGGGGCTTTTGCTGGGAGCATCGCCGGTGCGGAGGGCGGTGAGCAAATGGGCGAGCTGATCTACGAATCACATTATGACTGAGTTCGAGAGTTGGCCCGTGTGGCTGAAGTGGATAATGCTGGCGTGTCCGTTCGTGATCGCGTTGGCCGGTTGTGCGGTCAGTGCATTCATCGCGGGTACAAGAAATTTCACTGTTGCAACCTCGGCTATCCAAAGTCATCCCGGCTTGGAGCAAATGAAACTGTTTTTGGGCACGCGGCGCTTTGGCGCTCGGTGGCTGCTGATAACGTTTCTTTGTGGAATACTCATTTGGCCTGGCGTACATATGCGCCGAGGGCATCTGGACATCGAAGAACTAGAAAACTTCCCTGCAAAACTTAAGTTGGCTCTACAGGTATCCACGTGGCTGACGGCCTTAGGCTTCGCTTGGATGTGGGTGACCTATGGATTCATCAAGGCGTAGCCGTTCCACCCCCCTGTAGGAGCGGGTTTACCCGCGAACGCGGGCGAAGCCCGTGCCATCCACCACCTACCCAACGCAATTAAACATGGTCCTATAACCCAAAGGTTGAATCACACTTCCTGCCTTCCAGGCGCAGCAACGACCTCTAGCCCGCCCTCCCGCGCGCTGTGAATGCATAATCGGTAGTGTGATGCCGGTTTTATCCGTGCTTAAGCTTTTAATCAGCAAAATATTGCCGATTCCTGCCATGCGCACTATGATAATCAGCATTAAAGTACTGATTAAAGGTGTCCCGATGCCGCTCAGACTCACGATCCAGGCTTTCTCCGATGGTGCATGGCGCGATGCAGCGACACTCACGGTTGAGAACCCCGAGCGTGTTGCTGATGGAAGGTGCCTTGTCGCCTACGACGGCGACTACATCATCGCGAACGTTGATCGCATGGAGGATCGTTGCGAACTCGCCCTAAGCGTTAACCTTCCGTTGAACTGGGACCACCATGACGTCAAAGGATATCCAGCATTCCTCTACGACATCATTCCCTCTGGTGCTGCCAAGGACTCTCTTGAATCCCGCTATGGGCGTCTTAAGCCCGAAGGTGTGGAAATGGGGCTTTACCTTCTGGAGCGCTTCACGCCGGCGCCTATTGGGCACCTGCGCATCAAGGAATCGGTGGAAGGCCTTCAGCCGGATCGGAGCGAGGCTTTCGCGCGTGCTGAGGTCGTGGACAGGACGAACGAATTTCTTGAGTACGCCTATGAAACCGGCGCGGCGTTGGGCGGTGCTACCGGTGCCAACGGGCAAGCCCCCAAGCTGGTCATGACCGAAGCCCACGGCGGTGCTCTGTATGCGGATGCGATGCTCCCCGATGACCAGGCGTGCCGTCACTGGCTGATCAAGTTCGCGCGTAATCGAGGCGGCGAGCGCGACCAGGACATCCTGCGAACAGAGTTTCATTACTACAAGGCGGTTGCTGGCCTCGGCCTTGATACGGTTCCCACTGATGGTTTGGCGCTTGAAGAGGCAGTGAAGCCAAGCCTCTGGATGCCACGATTTGATCGCCGAGTAGTGGATGGCGTGGTGGAGCGGATACCGCTGGAGTCGGTGTACTCGATCTGCGGTATTACCGGCTACGCGCATCCGATGGCGCATGCCGAAGTGGTTCACCGACTGGTAGGCCTATGGATCGATAACGGCCAGCAGGATGAGGTGGACGACCTGGTGTTCGAGTATGTGCGGCGCGATCTGCTGAACCGCATTCTAGGGAACACCGATAACCACGGCCGCAACACTTCCATCATGCGTGTGGGTGGGAGGTTTTGTTTGGCGCCAATCTATGACCTCGCGCCAATGATCCTCGATGAAGAGGGCATCACACGGACGACGAAGTGGGCAGCAGAGCGCAAGGGGTCTTCTAATTGGCGCGACAACTGCGCTGAGCTTGTTGGTTACACTGATCCCGATGTCCTGCTGCAACGGTTGATGAATGCGGCTGAGGCATTCAGGGCGTTGCCCGATCTGCTGACCGATGCGCCCGAATCGATGCGCAATGCAGCCTCTCTACCCGTGAATAACCTGGACAAGCGACTCGTGGAGTGGGGACTGCGATGAAAAAACTACAGCCTGAAGAGCGCGCCCAGCTTGTAGAGGATATCGTCAAGCGCAACGCGGCGGGGCTCGATCCAATTGGGGCATCCATCCGCCGTCTACGGCTCGAAGTCACCGGGCTTGACCAAGAGACCTTCGCGGCCATGTGCAAGATGTCCACGAAAAGCCTGTACGAACTGGAAAGCGGGAAGTCGAATCCGAAGCTCAGCACTTTGGAGGCCGTGCTGCGTCTCTTTGGTGTGCGGATGGGGATGGTGATGACTACCAAAGATAAGCCCACTGCAACGCTCGTCGGCAACACTGTCGGCCAGTTGAAGGTTGGTGGGCCAATCGCTGTGGCCGCGCCGCTGGCCAGTTCCTGCGTGGTGGCCGGACCGAAACGAGGGAAAAGCCCAGCGGCAGCAAAAGCGAAGAAGGCAGTGTCGAGGCCGGCATCGTCACGGGCAAGGAAAAGCAGTCAGGAACAGTGAGATTGATGTGGTATGCAAATAAAGTCTCATACCACTTTTTATCTAACTCATTGGTTGCGGCATTAAGTCTGGTTCAGTTACACCACCTCCCGGGAGGCAATCATAGTGTCAGGCTAAAGTACATAGATTTGGGCCTTTCTCTCGTGGATATCCAGGTTGCCTTCTCAGGCAGGGGAACGTTATGACTGATGAAAAAAAGGATGATCGCCCTGTTTACCAAGCAGCCTGCCATTGCGGGACTGTACGGTTTGAACTGCGTTTGACCGATGGTCTGCGTACCGCGCGCAGGTGCAACTGTTCGCTCTGCCGCATGCGCGGGGCCGTGGCCGTGTCAGCCAATCTAGGCGATATCACTGTGACGCAAGGGGAGGAGGCACTGACCCTTTATCAGTTCCATACACGGGAAGCTAAGCATTACTTCTGCTCGAGGTGCGGTATCTATACCTTCCACCAGCGGCGTTCTGCGCCGGATCAGTATGGTGTGAATGTTGCGTGTATTGAGGGGATGAGTCCGTTTGATTTTGCAGATGTGCCGGTTAGTGAAGGGCGTGTTCATCCTAAGGATCGGGTAGATGGGGGAGTGGGGGTTGCGGGGTGGCTGCGGTATGAAGGTAACCCGGAGTGGGGTCAAGGGTGAGGTCAAGATGAAGGCGGGCTCATCGGTCAGGCAGCTTGCTTCGCTTATGCTTCCCAACTCACGTGTAAGGATCGGAGGTGTGACGGCATGGAAGCAGAAAAATCTTGTCCTGTAGTCCTGCGAGGCCGAGAAACGCTGGAAATTTTAGCGTTCGAGCATCCATTAGCAGGCTTTCAGCTGGTCAAAGGCAGTGTCGAGCCAGGTGAGTCAACCGACCTGGCTGCAGTTCGAGAGCTGAAAGAAGAAGCAGGTATTCAGTCGACAGTTGGGCGACATTTGGGGGAGAGGCGTTCCATCGTAACTGGACACACATGGGCATTTCATGAATGTTATGTTGACCAAGACCTTCCTGATACTTGGGTGCATTTTGCAGAAGATGATGGAGGCCATGAATTCAGATTCTTTTGGCATCCTCTCATGAGCGAGCCCTCTGAAAATTGGTATCAGGTTTTCAAGGATGCTTTGAGCTTTCTTCGGAAAAGGCTCACTGACGCCTAAGTGCGCTTACAGCTTTTCCTGGGTAGTCAGACCGGCATCGCGCTAGTCAGCGCACCTTTGCAGCAAAGACTGTGAGTGAGGTGTCGCAGATTGTATCTTTGGATTTAGGTATACGTTCGAGAAGATCTAATAACTGATTCGATGGTTTTTTTAGCTTTCAGGTGCCTGATTCGACTCCTGTCTCCCCATTTACGCCGCTACCAACCTTCAACTAGATCTTGATACCAACCCGTTTTAGCCGACGTTTCCTACAACTCCCAGCGTCCATTCACATCCCCCCAAACCTTGCATTGCAGCCCCCACGACGCTACCGTGCTCCAGTCGCGGCCAACTCCGCGACCGGGTTTGGCGACCCGAACGAAAAGGCGCATCGGCGCCCCCGATCACGATTGCAGGCGCTTTTTTTGCGTCCGCAGTTTCGTGTAATGGCGGCTGTGCGTGGGAGACCTTCGGGTCTGCCGAGTTCCTTTTCCTCGGTTCGCCAACCTGCGTACAGCTGCCACCCTAATCGTTTGGCGACGGTCAGCGTGGTGCTTCAATCGAAAAGGACCGCATGCATGCTCATCTCAAGTCCATCCAGGATCCTCGCATCCGTTCTCCTCCGCCGTTCCGCAACGGCCCTGCGCTACTTCACCTTCAGCAAGCCCCGCTTCGTCTCCACCCAACCGGAGGCCCGCCATGTCTGACCAAGAACGCCTCTCCACCATCCAAAGCTACGCCTGGACCCTCGAACTGCTAGGCGAGGCCCTGGTCCAGCACGACGAAATGCTCGAATGCGAACACAACCCGCGTCTGAGCTTTCGCAACACGGCCGGTATCCATCAGGCGATCCGGATCATCAGCCGGTTGGCCAGTGAGCAGTGTGGGAAGGTAATGGAACGAAGCGAGCAGGATCTGGAACGTTAGGCCAGATCGTTGCTCGAGGGTGGGGCCAGATTGGGGCTGCTGCGCAGCCCCCGTTGACTCGAGTTCAACCTATGGTGATGGCCGCGTTCAGCAGCAACACCACGATCAAGCCAACCACCGCCACGATAGACTGCACCACCGAGATGGTCTTGGTGGCTTCGCCCATGGTCATGCCAAAGGATTCTTTCACCATCCAGAAGCCTGCATGGTTCGCATAGTTGAAGAACAGCGAACCGCAGCCGATGGACAAGGCCAGCAAAGGCAGGTTGAGGCTGGGGTCTGCACCTGCCAGCGGCGCCAGTAAGCCGGCAGCCCCTACGATACCGACCGTGGCGGAACCGGTAGACACCGAGAGCAGCATCGCGATCAGCCACCCCAGAATCAGGGGAGGGAAGGCAGATTGCTGGGTCAGGTGCACAATGGCATCGCCTACCTTGGCGCTGGTCAGCATTTCTTGAAAGGCACCGCCACCGGCAATGATCATGATGATCGAGGCGATCGGCTTGAGGCTTTTGCCCAGTGCATCGCGCAGCTGTTCGGCGTCGCCGCCGCGCGCAAGCACCAGGCTGGCGCCGGCGAACAGCACGCCCAGCAGCATGGCGATCAGCGGGTTGCCCAGGAAGCTGGCCATCTCCAGCAGCGCATTGCCTTTGGGCAGCAGCATCTCGGCGACGGCATGCACCAGCATCAGGATGGCCGGCAGCAATGCGGCCAGCATGCCGACCATTACCCCGGGGCGGGGTTGGCCATCGGCTTTTTCAGCCAGTGTGAACTGGTCCAGCAATGCCTGATCGGGCCGCGTGTTCATGCGCGGTGAAATGAACATGCCGTACAGCGGGCCGCCCAGGATCATTGCCGGAATGGCGGCAAGGAAGCCATAGAGCATGGTGGGCCCGACCGAGGTCTTGAGCACGGCGATGGCGGTCAGGGGGCCTGGGTGCGGCGGTACCATGCCGTGCATGGCGGCAAGCGCCGAAATGACCGGCACACCTACATACACATACGCCGAGCCTTTGAAGCGCGCCTTGCTTTCCAATTTGCGCGCCACGCTGAATATCAGCGGCAGCATGATCACCAGGCCGACTTCGAAAAACATGGGGATGCCAATGACAAAGGCAACCAGCATCATGGCCCAAGGGATCATGCGGTCGGAGGTGCGCTTGAGGATGACATCCGCGACCTGTTCCGTGACGCCAGCGTCAGCCAGGATCTTGCCGAGCATCGCACCCAGCGCGATCACCACCCCCACTGCGCCCAGTGTCTTGCCGGCGCCGGTGAGCAGGTGGGCGACGATGCTGCCTGGCGCCATATGCGTCGCGAAGCCCACGCCAATGGACACCACCAGCAAGGCCAGCAGCGGGTGCATTTTCAGGCGCGAAACGATGAGCGCCACCAGCACCAGAACACTGGCCAGTGCCGTCAGTAATAGCTGTATATCTAAGGGAGTCATTCAAGGAGTCTCGGTTGGGCTGGCGCTCGGCTGCACTCAGGGTTTGAAGGCGTGACGGGCGTTTCCACGGGGCATGCCCAGGTGGCTGCCGTTGCGGCTGCTGCTACGGTTTCGAGGAAGGGAACGCAGCTTTGCGCTAGCTGCCGCTCACAGGCGGCCGCCTGGTAACGGAAGATGGGCAGCAGGGAGGCGTGGCGCTGAAGCCGGTGGGCGGTGGTGTGGCGACGGGGCGCTTGGGCAGCATAGTCATCGGTTGATTCACCTTGTTGTATGGTCATCTATATGAATCAGGTCAAAGTATTCGCGCTGCCATGGAATACTGTCAAGTGAAGGTCGTCGCATCGTCTTGGGTGGCCATTTAGCCCCGGCAGGCAATACTTCTCTCTATACGCAGGCGTGTTCCTGGTGGCGCGCGCCGCTGGGAGGTGTCTGGTGAACAAATTAACGATTGTGGGTGCCGGCCTGGTCGGCGAGGCGGCGGCGCAGATCATCGCCCGGGATGAGTTGTGCCGTGAGCTGGTGTTGATGGACGTGCAGGGTGAACTGGCGCAGGGCAAGGCGCTGGACGTTTGGCAGGCTGCGGTGGATTCAGGTTCCGATACCCATGTTCACGGCGGGGCCAAAGCCGAGATGCTGGAGGGGTCCGAGCTGGTGGTGATCACGGCGGGCGTGCCGCGCAAGCCCGGCCAGTCGCGCCAGGATGTATTGAGTACCAACCTGCCAATCCTCGACAGCATCATGGCGGATATCAAGCACCACGCGCCGACAGCGACGGTGCTGGTGGTGTCCAACCCGGTCGATGTGCTCACCTATCGCGCCTGGAGCGTCAGCGGGCAGGGGCGCGACAAGGTGTTCGGGCAGGCGGGGGTGCTGGATACCGCGCGCATGAAGTGCTTCATCGCCGAGCAAACCGGGTTTTCTGCACGGGATATCACGGCGCTGGTGCTGGGCGGGCATGGCGACAGCATGGTGCCGCTGATGCGCTACTGCCAGATCGGCTCGGTGCCGCTGTCGCACTTCCTGTCCAGCGAGCAGATCGAACAGATTGTCGAGCGCACCCGTAAGGGCGGCGGCGAGATTCTGGGGTTGAAGAAGACGGGGAGCGCCTGCGATGCACCCGGCGTGGCCATTGCGCAGATGGTCGATGCGATCGCCAATGGGCGGAACCGTATTTTGCCGGCGGTGGCGATTCTTGAGGGCGAGTATGGGCGAACGGATATCGCCATGGGTGTGCCCTGTGTACTCGCAGAGAAGGGGCTTGCGCGGATTATCGAGTTGCCGCTGGATGCGCAGGAACAGGCGATGTTCGACCACTCTGCAGATCAGGTGGCGAGGGATATTGCCGAGATGAAGGCGTTGTGAGCAGCAAAGCGGCTTCAGTTAACGCAGTAGATGCGGGAGCGCCCTGGTGGCGCTCCTGCGCGTCATGCCTGCGTAGATGATTTCGCAGGGGCCGTGTGCAGCCCTCAGCGCTGATAAGCCTTGCCAAAATGCCGTTCCAGGCGCGCCTGCAGCAGCTCCAGCAGTATCGACAGCACCCAGTAGATCACGGCGGCGGTGGTCAGCATCTCCAGGTAGCGATAGCTTGAACGCCCATACGACTGCGCCAGAAACATCACCTCCCAAACCCCCATCACGGAAATCAGCGACGAGTCCTTGAGCATCGAGATGAACTGGTTGGCGGTGGGCGGAATGATCACCCGCATGGCCTGGGGCAGGATGATGTGGCAGAAGATCTGCGGCGTGCGCATGCCCAGGGCCAATGCTGCTTCACGTTGCCCACGGGCCACGCCGAGGATGCCGGCGCGGAAGATCTCGCTCAGGTAGGCCCCGTAGTTCAGCGACAAGGCAATGATGCCGGCGCTGATGGCGCCGGGTACCAGGCCCACCTGCGGCAGCCCCAGGTAGATCAGCAGAATCTGGATCAGCAGCGGCGTGCCACGGAAGAACGAGGTGTAGAAGCTGGCCACACCCACCAACACCGCGCTGTTGGATAACCGTGCCAGCGCGGCGGCAAAGCCGAGCAGCACGGATACCACCATCGAGCACAGGCACAGGAACAGGGTCAGTGCGGCGCCTTGCAGAAAACCATTGGGCCCCAGCTTGAAACCGGCCAGGTTGGGAAACTTCTCCAGAATGATGGCGAACTTCAGGTCAAAGCTGAGGAAGAAGGCGACAAACAGCCCGAACAGCGCCAGCCAGGTCAGCAGTAACCGGGTGCGAAAGCCGAACAGGCCGGCGCCCGCAGGCTTTGCCACGGGCTTGGGGGAGGGAGGGAAGGTGCTCATTTGCTGATGTCGGCACCAATCCATTTCTGCGACAGCTTGGCCAGGGTGCCATCAGCCTTCAGCTCGGCGAACACCTGGCGTACCTTGGCATCCCACTCAGGGTCGCCTTTTTCGATGGCTACCGCGTTGGGCTCTTCATACAGCGGCGCACCGGCCAGCTTGAAGCGCTTGTCCTGCTGCAGGCGCGGCTGCGCGGTCACCAGGTTGGTAATGATGGCGTCCAGGCGCACGCCAGTGCCCAGGCCCAAGTCCTGGAAGGCGACGTTTTCAGTGTCGTAGGGCGCAGCCTGCACGAAGTCGAACGGGTAATCGATCTTCTGGTCTTCCTTGCCTTCAATGACCAGGTTCTTGTTCAGGTAGCTTTCGTAGCTCGATGCACTGATCGAACCCACCTTGCGGCCTTCCAGGTCTTTGGCGCCATGGATGCGCTCATCCGAGGCATTGACCACGATCACGGCGGGCGATGCGTAGTACTCCACGGGGAAGTCAAATACCTCGGCGCGCGCCTTGCTCGGGGTCATCGAGCAAATGCAGATGTCGTAGCGCCCGCTCCAGCGGCCAGCGGCAATCACGTCCCAGGACGGTGTTTCCAGGCGCAGTTTGACGCCGAGTTTGTCGGCCACTGCCTTGGCCACGTCCACATCGTAACCGTCGAGCTGGTTGTGGTCATTGAGGAAGGAAAACGGCGGGTAGCTTTCCATCAGCACGTTAACCATTTCCTTGCGCGATTCAACTCGCTCCAACGTGGCGCCAGCAAAGGCTTGGGTGGCAGTTGCGAGCAGTACAAGGCCCGCACCCAGCAGAGAAGAAAATCGCATGTACATACCTGATATGTTGGGCAAATGGGTGATAGGGTATTTAATAGTTATAACCCTAATCCCCATAATGAATTTTATTCATAAGAACCTTCAGAGAAGTTATATGGCAGAGCGAACGATGGTAATTCTGGACGGTGGCATGGGCCGAGAGCTGCAGCGCAGTGGTGCACCGTTTCGCCAGCCCGAGTGGTCGGCGCTGGCGCTGAGCGAGGCGCCGGAGGCGGTCGTGGGCGTGCATGCAGCCTTCATCGAGGCGGGTGCGCAGGTCATCACCAGCAACAGCTATGCAGTAGTGCCGTTCCACATCGGTGAAGAACGCTTTGCCGCCGAAGGGCGACAGCTGGCCCATATCGCAGGCCAGCTTGCGCGGCACGCGGCAGATAGCGGCGCGCACCCGGTCAGGGTGGCCGGTTCGCTGCCGCCGCTGTTCGGGTCCTACCGCCCCGACCTGTTCCAGCCCGAGCGTGTGGCAGAGGTGCTGACCCCGTTGCTCCAGGGCCTGGCCCCGCATGTTGACCTGTGGCTGGCCGAAACCCAGAGTTCCGTGGCCGAAGTGCGGGCCATTCATAGCCATTTGCCGGCAGACGGCAGGCCGTTCTGGGTGTCCTTCACCCTGCAGGACGAGGACGTCGACGATGTTCCGCGCCTGCGCTCCGGTGAACCGGTGGCCGACGCCATCGAAGCTGCAGTCAGCCTGGGGGTGGCTGCGGTGTTGTTCAACTGCAGCCAGCCTGAGGTGATCGGCGCCGCCATTGATGTCGCGCGCTCCGTCATCGAGCGGCACAACGCCGAGATTGCCATCGGTGCCTATGCCAACGCCTTCCCGCCGCAGCCCAAAGAAGCCACTGCCAACGATGGCCTGGACGAACTGCGCGAAGACCTCGATCCGCCGGGTTACCTGGCATGGGCCAAGGACTGGCGTGCGCGCGGTGCCAGCATGGTCGGCGGTTGCTGTGGCATCGGCCCGGAGCATATCGCCGAGCTGAAACGCAACCTGGCCTAAGCGCCCACGTGACCGGGCGGCTTTTGCAGCGCCCGGCCCGCAGCCATTAAAAAAAACGCCAGTCAGACCCGGATTCCATCGTTTTTCAGGCCCCCGCCATCTCCCTATAGTCCGCTGAAGGCCGATGCTGCATCGGTGTACACAACTCAGCTGGGCGGGAACCGGATATGAACAACAACGAAAAAATCGAGGGCAATGCTGCGGCCGGTGTGGGGACGCGGGTTGTGTGGAGCGGGGAACAGGTACAGCACCCGTACAACGCCACGCAGACCCCGATCGTGGTCAGCGCCGCTTATGGCTATAACGATATCGATGCCTGGTACGACGTGGCGCAGGGCAAGCAGCCGGGCTTCATCTACAGCCGCATGAGCAACCCAACGGTCGCCACGCTGGAAGCAAAACTGGCCGAGCTGGAGCAAGCCGAGTCGGCAGTCGCGTTCAGCAGCGGCATGGCGGCCATTAGTGCTGTGCTGCACACCTTCCTGTCCAACGGCAAACGCGTGGTGTCGACCCGCGACAGCTATGGCGGCACCAACAAGATCTTCGAAGAGTTCCTGCCGCGCATGGGCGTGCAAGTGTGCCTGTGCGATACCCTGGACACTGAAGCGCTGGAGCGCGAGATTGCCGCCGGTTGCGACCTGCTTTACCTGGAAACCCCCACCAACCCGACGCTGAAGGTGCTGGACATTCGTCGGCTGAGCGCCGCTGCGCACAAGGTGGGGGCGCTGGTGGTGGCCGACAACACCTTTGCCACGCCACTGAACCAGAACCCGCTGGCGCTGGGCGTGGATGTGGTGGTGCACAGCGCAACCAAGTTTCTGTCCGGGCATGGTGACGTGCTGGGTGGGGTGGTGTGCGGCGCGGAGGTGCTGATGGCCCAGGTGCGGCACTACCGGGAAATCAACGGTGCGGCGCTGGACCCGTTCTCGGCCTACCTGATCATCCGCGGTATCAAGACCCTGGCAGTGCGCCTGCGCCAGCAGCAAGCCAGTGCCATGGCGTTGGCCCTTTACCTGAGCACTGAGCCGTTGGTTGAGGCGGTGAACTACCCAGGTTTGCCGGCGCATGCCGGGCATGCCATTGCCAAGGCGCAAATGCGCGGGTTTGGCGCCATTGTCAGCTTCGTGCTGAAAGGCGGCATGCCGACCGTGGCCCGTTTGCTGCCGCGGCTGAAGTATGCCCACCGGGCCGGCAACCTTGGCGCGGTAGAAACCATCTATGGCCCGGCGCGCACCACCAGCCATGTCGAGAACACTTTGGAAGAGCGCCTGGCGCTGGGCATTTCCGAAGGGCTGGTGCGCATTTCAGTGGGCATCGAGGAAACCGATGACCTGCTGGCGGACCTGGCACAGGCCTGTGCATCGGTGCGTGAGGAACTGGCCGTCGCAAAGGAATTGCACGCTGACGCAGACGCCTGCCAGCGCCCGGTGCAGGCCTGAGGCTGGCGCGTAGCACTCACCCGTGCGGTGGGTGCCACTTCATGAAGTCGAACAAAAACAATATGCAAGGCAACTCGATTCGCTCTGCCAAGACGAGGTCGTTGCTACGTCCTTGCCCGCCAACTTTCATGAGTAACCCACAATGTCCGTGCAGACAACCACAACTAGAAATGCCTCGGCGCATACCTTCAAGCAGGATATGCAAACCCGCCACATCGTCATGCTGGCACTGGGCGGTGTGATAGGCACCGGCCTGTTTCTCACGTCAGGCTACACCGTTAACCAGGCCGGCCCGTTGGGCGCGGTCATCGCCTACATACTCGGCGCAATCATGGTGTACCTGGTCATGATGTGCCTGGGCGAGCTGGCGGTACACATGCCGGAAGTCGGCTCGTTCAGCAGTTACGCCACGCGTTACCTCGGCCCGGGCACCGGTTACATGGTGGCCTGGATGTACTGGCTGACCTGGACGGTGGCCATCGGCTCCGAATTCACCGCCGCGGGCATCCTGATGGTGCGCTGGTTCCCCGACACGCCGGTATGGATGTGGAGTGCGCTGTTCGGCGCTGCGGTGTTCATCAGCAATATCATTTCGGTGCGATCGTTCGCCGAAACCGAATTCTGGTTGTCACTGGTCAAGGTGTTGGCCGTCATCGCCTTTCTGGTGGTGGGCGGCGGGGCCATTCTGGGTGGCTTCGAGATCCAGCAGGCGCACAGTGCAGGGCTGGGCAATTTCACCCGTGAAGGGTTGTTCCCCACCGGTTTCTGGTCAATTGCCATGACCCTGCTGGCAGTGGCCTTCGCGTTCTCGGGTACCGAGCTGATCGGCATCGCTGCCGGCGAAACCAAAGACCCGGAAAAGAACGTCCCCAAGGCCATTCGCACCACGGTCCTTCGCCTGGCGCTGTTCTTCATCGGCACCATCTTTGTACTGGCCACCTTGCTGCCGCGTGAACAGGCCGGGGTTATTGAAAGCCCGTTCGTGATGGTCTTTGCGATGATTGGTATCCCGTATGCGGCCGATATCATGAACTTCGTCATCATCACCGCGCTGCTGTCTGCCGCCAACTCCGGCCTCTACGCCGCTTCGCGCATGCTCTGGACCCTCAGCGACCAAGGCAACATGCCCCGCCGTTACGCCACGCTGTCGCGCCGCGGCACACCCTTCAATGCAATCGTGCTGAGCATGGCTGGCGGCATGGCTTCGCTGTTGAGCAGTGTGTTTGCCCCCGACACCATCTACCTGGCGCTGGTGTCGATTTCAGGGTTGGCCGTGGTGGTGGTGTGGATCAGCATCGCGGCCAGCCAGATCGCATTCCGCCGTCATTACATCGCCAGCGGCGGCAAGCTCGAGGACCTCAAGTTCCGGGTGCGTGGCTACCCGTTCGTACCACTGGGGGCCATTTTCTGCTGCGTACTGGCCTGCGTCGGCATTGCCTTCGACCCTGCTCAGCGGGTTGCCCTGTACTTCGGCTTGCCCTTCATTGCCTGGTGCTACCTGGCCTATTGGCTGACGTGCAAGTACCGCAGCCGCCGTACGGCCCCGCTGGAAATCGTCGCCCCAGGTTCCGAGGCCGCCTGAGCAGGTGATACTAGGCCACCGGAACCTAGCCACGAGAAGCCGCCGATGACCCAGAAAACCTTGCCCCCCCTGAACTGGCTGAGAGCCTTCGAAGTGTCGGCGCGTTACTTGAACTTCACCCATGCGGCAGAAGAGCTGCACCTTACCCAAGGGGCCGTGAGCCAACAGATTCGTCACCTGGAAAGCCAATTGGGTGTGGCGCTGTTCAAGCGCCTGCCACGCGGGTTGGGGCTGACCGAAGAAGGGCAGTCCTACCTGCCGGTGGTGCAGGACGCCATCAGCCGCCTTGCGGTCGGCACCAATGAAATCTTCGGGCAACGCCAACGTCGGCCGCTGAAGGTACGGGGCAGCCTGTCGTTCCTGCACTTCTGGCTGGCCCCGCGGCTGGCCGACTTTCGGCGTTCGCACCCGCAGGTGGACATCCGCTACATCAGCAACCTGTGGGTCAAGGAGCTGGATGCCGAAGATGATCTGGAAATCCGCTGGGGTAGCGGGCAGTGGGCCGGGGTAGAGGCGCAGCGCCTGACCCGCGACATGCTGGTGCCGGTGTGCGCACCCGCGCTGCTGGCCGGTTGCCCGCTGCGCGACCCGCGCGACCTGGCCCGTGTGCCGTTGCTGCATGTGCTGGGTTACGAGGAGGGGTGGGGCTACTGGCTGGAGCGGGTCGGCGCCGATCAGGTCGACTCTTCCAGTGGCCTGCAGTTCGACACGCTGGTGTCGACCCTGCGCATGGCGGAGCTGGGGCTCGGGGTGGCGCTGGCACGCTCGTCGCTGGTCGAGGACCTGCTGCAGGAGGGGCGGCTGGTCGCTCCCTTTGCCCAGCGTATCGAGGCAAGCGAGTCGTTTTTCCTGGTACGCGGCCTGGGTGAAGCGTTGTCCCCCGATGCCCAGGCGTTCAGCCATTGGCTGGTGGCCATGGCGCATCGTTAATTTACGTAGCTATCTGGAGCACCGATGCAGTACACATCCACGCGCGGCAACGAGACACGGGTCGATTTCCGCACGGCATTGCTTTCTGGCCTGGCCGACGATGGCGGGCTTTATGTGCCCATCTCGGTGCCGGTGTTCAGCCCACAGGAAATTGCCAGCTGGTCGTGGTTGCCCTTCGACGAACTGGCCTGGCGGGTGATGGCACCGTTTGTCGGCGATACCCTCGACGAGCCTACCCTCAGGGCGCTGGTCAGCGACAGCTATCGCGGGTTCCGCCACCGCGGCATTGCGCCGTTGCAGCAGCTTGGCCATAACGAATGGATCCTGCAGCTTTTTCATGGCCCTACCCGGTCCTCCAAGGACTTTGCCGCGCAGTTGCAGGCGCGCTTTGTCCGGCACTTTCTGGGGGCGGAGTGCGAGCGGGTCATGCTGGTCGGTGCCAGCAACGGCGATACCGCAGTAGCGGCTATCGAAGCGCTTCGGCATTGCCCTGCAGCAGGCTTGCTGGCGCTATACCCCAGCGCAGGCACGCCCGCTGACCGCGCGGCAGTGATGCGCAGTGCCGCGTCCGACAGCGTGAGCTGCGTGGCCGTGGATGGCAGCTTTGACGATTGCCAGTCGCTGGTGTCGGCGCTGCTGCGTGACTGGCCATGCCCCGGGCTGATTCCGGTCAGCTTCAACTCCACCAACTGGGTCGGTGTGCTGGCGCAGATCGTGTTCTATTTCCATGCGGCGCTGCAGCTCGGTGGCGGGATACGCCCGGTCGGGTTCAGCATCCCCACGGCCAGTTTTGCCGAGATCTACGCGGGGTTCATTGCCCAGAAAATGGGCCTGCCGATCAACCAGATCATCGTCTCCACCAACCGCAACGATGCCCTGCACCGGTTCATCCACTGCAACCGCTACAGCCGTGGTTCAACCAGCCAGACCTTGTCACCGGTCATGGACTTTTCGCTGTTCTCCAACCTGGAGCGCTTCGTCTGGGAACTGTATGACCGCGATGGCGGGGCGACCCGGGCACTGATGGAGCACTTCGAGGCGTGTGGTGAGCTGAGCATCGGCAACCGCCAGTGGTTGCATGCGCGCATGCTGTTCGACTCCTATGCCGTGGACGACGTGCTGATTCGCGAAGAAATTGTCACGCTGTTCCACGAAACGGGCAGCGCAGTAGACCCTCATGCCGCGACAGGGGTATTCGCCGGGCGCCTGCACCGGCGCAACATCGGTGCGCCCATCGTCACGCTGGGGCAGTTTGCCCCCGAAAAGTCTGCCGGGCTGCTGGCGGAGCTGGGGGCCTGGCACGGCGAGGTGCCCGCCGGTGCGGTCGGCACAGCGGGCGATGGGCCGCTGTTGGCAGCTGACGACCTGGCCGGTGTTCATGCCTTGTTGGCCCGGTTGCAGGCTGGGCGATGAAGCGCATCCTCGACCCCCTGGACGAGCGCATTCTCGCCGAGCTCACCGCCAATGCGCGTATTGCCCACGCCGAGTTGGGGTTGAAGGTGAACCTGTCGCGCAATGCGGTACGCCAGCGCATCGAGCGCCTGGAGCGCGACGGCGCCATTCAGGGTTATACCCTGCGCATCGGTGAGGGCAGACGGCCGGCGTCGTTGATCAACGCGGTGATCTTCGTCTACCGCTATGACCGCATGCGCGGTGAGGCGGTACTCGATGCGCTGCGCCAGATCCCCGAGGTGATCCAGTGTGAAGTGCTCAGCGGCGAGTTCGACCTGATGTTGCGCGTCGAGGCCTCCAGCCCGGAGCGAGTTCACCATGTGTGGAAGGAAATCGCTGCCATGCCCGGGGTGGAGAACACGGTGACTTCGTTCGTCCTGGCCGCGGTGGTCTGAAGCGCGTCTTTGCATCGGCTAGCACAACGCCGCCTGGGTTCGCGCCCAGGCGGCGTTGTGCGTTTTGCCCTGGCGCAGGTGCGCGCTTTGCACTGGCCAGATTGGCCAATAAATACAGCGGATTGCCATATTCAACTGGCAGTGCACGGCTCTTACGCTAGTCCTCATCGACCCACTGCCTGGACAGGACAGCAAACCATGACCGAATACAAAATTGCACTCGTTGGCTTTGGTGGCGTTAACCGCGCGCTTGCCCAACTGATCGCCGAACGCAATGCGCGCTGGCAGCACGAGTTGGGCTTTGGCCTGAAAATCGTTGGTGTCACCGACTTGTTCCTGGGGTCGGTGATCGACCGCGACGGCCTGGATGCCGCCATGCTGGCCGCGCTGCCGGCTCAGAAGGGCGCACTGGCGCAAATCCCTCAAGGTTCGGCCGAGGCGTTCAATGAGGCGGTGATCAAGCAATCAGGCGCCGACATCATCGCCGAGGCCACATTCACCAACCCCAAGGACGGTGAGCCGGCGGCAACCTTCTGCCGCTGGGCGCTGGAGGCGGGCAAGCACGTGGTCACCACCAACAAGGGGCCGATTGCCTTGCATGCCCAGGCGCTCAAGGCCTTGGCCAAGGCCAACGATGTGTCGTTCGAATACGAAGGCGCCGTAATGAGCGGCACACCGGTGCTGCGCATGGCGCGCCAGACCCTGGCGGGCGCGGGCTTGGTAGGTTTCGAGGGCATTCTCAACGGTACCTCTAACTATGTGCTCACGCGCATGGAGGAAGGGCTTGGCTTCAACGAGGCGGTGGCCCAGGCACAAGCGCTTGGCTTTGCCGAGGCTGACCCGACCGCCGATGTGGAAGGCCATGACGTACGCCTGAAGGTGGTGATCCTCGCCAATGAGTTGCTCGGCGCCTGTCTGCAGGTGGGTGATGTGGCCTGCAGCGGTATCAGTGCCATCGACAGCGCAGCTATCGAGCGGGCACAGGCGGCGGCCGAGCGCTGGAAGCTGATCGGCAGCGCCCACCGTGAAGCCGATGGTTCGGTGCGAGCCAGCGTCGAAGCGAAGCTGTTGCCTGGCCATCACCCTTTGGCGGGTATTTCGGGCGCCACCAATGCGCTGGCGTTCGACACCGAGTTGCTGGGGGCTGTAACCGTGTCCGGCCCGGGGGCGGGGCGCATCGAAACGGCTTTTGCCCTGCTGTCGGACATTGTCGCCATTCACACCGCCGGCCATTCGGCCTGAGGAGCAACGTTCATGAGCCTGACTTCCGTATCGCGGGCGCTTGTTCAGCAACCCGCCTTGATCGATGTGTACAACCCCTTCGATGGCAGCCTGGTTGGCAGCGTCGACAACCTCGGCGCAGAAGCGGTGCCTGCCTTGCTCGCCCGTGCCCGTCAGGGTGTGCGTGAAAGTGCGGCGCTGCCCCGGCACCGCCGGGCCGCTATTCTGGAGCACGCCGCTCAGCTCATTGAACGGGATGCGGCAGACTTTGCCGGCCTGATCGTCGATGAAGCGGGCAAGACCCTGCGCCAGGCCGAAAAAGAGGTCAAACGCTGCATCAACACGCTCAAGCTGTCTGCCGAAGAGGCGCGGCGCAACGCCGGTGAGGTGGTGCCTTTCGATGCCTATGAAGGCTCCGAATCGCGTCAGGGCTGGTTCACCCGTGAGCCGTTGGGGTTGATCCTGGCCATTACCCCGTACAACGACCCGCTCAACCTGGTGGCGCACAAGCTGGGGCCAGCACTTGCAGGGGGCAATGCGGTCATTCTGAAACCCTCGGACCTGGCCCCTCTTTCTGCCCTGAAACTGGTGCAGTACCTGGTGGAGGCAGGGTTGCCGGAGGCCGTCGTCACCGTAGCCACAGGGGGCGCCGAACTGGGCAAGGCGCTGGTGGCTGTGCGTGAGGTGCGCATGGTTTCCTTTACGGGCGGTTTCGCGACGGGCGAACAGATTGCGCACGGGGCTGGCTTGAAAAAGCTTGCCATGGACCTTGGCGGCAATGCCCCGGTGCTGGTGCTCAAGGACTGCGACCTTGAAGCCACGGTCGAGTCGTGTGTGTCGGGCGCGTTCTGGGCCGCAGGGCAGAACTGCATCGGCACCCAGCGCATTCTCGTGGATGCCTCGATCTACGAGGCGTTTCGTGCTCGCTTTGTGGCATTGACCCAGGCGATGGTCTGGGGCGATCCGGGCCGGCGCGAAACCGATATGGGGCCGATGATCACCGAAGCGGCTGCACGGCAGATCGAAGCACGCGTCAACCAGGCGCTTGAGGGCGGTGCCCGCCTGCTCTGCGGCCACCAGCGTCAGGGGGCGGTCTATGCGCCGACAGTGCTCGAAAGCGTTGATCCCGTCAGCCGGCTGTGGCTCGAAGAGGTTTTTGCGCCGGTGGTGATGCTGGCGCCCTTCGAGACTGTCGAGCAGGCGATAGCGCTGGCCAATGCCCCGGAGTACAGCTTGCATGCCGGTGTGTTCACCCGTGACCTGTCGCTGGCGTTGAGCCTGGCCCGGCGTATCGAGGCCGGCGGTGTAATGATCAACGACTCTTCCGACTACCGCTTCGATGCCATGCCATTTGGTGGGGCCAAGTATGGGAGTCTTGGGCGTGAGGGGGTGCGGTTC
The DNA here is from genome assembly GCF_019691255.1 of Pseudomonas sp. USTB-Z. NCBI lineage: Bacteria > Pseudomonadati > Pseudomonadota > Gammaproteobacteria > Pseudomonadales > Pseudomonadaceae > Pseudomonas > Pseudomonas sp. USTB-Z. The sequence continues at coordinate 59,160 of NZ_JAECZP010000010.1, forward strand.
GCCTACGAGGACATGACCCAACCCAAAGTCGTCTGCTTCAACCAGATGGGTTGAGGGGGGGGCACCTCGATGATCACTCGCTACGGATCAAGCGCGCGGATGTCACTGGCGGTCAGTTACAGGGGCCTTTTCGAAACGGCAGGCATCGTGGCCGATGACCTGCAACAGGATGTGCAGGGGCAGTTGCGTCAGGCGCTGAGCGTGATCGACGGCCTGATGGTGCAAGCCAACGTCGGCAAGGCGCAGCTGACGCGGGTTCAGATGTGGCTGGCCGACTACCGCCACTTCGACCTGGTCAACGAAGTGTACGACGCCTGGTTGCAAGGCTGTGCAAAACCGGTGCGGGCCTGCGTGGGCGCCGCCCTGGGGGCTGGCTACCTGGTAGAGGTGCAGGTGTTCGCTGTGTGCCCCGAATAGTCCTTTTCTCTATGACGAGTACCACGGGTCAACGCACAAACCGTGGTACCGCCCGTACATAGATCAGTTCGCTCACCAGCTCTACCAGGGTTTGCGTGATCACGGCTGCCGCCGCCAACCCGCGCATCTCTTCTGGCAGCGCCAGCGCCAGCGGCAGCACCACCAGCGAGTTGCGCGTGGCTGCGCTGAAGGTCACCGAGCGTGCCTCGCTGGCCGGCAGGCGCAGCAGGCGCGCACAGATGAAGCCGAGCACCGGCGCCAGCAGCATGAAGCCGATGTATACCGGAACCACCGGCAGCAAACGGTCGAAATCACGCAGTACCACGACAATCTGCGAAGCGATCACCACCATCAGCACCAAGGCCATCGCCGGCACCGGCAACCACGCCCAGGCGTCGTTCCACGTCGCGATTGCGCGCGAGCGCCGGGCACCGGCGCTGGTGAGCACCGCGAGGGCCATCGGCAACACGATCAACAGCGCGAAGGCTTCCACGAACGGGGTGATGGAAATTGCCACCTGGCGGCTGCCACCCAGCATCAGGGCCAGGTACACCGGCAGCAGCACCAGTTGCGCCAGCAATAACACGGGGGTTGCGGCCAGTGTCAGGCGTGAGTCGCCTTTGCCAATGTGGGTGAACACCACCACGTAGTCGATGCAGGGCGTAAGCAGCACAAGCAGGGCCCCGACAAGGATCGCCGGGTGTTCCACCAGCCCGCGGGTGATGGCCCAGACAAGCAGCGGAACGAGCATGAAATTGGCCAGTAGCAGGGCCGTGATGAAGCGGCGGTTACCCAGGCCCTGGCGCAGGTCGAGGAAGGGTATTTGCAGGAACATCGCGTACATCAACACGGCGATGGCGGGAGTGATCAGGGCTTCCAGATGCCGTGCGCTGTGGCTGGCCATCAAGCCGAAGGCAACGGCTGCGAGCACGGCAGCGAAGTAGATCGGGATCTGGTGGGTCTCGAGTTGTTCTCTGGTCAAGGTGTGGCCTGTGCGGTGATCAACTGGGAACGCGGTCTTTCTGGGAGCGGCCTTGTGTCGCGATAGGGCCGCAAAGCGGCCCCTGCAGTCTATGCATGATGCCGCGATCCTGGGGCCGCTGCGCGGCCCTATCGCGACGCAAGGCCGCTCCCACAGGGATCGCGCCAGCTTTTACAAATTGAGCAAGACAGTTGCTCCTCCAAAGAGCAGCAGTGTGTGTGAAACAAACGAAATCAAACGAAAAAGCCCGGCACTGGGCCGGGCTTTTTCACTTCAGGCAAGCGTCAATCAGTTGCCGTAAACCGGCAGCTTCTTGCAGATGGCCTTGACCTTCTCACGGACGGCGTCGATCACCGCTTCGTTGTTCAGGTCGGCCAGGATGTCGCAGATCCAGCCGGCCAGTTCCTTGCACTCGGCTTCCTTGAAACCACGGGTGGTCACGGCTGGGGTGCCGAAACGCAGGCCCGAGGTGACGAACGGCGAACGCGGGTCGTTCGGTACCGAGTTCTTGTTGACGGTGATGAAAGCTTTGCCCAGTGCGGCGTCAGCATCCTTACCGGAGATTTCCTGCTTGATCAGCGACAGCAGGAACAGGTGGTTCTGGGTGCCACCGGAAACCACGTCGAAACCGCGCTCGATGAACACGCTGGCCATGGCCTGGGCGTTCTTCACGACCTGCTGCTGGTAAGCCTTGAACTCTGGCTGCAGGGCTTCCTTGAAGCAGATGGCCTTGGCCGCGATGACGTGCTCCAGCGGGCCGCCCTGGGCGCCCGGGAAGACGGCGGAGTTCAGCTTCTTCTCGATGTCGGCGTTGGCACGGGCCAGGATCAGGCCGCCGCGCGGGCCGCGCAGGGTCTTGTGGGTGGTGGTGGTAACCACGTCGGCGAACGGAACAGGGTTCGGGTACACGCCAGCGGCAACCAGGCCGGCAACGTGGGCCATGTCGACGAACAGGTAGGCACCGACCTTGTCGGCGATGGCGCGGAAGCGGGCGAAGTCCAGAACCTGCGAGTAGGCCGAGAAGCCGGCAACGATCATCTTGGGCTTGTGCTCGACAGCCAGGCGCTCGACTTCGTCGTAGTCGATCAGGCCATTGCCGTCGATGCCGTACTGGATGGCGTTGTACAGCTTGCCCGAGGAGCTTACCGAAGCGCCGTGGGTCAGGTGGCCACCGTGGGCCAGGCTCATGCCCAGAATGGTGTCACCGGCCGACAGCAGGGCCAGGTAGACGGCAGCGTTGGCCTGGGAGCCAGCGTGCGGCTGTACGTTGGCGTAGTCGGCGCCGAACAGCTCCTTGGCACGGTCGATGGCCAGTTGCTCGACGACGTCGACGTACTCGCAACCGCCGTAGTAGCGCTTGCCTGGGTAGCCTTCGGCGTACTTGTTGGTCAGGACCGAGCCCTGGGCTTCCATGACTGCCGGGCTGGTGTAGTTTTCCGAAGCGATCAGCTCGATATGCTCTTCCTGGCGCAGAGCTTCTTGCTGCATGGCTTCGAAGAGCTCGGCGTCGTACTTGGCAATGGTCAAATCACGGCTGAACATGGCGGTCCTCAAGGATCGGGGTAATTTGGGTGTGCATTCTAACCGATTGATTCGCGGCTGGCATATGAAGTGGCGTCAAGTCGCAGACCAATGGGCTTCATCTTGCATCCCGCGCCGTTTCTGGGCTGGGCGGGGGCAGGAGTTGACCTGGAGGTCCGCTTTTTATGCAGGATTGTGTCGCGACACCGTACGTGTAGGAGCGGGTTTACCCGCGAAGAAGCCGGCGCGGTAGATGGCACCGGCTTCGCCGGTGTTCGCGGGTAAACCCGGTCCTACCGGGACCTTGCGAGCAGGCAGCGTGCGGGTCAATGGAACATGAACAAGGTCTCGTTGGAGAATTGCGCCTCGAACTGATGCGCCGGCATCGGCCGCCCGAACAGATAGCCCTGCACCTCGTCGCAACCATGCTCGCGCAGAAACTCCAGCTGTTCGTGGGTTTCCACGCCCTCGGCGATGACTGCCAGGTTGAGGCTGTGGGCCATGGCGATGATCGCCCGGGCAATCTGCGCGTCCTGCTCGCCTTCGGGCAGGCCGTCGACGAAGGTACGGTCGATCTTCAGCACGTCGATGGGGAACTGCTTGAGGTAGTTGAGCGACGAGTAGCCGGTGCCGAAGTCGTCTACCGCAATGCTCAGGCCGAGGTTTTTCAGGCTGGCAAGAATCTGCAGCGCCTCGTTCACCTCACGCATCAGGATACTTTCGGTCAACTCCAGTTCCAGGCATGCCGGCGGCAGGCCGCTTTCTTCCAGAATGTTGGCAATCCGCGTGCCCAGCTGGCCGTCGGAGAACTGCCGCGCCGAAATATTCACCGACACTTTCGGCACTCTCACCTTGGCCTTGTGCCAGGCCTTGAGCTGGCGGCTGGCCTCGCGCAGCACCCAGTCGCCCACGTCCACCACCAGGCCCAGTTCCTCGATCACCGGGATGAAGTCACCCGGCGGCACCAGGCCACGGGTCGGGTGACGCCAGCGCAGCAGCGCTTCGGCGCCGGTCAGGCGCTTGCCGTCGCCGCTGAACTGCGGCTGGTAATAGAGGATGAACTCGTTCTGCTCCATGGCATGGCGCAGGTCGCTTTCCAGCTCCAGGCGCTCCAGGGCGCTGGCGTTCATTTCGGCCTGGTAGAACTGGAAGTTGTTCTTGCCGCGCTCCTTGGCGTGGTACATGGCGGTGTCGGCGTTCTTCATCAGTTGGCTCAGCTCACTGCCATCCTGCGGACTGAGGGCGATGCCGATGCTGGCGGTGACGAAGAACTCGCGGTTTTCCAGCACGAACGGCCGCACCAGGCTGCCTAGGATGTTCTCGGCCACGTGGATGGCGCGGTTCAGGGCCATTTCGCGGGTGGGGCGCGGCTGCAGCAGCAGGGTGAACTCGTCGCCGCCCATGCGTGCCACCGTGTCGTCGTCATCCACGCAGGCCAGCAGGCGCAGGGCCATGTCCTTAAGCATGCGGTCGCCGGCCGCATGGCCGAGGGAGTCGTTGATCGGTTTGAAGCGGTCGAGGTCGAGGAACATCAGCACCACCCAGGCCTTCTGCCGCTCGGCCTGCTGCAGGGCATTGTACAAACGATCCTGGAACAGTGTGCGGTTGGGCAGGTGGGTAAGGGCGTCGTAGTAGGCCAGGCGGTGGATGCGCTGTTCGCTGGCCTTGCGTTCGCTGATGTCGGTGAAGAAGCACACGTAGCTGGCCAGGTCGCCTTCGTCGTCCAGTACCGCAGTGATGCCGACCCAGGCCGGGTAATGGTCGCCGTCACGGCGCTTGAGCCACACTTCACCTTCCCAGCTGCCGCGCTGGTGCAGTTGCTTGACCACATAGCGCAGATGGCCTTCCTGCTGTTCGTCGACAGTGAGCATGCCCGGTAATTGGTCGAGCACTTCACTGACGGCGTAACCGCTGACGCGGCTGAACGCCTCGTTGGCCTGGACGATATAGCCGGCCGGGTCGGTGATGAGGATCGCCGACGTGGAATGTTCGAATACGGTCGCGGCCATGCGCAGGTCTTTTTCGGCACGACGTTGCTGGCTGATGTCGCGGCCCACCCCGAGTACGCCTTCGAAGCGCTGGTCATCGTCCCACACCAGCACCAGGCGCAGCTCGATCGGGATCTTGCGGCCATCGGCACGCAGGCAGTCGAACAGGAACAGTTGGGTGGGTAACTGGCTGCACAGTTGCGCCATCTGCGCCGGATCGCCCATGGCCTTGCTGACACGCTCCATCAGGCTGTAAATGCCGGTGAGCTGGGCCGGGTTGGCGACGATCGACTGCCAGCCGTTGGCGAAGATCCAGTCGGCCTGGTAGCCCAGCACGCTCTGTACCGAGGGGCTGACATAGTTGAGCTTGAGCTGGTTGTCGGTGGAAAAGATCACGTCACTGATGCTTTCGGCGAGCATGCGGTAGCGTTGCTCGCTGTCACGTAGCGACTGGCTGGCCTCGATCTGAACGGTCACATCCTTGCCCACACCGATGATGCGCGTCACCAGGCCTTCGGCGTTGCGGGTCAGCACTTGCTCGCGGATGTCGTAGCAGCGCCAGCTTCCGTCGCGGTGGCGGAAGCGCAGCTGGCAGTGCAGCGGTTGGTCATGACCGCTGTCGCGCTGTTGCTGGCGCAGTGCCTGGTAGTGTGCGGCGTCCTCGGGGTGCAGCAGCAGCTCCCAGAAGCGGTCGCCCATCTGTGCCAGCTCGGTGCGGTCGTAGCCCAGGGTCTGGCCGAGGTGGCGGTTGCTGAAGATCATCCGTTGGCTGGGCACATCCTGCACATACAACTGGTCGGGTACGGTGCGTACCACGTCCGACCAGAAGCTTTCGCGCTCCAGTAGCGACAGCTCCACCTGTTTGCGGCTGGTGATATCGCTGATGCTGAGGATAACCGCCTGATAATCACGACGCTGCAGCGGCATGCGAGCCATCAGCCACAGGTGCAGCTCGTCGCCTTGCGGTGTCGGCAAGCGCACTTCCAGCTCCAGCAGCGGGCGTTGTTCGATCAGTGCGTCGATCAGTTGCATGCCGACGCTGTCTCGGCTGTCGCCAGTGCCATTGATCAGCCGCTGCCAGGCACCTTCGTGGCAGTCGATGTTCAGCAGCTGGCGCGCCACTTGGTTGACCTCGGTGATCTTCAGCTCCAGCAGCAGCGAGCGGCGCAGGTTCGGGTCCAGCGCCAGGCTGTGCTTGAGTGCGGCCCGGTTGCGCAGGTGGTAGCGATCGAGCTGGCCGGGCAGGCTGGACAGGTCGAGCACGCACAGGGCAACGCCGGTGCCTTCAAAAATTTCCTGATAACGCCGGCGGTCTTCCTGCAGCGCCCGCTGGCGGCGACGCATGTTGATCAGCGCCAGCACCGGCAGTAGGGCGCAGAACAGCACCAGCAGGCACTTGCCGAACAGCGCCGGCAATAGTTTTTGCCGGGCCAGTTTGGCGTCGAACAGACCGCGTAGCTGCCAGGTGCTGTTTTCGATGAAGGCCAGCATCACGCTTTGCAGCGGCTCGTCGCTGGTGTCGGCTGCGGCATGGCGCTGCAGCACCTCGCCGCTGCGGCTGTTTTCCAGCAGCCACTGCGGGTGGCCACTGCCCTCGAGGTGGAGGGTGAGCTCGCGGTAATAGTCCGGTGACAGGCGCAGTAGCCAGTAGCCGCTACCCTGTGCGGCATCCTGGCGCAGCAACAGGTACAGGAGGTGGTTGTCGGCCGAATTGGTGAAGAAGTACGGGCGTCCCTGGCTCAGCACGAGCAACTCGTCAAGCGACTGGCGGTCAGGGCTGCCGGCCAGGCTGTCGGCGCGTAGCTGCCCGGTGTTGTCCAGCCAGGCCACGCTCTGCAGGGCGGGGAGGCGCTCGCGCAGGGTACCGAGCAGGCTGGGCAGGGCGGCAGGTGTTGGTGCATCAAGGTAGGGTTGCACCACGTTAACGGCCTGTTGCGCCTTGAGCGCCATGTTCAGGCTCAGGTGGTCGGCCAGTTCCGCTGAGGCGTCCAGGCTCTGTTTGCGCAATTCGGCCTGGGTATGATTGAACTGGGCGAACAGCTGCCACAGCAGCAGGCCCAGCAGGATCAGGGCCAGCAGCGCCAGCGCACCCTTGATCGACCCGCGCAGGATAGTTGCGGGTGCTTGTGGGGCGGAACGCAATGACGACGGATGAGTAAGGTTGGTCAAGCGTTGATCCTGCGATTGGGCTGGCGATGGCAGGGAATGATCGTGCACGGAGCGTGCCGGCGCCGGGCTTGCGCACCGCGGTGGCGCACTATAAGGCCGGACACCCGAAACCGGCTAGCATGCCTCGGATTATGGCGAAGTGCCAGCCATGTTGACCGGTGGTGGCTGCCCGGTGGTTCGGCAAGCCCCTGTAACCTGTGCGAGAATAGCGCCCGCTATACATGACAACGCATCGGAGATGTTCGGTTTTGGTTACTCACTTTTCCTCCAATGGCCTCGATTCCGCCTGCGGGCGCAGCAGTCAGACCCTTGTCAGCACTGCCGTGACCGAGGACGTATCCTGCAAGTCTTGCCAGCGCTCGCTGGGCAAACCCGAGGCAGCCGCTGCCGCCAAAAGCAAGGCCCCATCGCTGGCTGAACTGCGCAAGACCGCCAAGGTGGCAGCAGAGCCGGCTGTTGCCGTGGCGGCGGCCAAGCCGGCAGCCAAGGTGGTCAGCACTGCGCCTGCCAAACCGGCCAAGGCGGCCGAGCAGCAACCTGCCCGCAGCGGCGGCTTCAGCGTGAAGTCCGCCTGGGCCGCACGCCTGGCCGAGCAGGGCGACCGTTGCCGCTTGCCGCGGGGCAAGGCCAAGCAGCGTCACGTCTGAGCCTCTTCGGCTGCTGTGCCGGCCCTTTCGCGGGCTCGCCCGCTCCCACAGGAATCGTGGATTCTTCAGACTCTGTGGTGACTCTGTGGGAGCGGGCATGCCCGCGAAGAGGCCGGCACAGGCAATGAATTCATCCCAGGGACCGCACTGATCACACCCCACCATCGGCCCCTCCTATGCAACGCCGCGCGTTGGCGTAGAATGGTCGACTTTGTTCAATGACACCCCCAATACACATCTCCCTGGCCATGCTGCCGGGGCGATCGGCGATGTCTTTACCTATCTGATTAGAGGGCTTGGTTTTGGCTCAATACGTCTACACCATGCATCGGCTGAGCAAGGTCGTGCCGCCGAAGCGGGAAATTCTCAAGAACATTTCCCTGTCGTTCTTCCCAGGCGCCAAGATTGGCGTACTTGGCCTGAACGGCGCCGGTAAATCGACCCTGCTGCGGATCATGGCGGGCGTCGACAAGGAATTCGACGGCGAAGCCCGTCCGATGCCCGACATCAACGTGGGTTACCTGCCACAGGAACCGCAACTGGACCCAACCAAGACCGTGCGTGAAGTGGTCGAGGAAGCGGTCAGCGTAATCAAGGACGCCCAGGCCCGCCTGGACGAGGTCTACGCGGCCTACGCCGAGCCGGATGCCGACTTCGACAAGCTGGCCGCCGAGCAGGCCAAGCTGGAAGCCATCCTGCAGGCCGCTGATGGCCACAACCTGGAGCGCCAGCTGGACGTCGCTGCCGACGCCCTGCGCCTGCCCGCCTGGGATGCGCGCATCGAACACCTGTCCGGTGGTGAGAAGCGCCGTGTGGCCCTGTGCCGCCTGCTGCTGTCGGCCCCCGACATGCTGCTGCTCGACGAACCCACCAACCACCTGGACGCCGACTCGGTGGCCTGGCTGGAGCGCTTCCTGCACGACTTCCCGGGTACCGTGGTAGCCATTACCCACGACCGTTACTTCCTCGACAACGTCGCCGGCTGGATCCTGGAGCTGGACCGCGGCGCCGGCATCCCGTACGAAGGCAACTACTCGGGCTGGCTGGAAGCCAAGTCGGAGCGTCTGGCGCAGGAATCCAAGCAGCAGAGCGCCCACGAGAAGGCCATGAAAGAGGAACTGGAGTGGGTGCGCAAAGGCGCCAAAGCCCGCCAGTCCAAATCCAAGGCCCGTCTGCAGCGCTTTGAAGAAATGCAGTCGCAGGAATTCCAGAAGCGCAGCGAAACCAACGAAATCTACATCCCGGCCGGTCCGCGCCTGGGTGACAAGGTTATCGAGTTCAAGAACGTCACCAAGGGCTACGGTGACCGTGTGCTGATCGACAACCTGTCGTTCGCCATGCCCAAAGGTGCCATCGTGGGCGTGATCGGTGGTAACGGTGCCGGTAAGTCGACCCTGTTCCGCATGTTGATGGGCAAGGAGCAACCGGACTCGGGCAGCATCGAGATCGGTGAAACCGTGCAGTTGGCCTGTGTTGACCAAAGCCGCGAGGACCTGGACGGCGCCAAGACCGTGTTCCAGCAGATCTCCGACGGTTCCGACCAGATCCGCATCGGCAACTACGAGATCCCTTCGCGTACCTACGTTGGCCGCTTCAACTTCAAAGGTGGCGATCAGCAGAAGTTCGTCAAGGACCTGTCCGGTGGTGAGCGTGGCCGCCTGCACCTGGCCCTGACCCTGAAGGAAGGCGGTAACGTTCTGCTGCTCGACGAACCGTCCAACGACCTCGACGTCGAAACCCTGCGTTCGCTGGAAGAAGCCCTGCTGGACTTCCCGGGCGCCGCGATCGTGATTTCCCACGACCGTTGGTTCCTGGACCGTGTGGCTACTCACATCCTGGCGTACGAAGATGACTCGAACGTGGTGTTCTTCGAAGGTAACTACACCGAGTACGAAGCCGACCGCAAGAAGCGTCTGGGTGATGCTGCAGCCCAGCCGCACCGTGTACGGCACAAGAAACTGGCCCAGTAAGCCGGTTTTCTGATGCACAAGAATGGGGCCCCAAGGGGCCCCATTTTTGGGCCTGGCGGACCGCTATAAAGGGCGAGGCGAAGGTGTATTTTGTATACACTTACATAAAACGCACCAAATAATTTCAAAAAAACGACATTTCGCCCTATTCCGGTGCGATTGCTTCTTGGTACATTTCTGAAAAAAACCAATAAGTCCAATCCTCTTGGTGAGATGTCTACCATGATCGAATCTGTCGACAATTTCCTTGCACGCCTAAAGCAGCGTGACCCAGGCCAGCCGGAATTCCACCAGGCGGTGGAAGAGGTGCTGCGCACCCTGTGGCCATTCCTTGAAGCCAACCCCCACTACCTGCAGTCCGGCATCCTCGAGCGCATGGTCGAGCCCGAGCGCGCCGTACTGTTCCGCGTCTCCTGGGTCGACGACCAGGGCAAGGTGCAGGTCAACCGCGGTTACCGCATTCAGATGAGCAGTGCCATTGGCCCGTACAAGGGCGGGCTGCGCTTCCACCCCTCGGTGAACCTCAGCGTGCTGAAGTTCCTGGCGTTCGAGCAGGTGTTCAAGAACTCGCTGACCTCGCTGCCCATGGGCGGCGGCAAGGGCGGCTCGGACTTTGACCCGAAAGGCAAGAGCGACGCCGAAGTGATGCGCTTCTGCCAGGCGTTCATGAGCGAGCTGTATCGCCACATTGGCGCTGACTGCGACGTACCGGCCGGTGACATCGGCGTGGGTGCCCGCGAAATCGGCTTCATGTTCGGCCAGTACAAGCGCCTGGCCAACCAGTTCACCTCGGTGTTGACCGGCAAGGGCATGACCTATGGCGGCAGCCTGATCCGCCCGGAAGCCACCGGCTATGGCTGCGTTTACTTCGCCGAAGAAATGCTCAAGCGTCAGGACAAGCGTATCGACGGCCGCCGCGTGGCGGTGTCTGGTTCGGGCAACGTCGCCCAGTATGCTGCGCGTAAGGTCATGGACCTGGGCGGCAAGGTGATCTCGCTGTCTGACTCTGAAGGTACCTTGTATGCAGAAGCCGGGCTGACCGACGCTCAGTGGGATGCCTTGATGGAGCTGAAAAACGTCAAGCGTGGACGTATCAGCGAGCTGGCCGGGCAATTCGGCCTGGAGTTCCGCAAGGGCCAGACCCCGTGGAGCCTGCCGTGCGACATCGCCCTGCCATGCGCCACGCAGAACGAGCTGGGCGCCGAAGATGCCCGCACCTTGCTGCGTAACGGCTGTATCTGTGTGGCCGAAGGCGCCAACATGCCGACTACCCTCGAGGCTGTGGATATCTTCCTGGACGCCGGCATTCTGTACGCCCCGGGCAAGGCCTCCAATGCGGGCGGCGTAGCCGTGTCGGGCCTGGAAATGTCGCAGAACGCCATGCGCCTGCTGTGGACGGCCGGTGAAGTGGACAGCAAGCTGCACAACATCATGCAGTCTATTCACCATGCATGCGTGCACTACGGTGAAGAGGCGGATGGCCGGATCAACTACGTCAAGGGGGCGAACATCGCGGGCTTCGTGAAAGTGGCCGATGCGATGCTGGCTCAGGGCGTGGTCTGATCTGAGGCCGTAGGGGCCGCTTTGCGGCCCATCGCGACGCAAGGCCGCTCCCACAGGGATGGCGCCAGCTTTTAGAAATTGAGCAAGACAGTTGCTTCCACAGGCTGGACTGCACCCGAGAAGTTGGACAACCAGGCAGTCAAGGCCCTGTGGGAGCGGCCTTGCGTCGCGATGGGCTGCAAAGCAGCCCCAGGGCCCTCAACCCTCGCCCAGAATCTCAACCACCTCTATCACCTGTTCCCCCACCGGCCGCCGCCAGACCACCTCATCCCCCGGCCCAGCCCCGAGCAAAGCCCGCCCCAGTGGCGAACCCCAGTTGATCAACCCGTGCCCGGCATCCGCCTCATCCTCGCCTACCAGCCGCACCACCTGCTCCTGGTCATGCGCGTCGACAAACCGCACCCGGCTACCAATCTGTACCTTGCTATGCGAAGTCGCCGCCGGTACCACCTGGGCGCTTTGCACCCGCGCGCTGAAGTAGCGCAGATCCCGCTCGGTATCGGCCAGCCGTTGCTTGTCGCCCTGTTCGCCCTGCGCCTGCAGTTCGCTGCGCAAGGCATTCAGCTCGGCCACCCGCGTCTGCAGCTGGCGCAGGCCGCTGCCCGTCACATAGTTGGGCTGTTCGCTGATGCGCCGCTCGACCGGCTGGTCGGCCTGGTCGGCGGCTTGGTCTTCGTTGACGAATGCTCGGCTCATGTAGGGCCTCCTTGTGCATGAGACCATCATGGCAGGCCGCCGGTTTAAAGGAATGTCCGTTTGCGACTCAATTGTGGCGATAGGCCTTGGCAGCGCCGCGGTCCTTTTCCTGCTCCCACTCGCGGTCGCGCTGGTCCCAGAAGCGCTCGTGGTATTGGCGCTGTTCTTCGCTGTTCTGCATGGCGTGACACTGGCGGAAGCCATCGTCCCAGCCGGTTTCGTACTGACGCTCGTGCAGGTAGCGCGGTACGTTTTTGCGAAAGTTGCCCACCATCAGCCCGGCCGCCTGGCGGCCACTGCTGCAGCCGTCCTGGAAGCCATCCGCATAGGCGGGCGGGTAACCGTGGTTGACCATCTGCTCGTGGGTGGTTTCGCAACCTGACAGCAACACCGCAATGCACACGCCGAACCAGTACCGCGACATAGCCACAAAGCCCTCCAGTTGATGATGGGAAGTCTAGGTGGCGGTTTGTCGGGTAGGTGTCAAAACAGTGTCAAAGAGTCGGATGGCTCCCACAATTCACGTCAGTAGTGATACCACTTCAGCTCGAGCATCACCTCGTTCTGTGCCGTGGCCAGGTGGCTGAACTCACGCGAGGCGCTCAACCGAAGACCAAGGTTCTGGCTGATTTCCCACTGCTGGTTCAGGCTTACACTGCGTCGCACTTCGCCGTTGGTGAAGTAATCGCCCTTGGCCTCCAGCGTCATGTTGCCCAGCCCATTGCGCCACAGCAGCCCGCCATTGAAGCCAGCCGCCGGGGCAATGAACTGAGCGAAGTCGTTGTGATGCTCGACCCGCACCGTGCCCAAGGCAAATCCCAGCAAACCGTCGGCCAGCTGCCAGGTGCCGCCAGCGCCACCATTCACATGGCTCACCAGCACTTCGTCATCATGCTTGCCCGGCACCCGCTCCAGCCCCCCAGCCACTTGCCATGACCAAGGCTTGAGCAGCTCGTTACGGGGTGTCAGTGAACGGATGGTGGCCAGGTCCAGGCGCTGCACCTGCCAATCGTTGCCTTCGTACTGGCGCAGCTTCAATTGCAGGATTTCGATCTGTGCGCCCAGCGGGAAGCCATAGGCGTTGTCATTCAGGTCGTGGTAGGCCATGCGCAGGCCATATTCGGCGTAGGCGCGGTCTTCACGGGTGCCCACGCCCAGTTGCCAGGTGCGCGAGTCATGGCCATCCTCGGGCAGGCCGGGGCGCTCGATCTGCAGGGGCGGCGGCGGGTTGCCGTTGATCGCCCGCAGCAACTCGAAGCTGCGTTTGGCCTGCCCTGGGTCGCGTTCCTGGCCATTGGCCCGATACCGCTCAAGGCGATACGCGGCATCTTGCACCAACGCTTGGCGTTCGCGAGGCAGGGCCTGGAATTCAGGGCTTTGCAATTGCGCAGTGTCGGCGCTTACAGCCAGCACCTGGCGCTTTTCGTTGGGGTCGAGTGGCTCGGCCCTGGCCAGCAATTCACGTTCGCGAGAGGGGCGGTAGGTTTCGCTGGCGACCAGGCCGGACTGCTTCACGGCTTTCACCGTGTCGGTGGGAATGGCGGTCAGCGGGAACTGAGACGTCAGGTCTAGGCTTGGCCGGGCCACTTGCAGCAGCTCCAGCAGGCGATACGAGCAGTTTTCGTCGAAGAAGAAGTAGTCGAACTGGATCTGCTTCAGCTCCCACACATGCTCGACCATACGTCCGGTTTCTTCGGGGGTCAGGTCCAGCTGGTATTCCCACAGGTCGCGGTTTTCCAGGCTGCGGTATTCGGACAGTTTTTCCTGGTAGGGCATCAGCGCGAACAGCCCCGGGTAGCCACCCATCAGGCCTTTCCAGGCGTACAGGATGCTGTTGTCGCTGCCTTCGATATAGGCACCGAAGTTGATGGCGTAGCTCAGCAGCGTGGTGTCGTCGCTGCGGGTGTTGGACTGGTCGATGCGCAGCAGGGTGTGCCCGAACATCGACGATGGGCTGTTCAGGTAGGCTGCCGGGAAGATCAACGCGGCGCTGTGCGGGTCGATCGACTGGTACCAGGTCTTGAATTCCTGGCAGTCCGGTTGTGGCAAGTCTTGCAGGTCGAGCTGTTCGCGCAGCCAGCGGGTGCGCGCGGGGAATACGCACTGGGCGTGCTTGTCACCGAGACTGGCCGGGGCATACAGCGCATCGACCGTAGCCTTGAGTTCCTGGTCCGGATGGTGCGCGCCATCTTCGGCGAGGAAGAACGCATCATCATCCACATAGCTGCGCCAGCCGCCGAGCTTGGCGGTTTCGTAATGTCCAATGGCGAGCCAGTAAGGGGTATTGGCCAATTGCTGGAGACGGCCTGGATCCAGCAGGGGGGCGGCATGAACAGGGGCGCAGGCACACAGTGCCAGGGCAGCGAGGCGTTTGAGCATATCGGGCAACTACTTCTTGACGATGCCGAAAAAGGCGAAACCCGCCCCGGTTGGGGCGGGAGCAGCTGTGCTTAGGCCTCGGTAGCGTATTTGGCCAGACGGGGGTCGCTCTTCAGAACGGCCAGGGTGTTGCTGTGGACAGTTTCGGCAGTGACGTCGGCGCTGCTGAAGATCTGGTTGAAGTGCTGGTGGGTGACCGAGTTGAAGTAGCTGCGGTCCTCCGGTGCTACGCCGAGAACGACGGCATAGGTGGTCAGTGCTTCGCCCTGGCCCATGGCCATGTCTTCGGAAAGCTCGTTCATCATGCCGTTCATGGCGAACCAGGACTTGCCGCCGTAGGTCAGCGAAGCCTTGGTCGAGCAGCCGTTGGTGCCGGAGGTCATGCCGAAGGTGGCGTTACCGGAGGTGCCGTTGGTGGTAGAAGCCAGGAAGTGTGCCGGCGTGCCGCGCTGGCCTTCGAACAGCATGTTGCCCCAGCCGCAGTTCGGGCCGCCAGGCGCTTCGGCCATGGCGTTCAGCGAGACCACGGTGAACAGAGTACCCAGAAGAATCCGTTTCATAGCATTTGTTCTCTTTGTCTTAACCAAGGGTCAGGGTTTCTGGCAACTCGGTTGCCAGGTCGGGAAAGCTTTTCACCCACCCGCGCAGCTTGGAGTTTAGGCACGATCTAAAGGTTGCGTTGTTGATTGCGAAAAATTTGCTGTCACAGGACTGCACCGGCTGCGACATAAAGTCCCGTGGAGCCTTGCAAGGCGCGCGCGGGCAGCGCCAGAATGCTGCGTATCTGCCCGCCGAAGTAAGGAAACCCAATGCCCGATCCTGTCGCTGCGCGCCTGCGTCTTGCGCCTGAAGCCCTGACCCGGCGTTTCTCCCCCGAGCAGTTTGCTTTCACCCATACCGACGATCTGGAGCCGTTTCGCGGAGTTCTGGGCCAGGAACGTGCTGTCGAGGCCCTGCAGTTTGGCGTGGCCATGCCGCGTCCTGGTTACAATGTGTATGTGATGGGCGAGCCCGGCACCGGGCGCTTCTCGTTCGTCAAGCGCTACCTCAAGGCCGAGGGCAAGCGCCAGCAGACCCCGGCCGACTGGGTCTACGTCAACCACTTCGACGACACCCGTGAACCACGTGCACTGGAGCTGCCGTCCGGAAGCGCCGCCGAGTTCATCAGCGACATGGGCGGATTGATCGACAACCTGCTGTCGACGTTCCCGGCGGTGTTCGAACACCCGTCCTACCAGCAGAAGAAGGGCGCCATCGACCGCGCTTTCAACCAGCGTTATGACCGTGCTCTGGATGTGATCGAGCGCGCGTCGCTGGAAAAGGACGTGGCCTTGTACCGCGATGCCAGCAACGTCGCCTTCACGCCGATGGCTGATGGCAAGGCGCTGGATGAAGCTGAATTTGCCCAATTGCCGGAGGAGGTGCGCGAGCAGTTCCACGAGGACATTGCCCTGCTTGAGGAGCGCCTCAACGAAGAGCTGGCCAGCCTGCCGCAATGGAAGCGCGAGTCGAACAACCAGCTGCGCCAGCTCAACGAAGAAACCATCACCCTGGCACTGCAGCCGTTGCTGGCGCCGCTGTCGGAAAAGTACGCCGAAAACGCGGCGGTGTGCGCCTACTTGCAATCGGTGCAATTGAACCTGTTGCGTACGTTGGTCGAGCAACTGGTCGATGACAGCAAGTCCGACGCCGTGGCCCGCAAGCTGCTCGAAGAGCAGTACGCGCCCAGCCTGGTGGTGGGCCATCACGCTGACGGTGGTGCGCCGGTGGTGTTCGAGCCGCACCCGACCTACGACAATTTGTTTGGCCGTATCGAATACAGCACCGACCAAGGTGCGCTGTATACCTCCTATCGCCAACTGCGCCCAGGCGCGCTGCACCGGGCCAACGGCGGCTTCCTGATTCTGGAAGCCGAGAAAATGCTGGGCGAGCCGTTCGTATGGGACGCGCTCAAGCGTGCGCTGCAGTCGCGCAAGCTGAAGATGGAGTCGCCAATCGGTGAGCTGGGCCGTGTTGCCACTGTCAGCCTGCAGCCGCAGGTGATTCCGCTGAACGTCAAACTGGTGATCATCGGCTCGCGCCAGCTGTACTACGCGCTGCAGGACCACGACCCGGACTTCCAGGAGATGTTCCGCGTGCTGGTGGACTTCGATGAAGACATGCCGATGGTCGACGAGAACCTGGAGCAGTTCGCCCAGCTGTTGCGCACCCGCACCAACGAAGAGGGCATGGCGCCGCTGACCAGTGACGCGGTGGCGCGTCTGGCCACCTACAGTGCGCGTCTGGCTGAAAACCAGTCACGCCTGTCGGCGCGTATCGGCGACCTGTTCCAGCTGGTCAGCGAGGCTGATTTCATTCGCCAGCTGGCCAGTGACGAAATGACCGACGCAGGCCACATCGAGCGTGCGCTCAAGGCCAAGGCCACCCGTACCGGCCGTGTGTCGCAACGGGTGCTGGACGACATGCTCGCCGGCATCATCCTGATCGACACAGAAGGCGCGGCCATCGGCAAGTGCAACGGCCTGACCGTGCTGGAAGTGGGTGACTCGGCGTTCGGCATGCCCGCGCGTATTTCGGCCACCGTCTACCCCGGCGGCAGCGGTATTGTCGATATCGAGCGTGAGGTCAACCTTGGCCAGCCGATCCACTCCAAAGGGGTGATGATCCTCACCGGTTACCTGGGCAGCCGCTATGCCCAGGAGTTCCCGCTGGCGATCTCCGCGAGCATCGCCCTGGAGCAGTCCTACGGCTACGTGGACGGCGACAGCGCCTCGCTGGGCGAAGCCTGCACGCTGATCTCGGCCTTGTCGCGCACGCCGCTCAAGCAGTGCTTCGCCATCACAGGTTCCATCAACCAGTTCGGTGAAGTGCAGGCGGTGGGTGGGGTGAACGAGAAGATCGAGGGCTTCTTCCGCCTCTGCGAGGCGCGTGGCCTGACCGGCGAGCAGGGGGTGATCATTCCGCGTGCCAACGTCGCCACCCTGATGCTTGACGAGCGCGTGTTGCAGGCGGTGGAGAACGGCATGTTCCACGTCTACGCGGTCAGCCAGGCTGATGAGGCGCTGAGCCTGCTGGTGGGCGAGGAGGCCGGGGTACTCGACGACAAGGGGCTGTTCACCGAGGGCAGCGTCAATGCTCGGGTGGTGGAACGCCTGCGTGAAATTGCCGAGATGATCAGCGAGGAAGACATCGAGAAGGCAGAAAAGGAACGCCTGGAAGAGGTGATTGCCCAGGCCAAACCGGCCTGAGTCAATAAACTGGCGCTGGCGGCGATGTGCTACCGTTCAGCGCCAGTTTTCCAACTTTCTGTACTGTTCCTCTATGCTGGAACTTAAGGACGGTACAGCGTTCAGGATGGAAACAGCCTGAGGGTTTCGGGCTGAACAAGGCTCATTGGAGGGGACGCGGCCATGCGCAACCTCAGCCTCACACGCCAGTGCCTGGGCCTGGTGACCCGTATCGAATGCAGCATCCGCCCGCTGGCCGGTGACAACGGCATGTGGACGTTGCTGTTCGCCGCCGGCATGGCCGGTGAACAACCCTCCGCGATCAAGGCGCAGGGCCCGTTCCATGGGCCACTGGTGGCCGAATCGGTGCTCAATGCCATTGTCGACAGCCTGACCCTGCATGGGTACCAGGTGGCCGAGGACCCGCAGATCTGGTGTTTGCATTTGCAGGCGCAGTTGCGGCGGATCAATGGTGAGCGGTGTCGCAACCTGGGGGATTACCAGTTTCATCCTGAGACCTGAAGAATGCCGGGGCCGCTTTGCGGCCCATCGCGACACAAGGCCGCTCCCACAGGTACAGCATCGCCTTGCTGTGAGAGTGTGGCCTTGTGTCGCGTTCAGGCTGCGGAGCAGCCCCGGGCTTTTGCTGTAACAGGTGGCTGGCTATACTCGCCGTCGCTTTTTTAGTCACCTGATGAGTCCTGAACTTCATGGAACGTATCCTCGAAAACGCGATGTATGCCTCGCGCTGGCTGCTCGCACCGATCTACTTCGGCTTGTCCCTCGGCCTGCTGGCCCTGGCGCTGAAATTCTTCCAGGAAGTGGTCCACGTCCTGCCCAACGTCTTTGCCCTCAGCGAAGCCGACCTGATCCTGGTGATCCTGTCGCTGATTGACATGTCGCTGGTCGGTGGCCTGCTGGTGATGGTGATGATTTCCGGTTACGAGAACTTCGTCTCGCAGCTGGACATCGATGAAAGCAAGGAAAAGCTCAACTGGCTGGGCAAGATGGACTCCTCGTCGCTGAAGATGAAGGTTGCCGCGTCGATCGTGGCGATTTCGTCCATTCACCTGCTGCGGGTGTTCATGGATGCGCAGAACATCTCCACCGATTACCTGATGTGGTACGTGATCATCCACATGACCTTCGTGGTCTCGGCGTTCTGCATGGGCTACCTGGACAAGCTGACCAAGCACTGAGTCCCGCCAGGCCTCACTGCAATTCCTGGGGGGGCGGGCATGCCCGCGAACACCGGCAAAGCCGGTGCCAGCCACCGCGTGGCCTGCTTCGCGGGCACGCCCGCTCCCACAGAGATCGAGGCTCAACTGACGAGTGGCGTCAGTCATGCCTTGCGCATTCTCCCTTCCTGTACAAAAAATGAGCTCTCATGCGTGGTTCCTATTGCGAGGTGCTCTCATGAACCTGCATCAGCTCAATACCGAGGCCAGGGCTGGCCATGTCGAAGAACTGAACCTGATCGCCATCGAGGGCGGTGACTACCTGCTCGAGGCCCGGGTCAAAGGCCATGCTCACCCCCTGTCCGATACCCGCGGTGAACGCTTGCGCGTGCACTCGGTGGAGGATGCGCGCAAGTTGCTGCTAACCATCCCCATGGTCTCGATGAACCTGGTGCACTGGTCGGTGCAGGACGAAATGTGCGGCATGGGTACGCACCCGGAAGAAGACCTGAAGGTGCCGATTTCCCAGCGTTCGGCCTGGTAGCTGCTCGCAGCGCCCCAGTGTGCTAGGCTGCTCGCCCTTTTTATCAAGGGCGCGGCTGCATTGCGCCCTGCAGTGGAGCACGACAATGTCCGAACTCAACCTGTCTACCGACGAAACGCGCGTCAGCTACGGTATCGGCCGTCAGCTGGGCGGCCAGCTGCGCGACAACCCGCCACCAGGCGTTAGCCTGGAAGCCATCCTGGCCGGCCTGACCGACGCCTTCAACGGTGCCGACAGCCGCGTCAGCGAAGCCGACCTGTCGGCCAGCTTCAAGGTCATCCGTGAGGTGATGCAAGCCGAAGCTGCAGCCAAGGCCGAAGCCGCCGCTGCTGCTGGCAAGGAGTTCCTGGTCGAGAACGCCAAGCGTGAAGGCATCACCACGCTGGCTTCGGGCCTGCAGTTCGAAGTGCTGACCGCTGGCGAAGGCGCCAAGCCGACCCGCGAAGACAACGTGCGTACGCACTACCACGGCACCCTGATCGACGGCACCGTGTTCGACAGCTCCTACGAGCGTGGCCAGCCGGCTGAATTCCCGGTCGGCGGCGTGATCGCTGGCTGGACCGAAGCCCTGCAGCTGATGAACGCTGGCAGCAAATGGCGCCTGTACGTGCCAAGCGAGCTGGCTTACGGCGCCCAAGGCGTTGGCAGCATCCCGCCGCACAGCGTACTGGTGTTCGACGTCGAGCTGCTCGACGTTCTGTAATGCCCTAGAGGCCGGCCCTGCCGGCCTCAATTCCAGTCTGTCCCCCCAGGGCGCAATGCCCGCGCATAGCAGAACAGAAACAGATTCCGTACCAGTTCCTTGAGCACCCCCGGCTCACTCGAATTCAGCCCGCTCATGTCCAGGTCACCCTGGTCACGCAGTTCGTCGAGGGCTTCTTCTTCAAGCACCGCGCACACTTCGCCGGTTTCCCGATGAAGAATGCGCAGGTAGGGGTGAGGGCGTTCCAGCCAGGCGTCGATCAGATAAGTCATGGCAATTCTCCTTGGACAGCAATTCCAATGAGAATAATTCTTATTACGTAAATGGCAAGCGCCAATTGCCGGATTTTTGTGTAATCAGACTTTGCGGACGAACTCGGACTTCAGTTTCATGGCACCGATGCCGTCGATTTTGCAGTCGATGTCGTGGTCGCCGTCGCACAGGCGGATGTTCTTGACCTTGGTGCCAACCTTGACCACCAGGGACGAACCCTTGACCTTGAGGTCCTTGATCACGGTGACGGTGTCACCGTCTTGCAGGATGTTGCCGACCGAATCCTTTTTCACCACCTCGTCACTGGCCGCCTCGGCATCGCCGCCGGCCGACCACTCGTGGGCGCATTCAGGGCAGATCAGCTGAGTGCCATCCTCATAGGTGTATTCGGAATTGCATTTTGGGCAGGGTGGCAGAGTGCTCACTTCGGTTCCTCAAACAAACAGACGGGCGGTTAAAAGCCCACATTGTAAAAGGTAATTTCCCGGAAGTGATTATGTCCGGACAAAAAGCATCGCGGGCAAGCCGGCTCCCACAAATGGTGTAGGAGCGGGCTTGCCCGCGAATGAAGGCGACTCGGTCTGTCAGTGCGTACGCGCGACCGCAAACTCGCTCAGTTCAACCAGCGCATCCCGGTATTCACTGGCAGGCAGCACTTCGAGGCAGGCGATGGCACGCTTCACGTAATCGCGCGCCAGCTCGGCGGTGTACTGCAGCGCGCCCGACTCTTCGACCGCGACGCGAATCTGTTCCAGATCTTCCAGGCCGCCCTTCTGGATCGCCTGGCGTACCAGCGCCGCCTGCTCGGCAGTGCCTTCGCGCATGGTGTAGATCAGTGGCAGGGTAGGTTTGCCCTCGGCCAGGTCGTCACCGACGTTCTTGCCCAGGGTCTGCGAGTCACCCTTGTAGTCCAGCAGGTCGTCGACCAGTTGGAAGGCCACGCCCAGATGGTCGCCAAAGGTACGCAGGGCTTCGCGCTGCTCGTCGGTGGCCTGGGCCAGTGCCGCAGCACTGTGGGTAGACGCTTCGAACAGCATCGCCGTCTTGCCGCGAATGACCTCCATGTAGACTTCCTCGGTGGTGCTGGCGTCGCGTACGCGCGACAGTTGCAGCACTTCACCTTCGGCAATCACCCGGGTGGCCTTGGACAGAATCTGCATGACCGGCATCGAGCCCAGTTCGACCATCATTTCGAACGAGCGCGAATAAAGGAAGTCGCCCACCAGCACGCTCGGCGCGTTGCCCCACAGGGCATTGGCGGTAGAGCGGCCACGGCGCATGCCGGACATGTCGACCACGTCGTCGTGCAGCAGGGTGGCGGTGTGCAGGAACTCGATGGTGGCGGCCAGCAGGCGCAGGTCGTCGCCTTCGCGGCCCAGGGCCTTGCCACACAGCAGTACCAGCAGGGGACGCAGGCGCTTGCCACCGGCGGACGTGATATAGTCGCCGATCTTCGATACCAGCGGCACGCGCGAGGTCAGCTGCTTCTTGATGATCTCGTCGACGGCGCTGAAATCATCAGCCACCGCGCGGTAGAAGGTTTGGGGTTGCATCGGCTGCTCCAGTGAGGTTGCGCGGCATGCTAGGTCGCAGGTCCCGGTGTGTCAAGGCGCGGTGCCCGCTGGCCGGGGGCGGCACTTGCAAGCAAAACCGCGGTTGCGTACAATCGCGCACCCTAACTTCCTGGGCAGCACCTGCCTTACGCAATTGCGCCGGGCCGTTCCAGCCCTGTGCAGCCATGCCAGCCAATACTCATCATATAAAGCGCTGGGTGAGCAGGATTATCGGAGAAATACCATGTCTTACGCAGTAATCGTTACCGGCGGCAAGCAGTACAAAGTCGCTGAAGGTGAATTCCTCAAGATCGAAAAACTGGAAGTCGCCACTGGCGAATCCGTGACCTTCGATCGCGTTCTGCTGGTCGCCAACGGTGAAGAAGTCACCATCGGTGCTCCAGTTGTTGCTGGCGCTAAAGTAGTGGCCGAAGTCGTTTCGCAAGGCCGCCACGACAAGGTTCGCATCATCAAGTTCCGTCGTCGTAAGCACCACATGAAGCGTATGGGCCACCGCCAGTGGTTCACCGAGATCAAAATCACCGGCATCCAGGCTTAATCCCCTAGATCCCCTGAATTTATTTGGAGAATTGAACCATGGCTCACAAGAAGGCTGGTGGTAGTACTCGTAACGGTCGCGACTCAGAATCTAAACGCCTTGGCGTGAAGATGTATGGCGGCCAGGTTATCAAGCCAGGCAACATCATCGTCCGTCAGCGCGGTACCGAATTCCACGCTGGCTACGGCGTTGGCATGGGCAAGGACCACACCTTGTTCGCCAAGATCGAAGGCGTGATCAAGTTCGAGAAGAAAGGCGAGTTCATGCGCCGTTACGTGAGCATCGTCGCCGCTTAATCGCGACGTCGCTCCAGAAGCCCCGTCATGCGACGGGGCTTTTTCGTTTGTGGTGAGCCTCTTGCAAAGCTGTTTGTCTGGGTTGCCGGCGTTGGTTTCTACGGTCGTACGGGGCCGCCGCGCTCATTTTTGCAAGAGCCTCATGTTTTTGAGTCATTCAGCTCGTCTACCGACGAGAGGCGGTTTTAATGAAGTTTGTTGACGAAGTATCCATTCGGGTCAAGGCCGGTGACGGTGGCAACGGTTGCATGAGCTTCCGTCGCGAGAAGTTCATCGAGAACGGCGGCCCTAACGGCGGTGACGGCGGTGACGGTGGCTCGGTGTACATGATTGCCGACGAAAACCTGAACACCCTGGTCGACTACCGCTACACCCGTCACCATGAAGCCCAGCGTGGCTCCAACGGCGGTAGCACCGACTGCACCGGCAAGAAGGGTGAAGACCTGTTCCTGCGCGTGCCGGTCGGCACCACCGTGATCGATGCTTCCACACAGGAAGTGATCGGTGACCTGGTTACCCCCGGCCAGAAGCTGATGGTCGCGCAAGGTGGCTGGCACGGGCTGGGCAACACCCGTTTCAAGTCGAGCACCAACCGTGCACCGCGCCAGACCACCCCAGGCAAACCGGGTGAGCAGCGTGACCTGAAGATGGAAATGAAGGTGTTGGCCGACGTCGGCCTGCTGGGCTTGCCGAACGCTGGCAAGAGTACCTTCATCCGTTCGGTCTCGGCCGCCAAGCCGAAAGTCGCCGACTACCCGTTCACTACCCTGGTGCCAAACCTGGGCGTGGTCAGCGTCGACCGCTGGAAGAGCTTCGTCATCGCCGACATCCCCGGCCTGATCGAAGGCGCCTCTGAAGGTGCCGGTCTGGGTATTCGCTTCCTCAAGCACCTGGCGCGTACTCGCGTGCTGCTGCACCTGGTGGACATCGCGCCGCTGGACGAAAGCAGCCCGGCCGATGCCGCCGAAGTCATCGTCAACGAGCTGACCCGCTTCAGCCCGTCGCTGGCCGAGCGTGAGCGCTGGCTGGTGCTGAACAAGGCCGATATGGTCATGGACGACGAGCGTGACGAGCGTGTGCAGGAAGTGATCGATCGTCTGGAGTGGGAAGGCCCGGTCTACGTGATCTCGGCTATTTCCAAGCAGGGCACCGACAAGCTCAGCCACGACCTGATGCGCTACCTTGAAGACCGCGCCGACCGCCTGGCCAACGACCCGGCCTACGCCGAAGAGCTGGCCGACCTCGACCAGCGTATCGAAGACGAAGCCCGTGCCCAGCTGCAGGCCCTGGACGACGCCCGTACCCTGCGCCGTACCGGCGTCAAGAGCGTGCACGACATTGGCGACGATGACGGTTGGGACGATGATTTCGAGGACGACGAAGACGGTCCGGAAATCATTTACGTGCGCGACTGATCGGTTGCAGTACACTAAACGCCGCTCTCTGGAGCGGCGTTTTTGTATCCACGGTATCTACAGATTCGACATAGGTTGGAAGAAGATGCGAAGCAAGGTGACGGGCGCCAAGCGCTGGGTCGTTAAGATTGGCAGTGCTCTGCTGACCGCCGATGGCAAGGGCCTCGACCGCGGTGCAATGGCCGTTTGGGTCGAGCAGATGGTCGCGCTGCGTGAGGCAGGCGTGGAGTTGGTACTGGTCTCCTCCGGGGCCGTGGCTGCCGGCATGAGCCAGCTGGGCTGGACCAAGCGACCGAGTGCGATGAACGAGCTGCAGGCGGCTGCCTCGCTCGGCCAGATGCGCCTGGTGCAGGCCTGGGAGTCGAGCTTCGGGGAGCACGGGAAGCACACCGCGCAAATCCTGCTGACCCATGACGACCTGTCCGACCGCAAGCGTTACCTGAATGCCCGCAGCACCCTGCGCACCTTGGTCGATCTGGGTGTGGTGCCGGTGATCAACGAAAACGACACCGTGGTCACCGACGAGATCCGCTTTGGCGACAACGACACCCTGGCGGCGCTGGTGGCCAACCTGGTCGAGGCCGACCTGCTGGTGATCCTCACCGACCGCGATGGTATGTTCGATGCCGACCCGCGCAACAACCCCGAGGCGCAGTTGATCTACGAAGCCCGTGCCGACGATCCCTCGCTGGATGCCGTGGCCGGTGGTACCGGTGGTGCCCTGGGCCGTGGCGGCATGCAGACCAAGCTGCGTGCGGCGCGCCTGGCTGCCCGTTCCGGTGCCCACACCATCATTATCGGTGGCCGCATCGAGCGTGTGCTGGACCGTCTGAAGGCGGGCGAGCGCCTGGGCACCTTGCTGTCCCCTGAGCGCGGCATGCTCGCGGCGCGCAAGCAGTGGTTGGCCGGTCATCTGCAAACCCGTGGCACCCTGGTGCTGGATGCTGGTGCCGTGCAAGCGCTGCGTCAGGCCAACAAGAGCTTGCTGCCGGTTGGCGTGAAGACTGTGCAGGGCAGCTTCCGTCGTGGCGAGATGGTGGTGTGCGTCGGCCCGGACGGTGTTGAAGTGGCTCGCGGCCTGGCCAACTACAGCGCCCTGGAGGCGCAGAAGATCATTGGTCAGTCGTCCGAAGCCATCGAGTCGATCCTTGGCTACAGCGCCGAGCCGGAACTTGTACACCGCGACAACCTGGTGCTGGTATGAGCCTGCTGAAGAGCGTAATCGCGGTGGCTGCGTGCGTGCTGCCGTTGTTGGCTGGCGCCGAAGAGGTCGGCCAGGTGTCCACCGTGTTCAAGTTCCTCGGGCCGAACGACCGCATTGTGGTCGAGGCGTTCGATGACCCTAAGGTTGAGGGCGTGACGTGCTACCTGTCACGTGCCAAGACGGGCGGCGTGAAGGGGGGCTTGGGGCTGGCCGAGGACCGGGCGGAGGCATCGATTGCCTGTCGTCAGGTCGGGCCGATCAACTTCAAGGGTGAGCTCAAAGATGGCGAGGAAGTGTTCAAGGAACGCACCTCGCTGGTGTTCAAGACCATGCAGGTGGTGCGCTTTCTCGACAAGAAGCGCAACACGCTGGTGTACCTGGTGTACAGCGACCGCATGATCGAAGGCAGCCCGCAGAATGCGGTGACTGCCATTCCGATCCTGCCTTGGGCTCATTGATAGCCCGCTCCTACATACGCATCGGTGGTTGGGCGCGGGCCGTCGTAGGCGCGGGTCCACCCGCGAAAGGGCCGGGCCTGCTGACCAATTTCCACCCGCCGTTCACCGTTGCCGTCGCCACCGTATTCGCGGGTAAACCCGCTCCTACACACGCATCGGTGGTTGGGCGCAGGCCGTCGTACGCATCGGTGACTGGACACAGGCCGCCGTAGGAGCGGGTTTACCCGCGAATGGGCCGCAACGCGGCCCCGGCTATCTCAGGCCAGCTCCTCGGCCTGATCCTCACGCACAACCGCCTTCACTTCATCCAGCCGGCTGATGAACTTCCAGTCCGCCTCGTCGATGTAGATGCCGTTCGGCCCGCTGCCACCTTCCAGGTCGATCGCAACGTGCGCCGAGACCTGTGGTTTCACACTCGCCAGGATCGGTACGAAGCCCAGTTGCTGGCTGGTCTCCAGCAGTGCCGCCTGGTTGCGTTCGTCGATGTCTGCCGCTTCGTCCAGGTAGTACGGCAGGCGAATGCGCCCGGCCAGGTCACGGTCCATCAGGTGCAGCAACAGGTACATGTTGGTCAGCGCCTTGATGGTCATGGTGGTGCCGTTGGACGCCGCACCGTCGATGTCGGCGTGGATGATCGGCTGGCCATTGACCTTGGTGATCTCGAACGCCAGTTCGAACAGGTCCTTCAGGCCCAGCTGGTTGTGGTTGGCCGCCACCAGCCGTGCCAGGTACTCCTTGGCCTCTTCGTTCTTGTTGTCCTGGTCTGCACTCTGGGTCAGGTCGAAGACCGACAGGGTTTCGCCTTCTTCGTACTGGCCGGCACTGTGGATAATCTGGTCGATGTGCTTGAGCGCTTCCTTGTTCGGCGCCAGTACCACACGGAAGCTTTCCAGGTTGGACACCTGGCGCTTGTTGATCTCGCGGTTGAACAGGGCCAGCTGGTGCTCAAGGCTGTCGTAGTCGCTGCGGATGTTGCGCAGGGTTCGGGCGATGTCGGTGACCGCAGCGCGGCGTGCCTTGGCCAAGGTCAGGGCTTCGTCGGTACGGTGCGCGTAGGCGTTCACCAGCAGTTGCAGGCGGCGTTCCATGTCGTCTTCGCTGTCGAACTTGGCCACGCCTTTGAGGCGCACCTGGGCGTACAGCGCCTCGATCTGGTTGTCCACCCGCTGCAGGCTTTGCCAGCTGTCCTGGTAGTCATTGAGCAGCGGCAGCAGGTTGTCCATCGAGTCGTCGATGGCTTCCATGTATGGCGTGCCGTAGGGCAGGTCGGCCGGCAGCAGCTGGCGACGGCGCAGGGCGTCTTCCAGGGTGCGCTGCTTGGACTCGAGGTCGCCGAGCTGGCGGCCAACCAGTTGCAACTTGGCTGACAGCTGCTGGACGCGCTCGGTGAAGGCGTCGCTGGAGCGCTTGAGTTCGTCCTGGGCCGCTTCCAGCTGCGAGAGCTGTTCCAGCTTCTCGGGTTCTTCGGCGGTGAGGGTTTGGCTACGGCGGAAGTCTTCCAGCGCCTTCTGCGCGTCCAGCACTTCCTGGTACAGGGTTTCGGTCTGCGCTTTGGACGCGGAGCGGTCGGCGGCCACGGCCTGCTGGGTCTTGAGCTGCTTGAGTTCTTTTTCCAGGCGCTCTTTCTGGTCGCGCAGGGCGGCGCGGTCGGCCAGGGCCTGCAGGGCCGGTGGGTCGATGTGGGTCAGGTCGATGGCCAGGCCCGGGGCCTCGAAGCGCTCGCCCTTGAAGCCGTCCAGCACCGCTTCCAGCGATTTTACCCACAGGTCGCTGTCGTCCAGCTCGATGCCGCGGTCGCCCAGCGGCAGGCTGAACAGCGCGCCGTTGAACAGGCGCATCAGGCGGTCGACGTCCTGCTGCGAGAACTCTTCGCGCAGGCGGGCATAGCTGTTGTTGTCAGCGTGGTCCAGCTGCTGCTTGACCTGCTTCAGGCGTTTTTCCAGGTCGCGTACGCGCTCGTCGAGGTCTTCGGCACTGAACTGCCGTGACTGGGCCAGCGCGCCGGCCAGCTCGTCGTGGGCGTCTTTGGCTGCCAGCAGTTGCTGCTCCAGTACCTTGACGTCATCGACCAGCGCAAAGCGGTGCTTGAGCACCGACAGCTCGCCTAGCCAGCGCTGGATACCGGTAATTTCACGCTCCAGGCGCATCAGCTCCTGGGTGCCGCCACGCTGGTCGTTCTGCAGGCGGTCCTGCTCGCCACGGTAGTGCTCGGACTGGATGACCAGCTCTTCCTTGCGCGCCATGGCGTATTCCTGCCAGGTGCCCAGCAGGGTGTCGAGCACAGGCGAAATGCGGTGCAGCTTGCCACGCAGGATGTCGCGCTGGGCCACGCCACCGGCCAGGGCCTCGACCAACGGGCCGGCAGCCACCAGGGCGTTGTAGTCCTGCTCCATGCGGCGTACGTCGCGGAAGGCTTCCTCGCACGCAGCGATGTAGTCGACGCTGCCCGAGCGCAGGCTGTGCTCGAAGGCGTCGAGGAACAGCTGCTTGAGCTTGGCGGCGGTGATCTCACGCATGTGCAGCAGGTTGATGAACAGCGCGCGGAAGGTTTTCAGGCTTTGCTCGCTGGTGGAGCGCAGCGGGATCATGGTCAGGTCCAGCGGCACCGAAGTGTGTCCGCCCACCAGCAGCCGGCGCAGTTCGTCCGGCTTCAGTTCGTAAGCCTTGATCCCCAGGCGTTCAAGGTTGGTGAACAGCTCTTTCTGACGCAGGCAGGTGTCGTTCTTCTGGTAGTGGGCCAGGTCCAGTTCGCCCTTGTAGGCGAAGAACTGGTGGCCGAAACCGCCACCCGGGCCGCGCCCTACCACACCAATCACGTGCGTGCCGTGGGGCAGGCTCAGTTCGCAAAGAATGTACGACGTGTCGCTGGCGAAGTAGAAGCGGCGCGATTGCTCAAGGCTGTACTTGCCGAAACTCATGTCCGACATACGTGCCAGGATCGGGAACTGCAGGGCATTGATCGAAGCCGATTTACCCAGGTTGTTGGCGCCGTATACCGACAGCGGGTGCTCCAGCGGGAACAGGCCAAGGCTGTAGCCGGCGGTGTTGAGCAATGCGAAGCGGCGGATGCCGTAGCGTTCCTGGCTCATGCGTCAATCTCCTGTTGCTCTTCGCGGATGGCCCGGGCCAAGGCGTCCTCTTCGCTTTCCTCGCCCTGGAAAGGCGTGAGGTCGAGCGGGTCGTCGGTACGGTTGAGTTCTTCGGCGCTTTCTTCCTCGACCAGTACCGGGGTCGGCAGCGGCAGGGCGCTGTGCAGGGTGGCGGCCAGGTCGCGGTCCTGCTGCACCGAAAGGCACACATCGAGGAAGCGATGCATGGGCGGCAGGAAGCGATAGATGCCGCCTTCCTCATGGGCGAAGCCGAGTTGGGTCATGCGCCGCAGGATTTTTTCTTCCAGCTCGTCCACGGTCTGCACTTCGGCCTGCAGGAACAGGTCGCGGTACTTGTCCAGCAGCGAGGGCAGTTCGTCGCGCCCGATGCTGCCGCCATCGAGCACGGCCATCGGGTCGCGGCCCTGGTCAGCAAGGTGCTCGACCAGGATGAAGGTGAACAGCGACAGGCGCTGCGCGGTCTTGTTGACCTGCGCGGCGGTCATGTCCGGTACGAAGTAGTAGAAACCACGGGTATCGCACACCAGTTCGAAGCCCAAGGCCTTGAACAGGGTGCGGTACTGGTCCTGGAAGTTCGACAGCTGGGCGTACAGCTCAGGGTCGCGCCGGCTGACGTGGAAGCCTTTGAACAGCTCGCGGAAGATCGGCGCGAGCTGGGACAGTTCGGAAAGATCAAGATGCATGGGCTGGGCTCGCGTTGGGTTCGGTAGGCGCGCTAGGGGCGTCTTCGCGGCTGGAGGTCAGGGCGAACGAATGCAGGCTGACCAAATGTTCCTGAGTGGTGTATTCGCGGCGGTCGAGGCGTTCGCGCTTGAAGCGCTTTTCCCGCGACAGGCGCGAGAACCAGTACAGCAGCTCGTCGGTGGCGCCTTCGGGCTCCTGCTCCAGCAGCCAGACCATCAAGTCGGGCAGTGGCAGGGCCTGTTCGCAGCGTTCGGCCATTTCCTTGAC
The DNA here is from genome assembly GCF_019691255.1 of Pseudomonas sp. USTB-Z. Lineage (NCBI taxonomy): Bacteria > Pseudomonadati > Pseudomonadota > Gammaproteobacteria > Pseudomonadales > Pseudomonadaceae > Pseudomonas > Pseudomonas sp. USTB-Z. Next base: position 88,963 of record NZ_JAECZP010000010.1, read on the forward strand.
CGTGCGCGGGGCACGGGGCAGGGCGCCGGACTGGGTCTTGTGGGCTTTGGGGAAGCGCGCCGGTTTGGGCTCGAAGCGGGCCAGTGCGTAAACGTAGGCCTCGACCTGGCTGGCACTGCCAAGGAAGGTGCTTTGCGGGCGGGTGAACATCGGCATGGCCGCCTGCGGCACGGCATCGATGCCCTTGCGCCGGATCACCGACAGGGCCAGTGCAGCGCCGCGGGTCACGGCGTTGTGGCGGCGGGCTTCTTCGCGCAGCGGCAGCAGCAGTTCGCGGGCGTGGCGCAGGGTCAACTGGGCGCTGGTCTGCATTTCCAGAATGCGCGCGTGGGTGCGCAGCAGCATGTCGTCGTCGACCAGGTGGCCCAGGCGCGCCTGTTCGCCCAGCAGTTTCAGCAGCACGGTCTCGACCTTGCGTACACCCTGCTCGAAGGCGCCGTCGGCGTTGACCAGCTGGATCATCGGCTCGACGTATTCGTCCCAGGTGGCCAGCACTTCGGCATAACGCTGGCGCAGCGGAATCTGGCGGTTGCTGGTCTTGGCCCGTTCGGCCACGGCCACCAGTGCCTGCTCGTCGTTGTCGAGCTTTTTCAGCACATCGCGCACACGCATGTCGAGCAGGCGCAGCTGGCGTGCCAGGTCGTCGCTGTCGCGGTTGTCGAAGGCATCCTGGATGTGCCCGGCCAGGCGCTCCAGGTGGCGCAAGTAGGCTTCGATCTCCAGGCACAGGCCCAGCCGGTGTTCGCGGCGCAGGTAGGCGAGGAAGTCGTGGATCTGCGCGTTGAGCTCGAAACGGTTCGGGCTCTTGGCCACCGGGACCAGGATATCCAGGCGGATCCACACGTCGAGTAGCTGGGTGATGTCCTGCGGGGTGCTTTCGAGCTGCTGGCGGGCCACATGCTGGCGCAGTTCGACCAGGCTCAGGGTGCCCTGGTCGAAACGCTCGCACAGCGGCTCGATCAGGGCCCAGTGTTCGGCTAGGGCGCGCAGGACGCGCTTGGGTTCGATCATTGGCTTCGACTCGTTGCCAAGAAAAAGGGGGCGATTGTACTGCATTCGCGGGGGTGGTTTTTACCCCTTGGTCTGTAATGAGAGATAACCTTTAGGTTTGTGGGTGTATGTCGTTGTTCTAGTGGCACTCGTGAGATCGAGCGCCGCCCGCGCGGCGCTCGGTCTGATAGGCGCTGCAAAAACCACGGCGTACACGTTAGAATGCCCAATTGCCTTCACCCCCTCGGATATCCGCCCCTTGCTGACCGAACCCCGTCGCCGCGCCTACCTTTCCGCCATGCAAGTGGTGCACTGGCTGCCGCGCGCCGAGCTGCCGTTCGCCGCACCGTCGCGGCCCGAGCTGCTGCTGCCGGTTGTGCCAGTCGAGGACATCGATTTCGAGGTCAGGCCGGCATCGGTAACCAACGAAGCGCCTGTCACCCCCCAGGCCCGCTCCGGCGAGCGGCCGAAAATCGAGATCCCGCGCCCGGGCAGTGTGGCAAAACCCGCCGTCAAGCCTGCCGAGGCACAAGAGCAGCCCGCTGCTCCGCGCCCGGCACCGGTGCCGCCACCGCGCTTCTCGCTGCAGTTGTTGCGCGCCGGCAGTTGCCTGCTGCTGGTTGAACTGGCCACCGGTCAGCCGTTCCAGAGCCGCGATCCCTCCTATCTGCTGCTCAAGGACATGCTGCGCGCCGCCGGCCTGCCCGACGCCCCGCAGATCATCGGCGAGCCGGTACGCTGGCCACTGCTGGTGCGCGGCAACATGGACCAGGGGCCGGAGGCTGCGCGCGATTTCGTCCAGGGCTTCGTTCAGGCGCGCCTGGAAGACGCCCCGTGTACCTGTCTGTGGCTGGTCGGCCTGCCGGCACTGCGTTTTGCCGCCAATGTCGACGCCGACGCCTATTACCAAACCCTGACGCTCGACAGCCTGGGCGACGCCTGGGCATTGCCGGGCCTTGAACTGTTGATGGACGAGCCGCAACGCAAGGCGGACGTCTGGAAAGCCATGCGCCAGCTGATGGCGCGCTGGAAGAGCGTTGAATGAGTGACTCGATCAGCTTCCGCCCGATGACCGAGGCGGATCTGGATGCCGTACTTAAGATCGAATATGCCGCATTCAGTCATCCCTGGACCCGTGGAATCTTTCAGGATGCGCTCAAGTCGTACGAAGTCTGGCTGATGTTCGATGGCCAGCAGCAAGTGGGCCATGGTGTGATCAATGTGATCATCGATGAAGCGCACCTGCTCAACATCACCGTAAAACCGGAAAACCAAGGCTGCGGCCTGGGCCTGCGCCTACTCGAGCACCTCATGGCCCGGGCCTATCAGCTCAATGGCCGCGAATGCTTTCTGGAAGTGCGCGCCAGCAACCAGTCGGCCTATCGTTTATACGAGCGTTACGGTTTCAACGAAATTGGCCGCCGCCGCGACTATTATCCGATCGCCGGCGGCCGTGAAGACGCCCTGGTGATGGCCTGTACCCTGTTTGAAGACTGACTTTCCAGCGGCTTACCCCGTCACGCAGGCACCCCTCTGCTTCGGCCACCCGCTGACGCTGCAGTAACGGTTGCGCGTTGAACTAGTATGAGTTCCGGTGGGAGCGCAGGCTTTGTTCTCTGCAGGGACGGATGAAGAATGAGAAAACTGCTTTTGGCAGCGGGCTTGTGTTTAGCGAGCGTTGCCCACGCTGACGAGCGCGACGTGTGGATGTTCGCCCAGTGGGCGGGTGATCATCAAACCCGCCCTTTCCGTGAAATGCTGGTAGATGCCCGGCTTTACGGTGTAGTGCCAATTCACCAGTTGCTGCGCTCGGCTTCGGACTGGAAACTGTGCCACGCATCGCCTTTCGCTGTACCGCCCCCCGGCAATTGGGCGGCTGTACGCTCGACCCTCGCGTTGATCAGGGCACTCGACGATCAAGGCATCCTGCGCCAGTTCGAGGTGGTTTCGGCTTACCGTGAGCCGCGCCTGAACGCCTGTGCGGGCGGGGCAGCCAACAGTGCGCATACCCGCGCGTTCGCCGTCGATATACTGCTGCCGGCCTGGGCCGATCCCAATCCGCTGTGCCGTTTCTGGCAGCAGCACGGCCAAGCCTGGAACATGGGCCTGGGCCGCTACCCATCAGGCCGCATTCATGTGGATACCGCCGGCTATCGCACCTGGGGCGGCGATGGCAGTGCGGGGTCGTCGTTCTGCGTCAAACCCAAATGAGCCAGGCAACCCCGGCATTCGTCCATTAGCCACTCTGCGAAGCGCTGGCACTTGCCGCTGTCGGCCAGAGGCTGTGGGCTAAGCAGGTGGTAGGCCGAGCCATCGCGCACAAAACCGTACGGTGCCTGCAACTGCCCGCTGTCGAGTTCGTCGCACACCATCAGGGCTGAGGCCATGGCCAGGCCCAGGCCGGCGTTGGCGGCCTGGATCGACAGGTAGAAATGCTCGTAGTCGCTGCGTTCGCAGTGCCGCGCCTGTTGGCCGCTCAGGCGCAGCCAGGTGGGCCAGGCAGCAGGGCGTGTGGTGCTGTGCAGCAGCCGTTGGCCATCGAGTCTGGCGCTGGCGGCGGGGTGGCACACCGGGCCGATCCATTCATCGCAGACCTTCTGGTTGAACAGCTGGTTATTCCAGTGGAAGTCGTCACGGCGGATGGCCATGTCGACCCCACTGCGGGCGAAGTCCAGCGGCCCGCCGGCAGCCACCAGGTGTAACTGCAGGTCGGGATGGGTGGCATGGAAGCGCGGCAGGCGCGGGATCAGCCAGCGCATGGCGATGGTCGGCTCGCAGGACAGCACAAGCACATTGTCGCGGACCTGGTGCTGCAAGCGCTGCACGGCGCCTTCCAGTTGCTCGAAGATCGCCTGGGTGGTGCCATGCAGGGCGCGGCCGGCAGGGGTGAGGAAAATGGCCCTGTTGCGGCGTTCGAACAGTTCCACGCCAAGGCTTTCTTCCAGCAGGCGTATTTGGCGGCTGACCGCGCCGTGAGTGACGTGCAAGTGTTCGGCGGCGCGCACGAAGCTCTCGGTCTGGGCGGCGATGTCGAAGTAGCGGAAGGCGTTGAGTGGCGGCAGTTTCATGATATCCCTGTTCAGCTGTGCCGGCCTCTTCGCGGGTAAACCCGCTCCTACATGGCCACATATTCTCCTGTAGGAGCGGGTTTACCCGCGAAGAGGCCGAGGCAGGCTGTACATATCTGTGAATAAAACTAACAGATTCATCTCAGCATAAATCGATTTTTCCGCATCCGTAAGCGCTCGATAATCGGCGGTCTGTGCATTTCCATCGCCTATCGAGAGCCCTCAGCATGACCGAACTCATCGCCGTCGCCCTGTTCACCTTGCTCGCCGTCATCAGCCCTGGCGCCGATTTCGCCATGGTCACCCGCAGCAGTTATGCGCAGGGGCGCAAGGCCGGGCTGGCGGCCGCCATAGGTATCGCACTGGGGGTGCAGGTGCATGTGTTGTACACGGTGTTGGGCATTGCCGTAATCATCAGCCAGAGCCCGGCGCTGTTCTTCGTCATGAAAGTGCTGGGTGCGGGCTACCTGATCTACCTCGGGTACAAGTCATTGACCAACACGCAACGTATCAACCTGGACGGGGTTGGCCAGTCTGCTGCCAGCGTACTGCAAGCGCTGCGCACCGGCTTTTTGACCAACGCCCTCAACCCCAAGACCATGCTGTTTGTCATCAGTGCCTTCACCCAGGTAGTGCAGCCTGGCAGCCCGCTGGCGCTGAACTTCGCCTACGGTGCGTTCATGTCCGTTGCCCATTGGCTATGGTTCAGCCTCGTGGCGGTATTTTTCTCCAGTACGGCATTGCGCAGGGCGATGATCGAGCGGCAAGTGCTGGTGGACCGGGCCATTGGTCTGGCATTGATCGGGCTTGGCCTGGCTGTGGCGGTGACCGGAATACGTTGAGGCGACGATAGCAGCGCCGAAACCTGTGGTTCGGCGCCCGGCTGCTGCTGGATGGGTTAGCGCGGGCCCCAGCAACTTTTTCGCAGGCAAAGAAAAAGGGCTTACCTTGCGGTAAGCCCTTCGTCTTGTTTGGTGGCTACACAGGGACTTGAACCCCGGACCCCAGCATTATGAATGCTATGCTCTAACCAACTGAGCTATGTAGCCGATGGCGCGCATTATTCTCTTGAACGCCCCCTCTGTCAACACTCATTTCAAAAAAAATTTGCACGCTTTCAAAAACTTAGCGGCCAGCCCCGGTTTTAGCGCACCACAAGCCAGTGCCCGAGCACACCCAGCAACTGCAGCTGCTGGGCTGCAGCCAGGGATTGCAGGCTTTGGCCAGGCCGGTCGAGGTTGAAATCGCCGCTCACACGGCGATGAGCCACGTGTTCATCCATCATCCACAGACGCTGCCCTTGGTAACCGGCAAGGCGCTCCAGCACCTGCCTCAATGGCATGTCTGTGGCTTTAAGGCGGCCGTTGCGCCAACTGTCAGCGGTTTTCAGATCAGCCTTCCGCACCGGGTCGATGCGTGTGTCATCGAAGGTTACCCGCTCACCTGCCGAGACCATTCGCTGCTCACCCCCCTGGGTGACCATGGCCTTGCCACTGAATACCACGAGTTCGTCACGCCCTGCATGGCGGGCTATCTGCAAGCGAGTGCCGTATACCTGGATGCGTGCGTTGCCCACTTCCACGTCCATGGCCCGCCCGTCGAGCACGACTTCCATATGCACCTGGCCCTGCACCAGGTGCAGTTGGCGGGTGCGGCCGCGCAGGTCGACGTTCATCGCGCTGGCGCTGTCCAGGTTCAATGTCGTGCCATCCGCCAAGCGTATGCTGCGGCGCTCTCCCACGTCGGTGTGCAGCTCGCTGGCCAGACGCTGTATCAGCGGCCAGTACAGGTAAGCAGCAGCGCCTAACCCTAGCAAGAACACAAGCGCCAACCCTTTACCCAGGTGACTGCGACGGACAGTGACATGCCGTGGGCGAGGGCGGGCAGGTGCGGGTTGCAGCTGTTGCCAGAACGTCTCCAGCTCGGCGTAGGCGTGGGCGTTCTCTTGTACCTGGCACCAGGCTGCAAATGCCTGGCGCTGCGTTTCGTCGCAACCGGGCTGGCGCAACAACGAAAACCACGCCAGCGCTTCCTGTTGTGGATCGGGCTGCAGCTGCTTGGCGGACATCGGGCTCATGGGGGCGGTCTGCTCACGATAGGGGCCGTTTGGCCTAACGATGACAGGAGTCATTGGCAGAGGATGCTAATTATATTGAGAACCATTTTCAAGTACGTGGCGACAGGGGGATAAAAAAGGTAGCTATGTATCTATTTGATTCCTGATAATCGGATCCCAAACCAGAGGATGGAGATTCAGGCAAATGGCCACCAGTAGTGCCTCCACCGCATCCACCCCGGCAGCGGCAAGCCAAGCCTCGCCGATGGTGATGCGCATCATCGGTTTCTGCGCCTTGGCGCATTTGATCAACGACCTGATCCAGTCGGTGCTGCCGGCGATCTACCCGATGCTCAAGGCCAACTACGACCTGAGCTTCGCCCAGATCGGCATGATCACGCTCACGTTCCAGATCACCGCCTCGTTATTGCAGCCTTGGGTCGGCTTCTTCACCGACCGCCGGCCCACGCCAAATCTGTTGCCGCTAGGCACCCTGTGCACGTTGGTGGGGATCGTGATGCTGGCCTTCGTTGGCAGTTTCCCGATGATCCTGCTGGCGTCGGCGCTGGTGGGCATTGGCTCGTCGACCTTCCACCCGGAAACCTCGCGTATTGCACGGCTGGCTTCGGGCGGGCGCTTCGGCCTGGCCCAGTCGACCTTCCAGGTCGGTGGCAACACCGGCTCCGCTCTGGGCCCGCTGTTGGCAGCGGCCATCGTCATTCCGTTCGGCCAGACCCATGTGGCCTGGTTCGGCCTGGCCGGGCTGTTCTTCCTCGGCGTTACCCTGATGCTGCGCGGCTGGTACAAGGAGCACCTCAATCAGGCCAAGGCGCGAAAGGCGGTGCAGGCCACCCACGGCATTTCGCGCAATCGGGTATTTGCGGCGCTGATCGTGCTGGGCCTGCTGGTGTTCTCCAAGTACTTTTACATGGCCAGCTTCACCAGCTACTTCACCTTTTACCTGATCGAGAAGTTCGGCGTGTCGGTGGCCAGCTCGCAGCTGCACCTGTTCCTGTTCCTCGGCGCAGTGGCGGCGGGCACCTTCTTTGGCGGGCCGATCGGTGACCGTATCGGGCGCAAGGCAGTCATCTGGTTTTCAATACTGGGCGTGGCGCCGTTCACGCTGGCGCTGCCGTATGCCGACTTGTTCTGGACCACGGTGCTGAGCGTGGTGATCGGCTTTATCCTGGCTTCTGCGTTTTCCGCGATCGTGGTGTATGCGCAGGAACTGGTGCCGGGCAGCGTGGGCATGATCGCCGGGATCTTCTTCGGCCTGATGTTCGGCTTTGGTGGCATTGGCGCTGCGCTGTTGGGGTACGTAGCAGACCTGCGTGGTATCGAGTATGTGTACGGCTTGTGCTCGTTCCTGCCATTGTTCGGGTTGTTGGCGGTGTTTCTGCCAAGTACAGGTAAACGCTGAACGCGCCGGGGGCCTGGCAGAGGCCCCTGGGCAATTGACGAGCCCCCCGGAGGTGGCTAGAGTGCCGCCTCTTTTTTCAATCACCTGCGTAGTAGCCAAAGCAATGCGCCGTACCCAGTCCCTCCCACACGCCCGCCAGCCTGCCTTCCAGGCACTGCGTCGTGCATGGCCGAGTGACACGGTGCTCAAGCGCCGCCGCAGCGTGCTGTTTGCCTTCACCTTCTCACCACACCTCGCCTGAACGGATCTGCGCTTTAGCGTCGCTCGCCGTCTCGGCGTGCGCGCCTGTTTCTGCACGTCTTTTCGGTTTGCCAGGAGTGGTACATGAACATGCGTTTATTGGCGGGCTTGTTGTTCGCCGTTTCTGTCGTGGGTTTCAGTTTGGGGGCCAGCTTGCCGCTGGTGTCGTTGCGCCTGCATGAAGCGGGGGCGAGCACCCTGGAAATCGGCATCATCTCGGCCATCCCTGCCGCCGGCATGATGCTCTCTGCTTTTCTGGTCGACGTCTGCTGCCGCCATCTCACCCGGCGCACTATCTATCTGCTGTGTTTCAGCCTGTGCACGGTCAGCATCGCCTTGCTCGAGTCCGCGTTCGGCTCGTTGTGGCTGCTGGCGTTGCTGCGCCTGGGCCTGGGGCTTGGCATGGGGATCGCCATCATCCTCGGCGAGTCGTGGGTCAACGAACTGTGCCCCGAACATAACCGCGGCAAGATCATGGCCCTGTACGCCACCAGCTTTACGGGCTTTCAGGTGCTGGGCCCGGCCATGCTGGCAGTGTTGGGCGCCGATAGCCCGTGGATCACGGGTGTCGTCACGGTCTGTTATGCGCTGGCGTTGCTGTGCATTGTGCTGACGGTGCCCAACGACCATGTCGAGCACGAAGAGGGCGAAAAAAGCTTCGGCCTGGCCGGGTTCTTCCGGGTGGCACCGGCGTTGTGCATGGCGGTGCTGTTCTTCTCGTTCTTCGATGCCGTGGTGCTGTCGCTGCTGCCGGTGTACGCCACCAGCCATGGCTTTGCCGTTGGCGTGGCAGCGTTGATGGTGACGGTGGTGTTTGCCGGCGACATGCTGTTCCAGCTGCCGCTGGGCTGGCTGGCCGACCGGGTTGAGCGCACAGGGTTGCACCTGGTGTGCGGGCTGGTGGCGATGGTGATCGGCATCGGTTTGCCTTGGCTGCTGAATCTGACCTGGCTGCTGTGGCCGCTGCTGGTGGTGCTGGGCGCGGTGGCGGGGGGCATCTATACCTTGGCGCTGGTGCTGATCGGGCAGCGCTTCAAGGGCCAGGACCTGGTCACTGCCAATGCCAGTGTGGGCTTGCTCTGGGGTGTAGGCAGCCTGGTCGGGCCGCTGGTCAGTGGGGCGGCCATGAATGTCGCGCCCCACGGTTTGCCCATGGCGCTGGCCCTGATGGCCGGGCTGTTCGTGTGCTTTGCCAGGCAGTCATACCGGCGCCGTGGGCGGATGCGGGCTGTGGCGCAGTGATACCCCTTTACGCCGCGCCGATGCTGACCCAATAGCGCGTTCGGTACTCGACCCGCACGGGTAGGCTGCGGGTGAGCAGTTGCAGGATTTGCCCGGTGTCATCCAGCTGATAGGTGCCGGAAACCTTCAAGCCTGCCACTTCTGGAGCGCAGCGCAACAGGCCCGGTCGATAGCGGCCGAGTTCGCTGACAAACTCGGCAAGCGGCATCTGCTGCACGCTGAGTACACCTTCGGTCCAACCCCAGGGGTCGTTGTGCAGTGTTCTGGCCTGAATGCTGCCGTTGGCGCTGACTTGCAAGGTTTCACCGGGCAGCACCTGCCTCGCTGACGCCGAGGCAGGGAACAGCGTGACTTCACCACGCCGCACCGACAGCAGCAGGCCCTGGCTGTTTTCGCGCAGCAACAGCTGGCCATCGAAGGTGGTCAGCGGGCCGACAGGGGTGGCGACGTGGAATGGGCGGTTGTCGTTGGGGTTGCTGTCCAGGCTGACCTCGCCATGGATCAGTTTCAGCTGGCGTTGTTCCGCACTGTAGTGCAAGTCGATGGCACTGGCAGTGTTGAGCTGGATGCGGCTGCCGTCACTGCCTTGCCATTGGCGCCGTTCACCGGTGGCGGTGCTGGTGTCGGCCAGCAGTTGTGGCAGGCCCAGCGGTTCGCGCGCGGCCCAGCCCAGGCTGCCGCCCACGGCCAACAGCCCCAGCAACTTCAGGTGGTCCCTGCGGCTGGCTTTGGGGTGCTGGCTAGCGTCCAGGGTGCGCCGGCTCAGGTCCTTGGGCAGCCCGGCCAGTTCATCGCCCAGATGACTGACCCGCTGCCAGGCCAGGCGGTTGTGTGGGTGGCTGGCCAGCCAGTGTTGAAACTGCTGCTCGGTGCGCGGGCTAGGGGTGTCGAAACGCAGCTTCACCAGCCAGTCGATGGCCTGATCGACCTGCGCCTGAGCGGGCGTACCATCAGGCATCGGCATAGCGCAACCGGTAGCAGACGCCCAGGGCCTTCGCCAGATCGCGCTCAACGGTGGCCCTGGACACCTCCAGACGTTGGGCAACCTGCACGATGCTCAAACCGTCTAGCTGGGCCAGCAGGAACGCTTGGCGGACGCGCGGTTTCAACTGGTGCAAGGCGCGGTCGAGGCGTTCAAGGCTATCGAGGATGACAAGCTTATCCTCTTCGCTGGGCACTTCTGCTTCGGGCAGGTGAGCCAGGCTTTCCTGGTAGGCCCGCTCCAGCGCGCGGCGGCGGAACTGGTCGATCATCAAGCCACGGGCGATGCTGCTGAGGTAGGCGCGCGGTTCTTTGAGCGGCGACACCTGGCGGGCGCGCAACAACCGCACGAAGGTATCCTGGGCCAGGTCTGCGGCATGTTCACTGCAACCGACCCGGCTGCGTAACCAGCCGCGCAACCAGGCATGGTGAGACTGGTAGAGCAGAGCGACCTCGGTGGGCTTGAGCGTGTCGTTGATCTGCATCGTAGAGAAGGCCCAGTCCAGTGATGTGTGCGATTGTGAATAGTTCTCAATTCTATGCGGGGAAGATGGCGCCGAGCAATGGCATGCCAAAGATTAGCTGCGCAAGAACCGGCGTTTGCCCGATGAACGGCTGCGCTAAGCTGGACCTGCAATCGACTTGATGGAGGTGCCATGATGCTGGCCGACCTTTCGCCTGAGGCCTATCACGAGGCCACGCAACACCTGGCGGCACTTGACCCGGACTGGTCGCGGCATATCGCAGCGATCGGGCCCTGCCTGCACCAGGCTACGCCGCGACGTGAGCCTTATGAGGCATTGGTGCGGGCGATTGCCTACCAGCAACTGCACGCCCGCGCCGCCGAGGCGATCCTGGGGCGTTTGCTGGCGCTGTTCCCGGCAGATGATTTTCCGCAGCCAGAGCAGTTGCTGGCGGTATCCCCGGAAACCCTGCGTGCCTGCGGCTTTTCGGCGAGCAAGCTGGTGACGGTCCAGGGCATTGCTCAAGCCACCCTGGAGGGCTTGGTACCGACGCGGGAGCAGGCGTTAACCATGGCTGACGAGGCGTTGATCGAACGCCTGGTGGCGCTGCGTGGGGTAGGGCGGTGGACGGTGGAGATGCTGCTGATCTATAGCCTGGGCCGTTCTGACATTTTGCCGGTGGACGATTTTGGCGTGCGCGAGGGGTATCGGCGGCTCAAAGGGCTGGAGACGGCGCCGACACCGGCGCAAATGCGTTCGCTGGGCGGCGCCTGGCGGCCGTTTCGTACCGTGGCGGCCTGGTACCTGTGGCGGGCCTGAGGTTTTTGCATCGCCCGTACAGGCAACAACATATCCGGGAAACAAAGATGAACCCCTACACCACCCCCGACCAACGCTGGCAAGCCGTAGAGAGCCGCGACACTGCCGCCACAGGCCACTTTGTCTACGCCGTACGTACCACCGGCGTCTACTGCCACCCCGGCTGCAAATCACGCCAGGCCAAGCGCATGAACGTCGAGTTCTACGACACTGCCGCAGCCGCCGAGGCTGCCGGCTACCGTGCTTGCAAACGCTGTATCAGCAAGGCCAGCGCCACCCGCCACAGCCAGCTGGTTACCCACGCCTGCCGCTTGATCGAAACCAGCGACCCCGCGCCAAGCCTCGAGCAACTCAGTGCACGTCTGGCCATCAGCCCCTTCCACCTGCATCGGCTGTTCAAGGCCGAAACCGGGGTTACGCCCAAAGCCTACGCCACGGCCTTCCGGGCCCGGCGCCTGCGTGCGCACCTGGAAGACGGCCAGCACTCTGTCACCGATGCTATTTACAACGCCGGCTACAACTCCAACAGCCGCTTCTACGAAAGCGCCGACCAGCGCCTGGGCATGCGTCCCCGGCAATACCGCGCCGGCGGTGCCGGGGCAACCATTCACTTCGCCCTCGGGCAGTGCTCGCTGGGTGCAATACTGGTCGCCCAGAGCGACAAGGGCATCTGCGCGATTCTGCTGGGCGACGACCCCGAGAGCTTGTTACACGAGCTGCAGGATCAGTTCCCCAAGGCCCACCTGATTGGCGGCGACAGCGCCTACGAACAGAGGGTGGCCGAAGTGATCGGTTTCGTCGAAGCGCCCGCCTTGGGCCTGGCTCTGCCGCTGGATGTACAAGGCACCGCGTTTCAGGAGCGGGTGTGGCAGGCGCTGCGTGAGGTGCCGGCCGGCAGCCGGGTCAGCTATACCGACATCGCCGAGCGCATTGGCGCCCCCAAGGCCGTACGGGCGGTAGCCATGGCCTGCGCGGCCAACCGTATTGCCGTGGCCATCCCTTGCCACCGCGTAGTGCGCCGGGATGGCGACATCAGCGGTTACCGCTGGGGCGTGGAGCGCAAACAGCAATTGCTGAAGCGAGAAACGGCACTCTCCTGACGGCCCGAAGCCGCGTAGAATCCCCCGCCAAATCGAATTGCAAAGAGGAATATTCGATGAGGCGTGTCAGCCTTGCCCGTTATTGCCCAGGTCTGATTGCCCTGCTGGCCCTGATGCTGTTGCTTGTCAGCCCGGCCTGGTCGGCCCCGGCCACGCCATTGTCCAACTTGGCGGCTGCCGAAGCGCCCGCACTGGACGAAAACGCCAGCCTCGAACAGCTGAGTGACCGCTTGGACCTGATCCGCCAAGGCGTCACCAGCGAGGCCAACGACGACGTGCTGTCGCAACTGCGCCTGGGCGCGATGCAGGTTCAGCGTCAAGCTGATGCACTGAGTACACAGCGCACTGCCGATGTGGGAAAACTCGACGACCAGCTGAAGGTCATCGGCCCGGCCCAGCCGGACGAGGCTGCTACCCTGACGCAGCAGCGCAAAGCGCTGGAGGCCGAGAAAAAGGCGCTGGTAGCCCAGCAGGATCAGGCCACCAAGCTGACCCAGTCGGCCCGTGACCTGTCCACGCAAATCGTCAACCTGCGCCGCAGTCAGTTCAACTCGCAAATCACCAGCCGTGCAGCCTCGCCGCTGAGCCCAGCCTTCTGGCAGAGCATCATCCGCCCCACCCAGGACGACGTGGCGCGCCTGCGTGACCTGCGCGGCGAGGCGGCCGATGCCATCAGCAGCGCCTTCAGCGCCGAAAACCGCTGGCTGTTCGTTGCCAGCCTGGTGGCGGCGATTCTGGTGTGGACGTTGGTGCGGCGCGTGCTTGAACGCTTGCTGGCCAGTGCAATGGTTCACTGGCTGCCGGAGGGCCGCCTGCGCCGCAGCGCCTTGGCTCTGGGCGTTAGCCTGGCAACCCTGGGCACCATCGCCGGCTCGGTGTCGTTGCTGCGCTGGGGGCTGGAAAGCAATGCACGCTTGGGTTCGGATATCGCCAGCCTGACCAATCACATTCTCACCCTGGTGGTGTTCAGTGCCTTCATCACCGGCCTGGGCCGCGCCATGCTGATGCTGCAGCGTCCGTCCTGGCGGTTGCCGGCGATCCACGACGAAGTCGCCAGTGCGCTGGGCTGGTTCCCGAAGGTGCTGGCATTGGCACTGATGGTCATGATGACCATGGAGCGCATGAACAGCGTGATCGGCGCCAGCCTGGCCCTGACGGTGGCCGTCAACGGGCTGACCGCGCTGGTGGTGGCGCTCACCTTTGCTGGCGCGCTGCTGTGTTACCGCCGCACCCTGCGCAAGCATGGCCTGGAGCGCCCGACGGGCCTGGCCGGGCTGATCCCGTTCGTGATGGTCATCTGGCTGACGTTGATCCTGCTGGCGCTGCTCACCGGCTACCTGACACTCGCCTATTTCCTCACCGCCAAGCTGTTGTGGGTCAGCCTGGTGATCACCTGTGCCTACTTGCTGACCACCTTCTTCGGCGACCTGTGCGAAACCCTGCTGTCACCCCGCCAGCCCGGTGGCCTGGCTCTGGCGTCGACCCTGGGCCTGGCCCCTCGCCACCAGGCCCAGGCCAGTACCATACTGGCCGGCATCGGCCGCACGGTCGTGCTGTTCCTGGCACTGTTGCTGGTGTTGATGCCGTCGGGCACCAGCCCTAGCGAATTGCTGTTGAGTCTGGGCGACTGGGATGGGACCGGCGGCAAGCTGCTCGGTAACCTGAACATCGTGCCGCAGGACATCCTGCTGGCCTTGGCCATCTTCCTCGGCGGCCTGTTCGCCATCCGTGTGGTCAAGCGCTGGCTGAGCGACCGCCTGCTGCCGGAAACCGAGATGGACGCCGGCATGCGGGCCTCGCTGGTAACCCTGGTGGGTTACCTGGGTTTCCTGTTCCTGGCCATGCTGGTGATGTCGACCTTGCGTATCAACCTCACCAGCCTGACCTGGGTGGTCAGTGCCCTGTCGGTCGGTATCGGTTTCGGTTTGCAGCAGATCGTGCAGAACTTCATTTCCGGCCTGATTCTGCTGACCGAGCGCCCGGTGAAGGTCGGCGACTGGGTCAGCCTGGCGGGTGTCGAGGGTGATATCCGCCGCATCAATGTCCGCGCCACCGAGATCCAGATGTCTGACCGTTCCACGGTGATCGTGCCCAACTCGCAGTTCATCTCGCAGAACGTGCGCAACGTGACCATGGGCAACGCGCTGGGCGTGGTCAGCATTACCCTGACACTGCCGCTGGAGACCGATGCCAACCGTGTGCGTGAGCTGCTGCTGGCGGCTTACCATGAGCACGAGGCGATTCTGGATGCGCCAGCTACCTCGGTGTCGTTCAAGGACCTGACGGCCAGCGGTATGGTGATCGGTGTGAGTGGCTATGTGGCTGGGCCGCGGCAGGTATCGGGCACCCGCAGCGACCTGCTGTTCACCATTCTTGGCCGGTTGCGTGATGAAGGCATTCCACTGTCTTCGCCGCAGAGCATGGTGCTGGTGCAGGAAGGTGCGCGGCCGGCTGACGAGTCGGTGTAGGCATCGGGGGGCAAGGCCCCCCAACTCAATGCTGTTTGGCCTGCCTGATACGCAGCAGTATCACCAGCAGCACCAGCAGGACTGGCGGCGCCATGGCCATCAAGCCATCGCGCGCCGTCAGTCCCAACCCCAGTACATTCAGCCCGCCATACAAAAGCTTGAACAGATTCAGCAGGTAATAGGTGATGGCGATGATCGACAGCCCCTCCACCGCTCGCTGGATTTTCACCTGGGCATCTGCCCGGGCATTGAGGCTGCGCAAGATCTCGGCGTTCTGCTCCTCCATCTCAACTTGCACCCGCGCCTGCAGCAAATCGCCCAGGTTGGCCACGTTCTTCGCCAACTGCTCCAGCCGTTGCTCGGTAGCTGCGCAGTAACGCACGGTCGGCTTGAACCGGCGCTCGATGAATACCCCAAGGCGCTGGCAGTCGCCCACATGGCTTTCCCGCAACTCCCCCAGGCGTTCGAACACCAGCTGTGCGTAGGCCTGGGTGGCGCCAAAGCGGTGACGGGTTTTTACCGTGCGGCTTACAACCTGACGTGACAGGTGGGCAATGGCTTCCAGCAGCCCCTTGGAATCATGGCCATCGACCCCGGCACTGCGCTCGGAGAGGCAGACCAGGGTCTTGTCGAAAGTATCCAGTTCCTGGCTCAGTTGCTTGGCCGTGCTCAGGGTCAGCGAAGCCATCATGCGGTACGTCTCGATTTCCAGCAGGCGGCGGATCATGCGGCCCTGGCGGTAGGCATTGAGGCGCCTGTTGATGAACAGGAAGCGGTTGGTGCCATCCTCGGTCAGGCGGAAGTCGCTCCACACCACCGCATCGCCACCACCCACGCACGAGCCGCACGGGTCTTTGAAGCCGTAATCGGCCAGGTTCAGGTCCTGTTCGTGACGTACCAGCACCTGCACTGCATTGATCACCTGCGCCACCTGCGGCGCAATCGCCTCGGCCAGCACCGGCGGCAGGGTTTGCCATGTGGTATCGGCTGTGGTGCATGGCACAACCAGCGTCAACGTGAAGAACTCGGTGTGCCGCTCCCATTTGAACGGGTGGCCATCCATGGCAGTGATGCCTTGTGCGGCACCGGTGTCCGAAACATCAGGGCAGCAGCGCTGCAGCAATGCTGTACAGGCAGCATCGCCGCCGAGCAAGGCCAGGTGGAAGACATGCGCCGGGCCGTCGAAATAAAGTGACGGACGGGCGTGCAGTTCATTGTGCAAGGCGGTGCGTTGAGGGTGCATGGGTGGTCCGGCCTGGTGTTGTGATTATGGGGGTACCAGGAAGTGGGACTTTGCGGGCAATGGAGAAAGTCACGCGGGGGAATGTTTGTATGACCTGTACCGGCCTCTTCGCGGGTGAAACTGCTCGTGGGCGCTCAACATTTTAAAAGCCTTCGCGGTGGCCTGTAGGAGCGGGTTCACCCGCGAAAGGGCCGGCCCTGCTGGCCAATTTCCACCCGCCGCTCACCGTCGCAGCCGCCACCGTATTCGCGGGTAAACCCGCTCCTACACACAGCACAGGCCGTTGTAGGAGCGGGTTCACCCGCGAACACCGGCAAAGCCGGTGCCATCCACCGCGTTGGTTTTCTTCGCGGGCATGCCCGCTCCCACAAGATGACCACAGGGCTGAGGTGTTGTGGATTACCTGTGGGGGCTTACCCGCGAGGAGGCCGGAAAACCATAGATTTCGCCTTGCCCCACGGTTTGATGATTAATCACCTCGATTTCAAAGCCTTTCCAGGCATTGCCGCCGTTGAAGCTGCAGGTTGCTGCCTGTCGACTGACACCGGTGAAAAGCTTCAACCCGGCCCCTTGCGGTATCAGCCCAGACAGCGGGTTACATGCTTGACCGACTGATAGGCTGACAACCCCCAAGGCCCCAGCTCACGGCCGATCCCGCTGCCCTTGGTGCCCCCCCAGGACGTTTCGACGAACACCGCCTGCACCGAGTTGATCCACACATGGCCAACATCCAGCGCATCGGCCACGCGCTCGGCGCGCTCCAGGTCGGCGGAGCACACCGTGGCGACCAGCCCGAAGCGGCTGTCATTGGCTTCGGCAATGGCCTGTTCCTCGCTGGCAAAGCGCCGTGCGCAGAGCACCGGGCCAAAGATTTCCTCAGTCCACAGGCGGCTGTCTTTCGGCACATCGGTATACAGCGTCGGGCTGACGAACCAGCCTTCACGGTCCAGTGCATGGCCGCCAGCCAGGCACTGCAAACCTTCTTCCCGCGCCGTGGCAAAGTAGCTGGCCACCTTCAGCCATTGCGCCTGGCTGGTCAGCGGGCCCATGTCGACCTCTTCGGTCAAAGGATTACCCACCCGCAGGTTTTCCAGCGCCGCCTGCAAGCGCGGCAGCAGTGCATCGGCAATGCCGTCCTGCACCAGCAGCCGCGATGTGGCCGAACACATCTGGCCGGCGTTCCAGCTGATGCCGGCAACAATCCATTCCACCGCCTGGTCGACATCGCAATCATCGAACACCACGATGGCCGACTTGCCGCCCAGTTCCAGCGTCACCGGCCGGCACTGCGCCGAAGCGCTGCGCATCACCTGGCTGCCGACGCTGTTGCTACCTGTGAAGGACAACTTGTCCAGGCCGTTGTGGTTGCTCAGTGCGGCGCCGGTCTCGGCCTTGCCGTTGACGATGTTCAGCACCCCGGCGGGCAGGCCCAGGGCGTCGGCGATCTGGCCGTAGGCCTGCTCGATCAGCGGGGTGACCTCTGAAGGCTTGAGCACCACGGTGCAACCGGCGGCCAAGGCCGGAGCAAGTTTCCAGGCGCTGGTCACCAACGGGAAGTTCCACGGCACGATCAGGCCGACCACGCCCACCGGTTCAAGGCGGGTGCGGGCGGTGAAACCCGGCGCAGCCAGCGGCACGGTGCAGTTTTTCGATGGCAGTTGCTCGGCCAGCTCGGCGTAATAGCCAAAGGTAGCGATGGCGTCATCCAGGTCGATTTCCGCTTCGTGACGCGGTTTGCCGTTATTGCGCATCTGCAGGGTGACAAGCGCTTCACGGCGTTGCCCGAGCTGTTCGGCAAAACCACGCAGGAAGGCGGCACGTTCACTGGCGCAGGTGCTTTTCCAGGCGGGCAGGGCGCTGCGGGCAGCGGCGACGGCCTGGTCGACCTGGCTCACGCTGGCGGCCATCAGCTCGGCGAACGGTTGCCCCAGTGCAGGGTCGTTGACACTGATGCAGTCGCTGCCTTGGCCTTCGACCCAATGGCCGGCGATATAGTGGGAAGTGGTCATGGTCGGTTTCCAGTCAGGCCATCTTGGCAGTGGTCACAGGCGTATGCGCGGTGCTTTTGCAACGCACCCATCGCGGGCCCAAGGGGCCATACACGCCAGCAGGTTCAGGGAACAGGTTGAGCAACAGCAGGTACAGCACGCCAGCCAGCCCCAGCGTGACCGGCAGGCTCAGGTCGATGCCGCCCGCCAGGTCACCCAGTGGGCCGACGAACTGCCCCGGCAGGTTGACGAAGCACAGGCCGACCGCCGCGCTGGGGATCCACGCTCCCATGCCGCGCCAGTTCCAGCCGTGCAGGAACCAGTAGTGGCCACCACGCTGGCCGCGGGTGAATACCTGCAGGTCGTCGGCGTGGTAGAAGCCGCGGCGGGTAATCAGGCCAAGGATCATGATCACCATCCACGGGCTGGTGCAGGTAATGATCAGCACGGCAAAGGTCGATACGCTCTGCACGAGGTTGAAGGTGAAGCGGCCAATGAAGATGAAGCCAATCGCCAGCACGCCGATCAGCAGCGTAGCGCCAGCACGGCTGAGCAGGCGCGGGAACACGCTGGACATGTCCAGGCCGGTGCCATACAGCGCGGTGGTGCCGGTGGACATGCCGCCGATCACCGCAATCAGGCACACCGGCAGGAAGAACCAGCTAGGGGCAACTGCCAGCAGGCCGCCGACATAGTTGTTGGCGGCAATGTAGTCCGGCGCCTGGGTGGCGACCAGGGTGGCCGTACACAGGCCGAACAGGAACGGAATCAGCGTCGCCCCCTGTGCCGCGATCACTGCCAGCATGATGCGTGCCTTGGGGGTTTCGCGTGGAATGTAGCGCGACCAGTCACCCAGGAAGGCGCCAAACGACACCGGGTTGCTCATGGCCAGGATCGCCGCGCCGACGAACGCAGCCCAGAAGCCTGCCTGGCCAAGGTTGACGCTGCCTGCGTAACCGGCATCGAAGGGCCCGGCAAAGGCGACGATGCCCAGCAGGAACAGCAGGCTCGAGGCCCACACGGCAATCTTGTTGACCCACAGCATGAAGCGGAAGCCAAAGATGCAGACCACCAGGACCAGCACCGCGAACAAACCATAGGCCAGCCCCAGGGTCAGGTCGGTCTCTGGCAGGCCGGCCAGGCGCTTGGCACCACCGACCAACGCATCGCCCGAGCTCCACACCGAGAGCGAGAAAAACGCCACCGCCGTAAGCAGCGACAGGAACGAGCCGACGATGCGCCCGTGTACGCCAAAGTGCGCGCCCGATGAAACAGCGTTGTTGGTGCCGTTAAGCGCGCCAAACAGCCCCATCGGTGCAAGGATCAGCGCGCCGATGCCAACGCCAAGCAGAATCGCCCACACACCCGCCTGGAATGACAACCCGAAAAGCACCGGGAAGCTGCCCAGTACGGCGGTAGCGAAGGTATTGGCACCGCCGAAGATCAGGCGGAACAGGTCTAGCGGGGAGGCGTCGCGTTGATCGGCGGGGATCTGTTCGACGCCGTTGGTCTCGATACCGGTCGAGTGGCTCATGGTGGTGCTCCAGCGCGGTTGTTGTAGCCCGCGCAGTGCGCGGGCCTTTTTGTGGGTGCGATGGCAGGGCGGCAGCGCCGCGTAAAGGGTGATCAGGCCGGTGTTACGACCGACAGGTGCTCGTGGCAGGCCAGCCACTGGTCACCATGGCGGCGGAAGACAATGGTCTCGCGCTCGCTCAACGGGTGCTCTTCACCGCCGATGCGGATACGCGTGGCCACATCGTGCATGAAAACAGCCACGTCGCCTTGCAGGCTTACATGGGCGTTGCCCGATTCGCAGGCAAGCACGGTGAAGCCCTCGGCCTGCCACTGGGCCCACAGCTCTTCATAGGCGCGACGCGACAGCAGCGGATACGGCAAGGTGTGGAACAGAAAGGTGGCGTCTTCGCTGAAGCAGGCGAAATAGCGGGCGGTGTCGTTGCTGGCGAACGCCGCGACGAGGTCGGCGGCGGCTTGCCGCACTTGGAGTGTCTGGTCCACGGGAGTGGCCTCACGGTTTTTTTGTGATTGTGGTGAAGCGATTCTGGTGGCGGTTGGCGAGGGGAAAAATCGCTGGCGGCAAATAATCAGTTCAGGAATTTGTGAACTGATGGGGCACATGGCAGTACAGGCAAGCCGACTGACGGTCTCTCCCACCCTCTATCCTTGCCTACGCTGATATTCCCAACCCGCTGAAGCAAGGAGATCCACTGTGACCTTCCAATACAAGCGTCTGGACAAGAACAACGCAGCCGTACTGCTGGTCGACCACCAGACCGGCTTGCTCTCGCTGGTAAGGGACATCGACCCCGACCGCTTCAAGAACAACGTCTTGGCCCTGTCTGACCTGGCCAAATACTTCAAGCTGCCGACCATCCTCACCACCAGCTTCGAGACGGGGCCCAACGGCCCGCTGGTGCCGGAGCTGAAAGAGCAGTTCCCTGATGCCCCCTACATTGCACGCCCGGGCAACATCAACGCCTGGGACAACGAGGATTTCGTCAAAGCGGTAAAAGCCACCGGCAAGAAACAGCTGCTGATTGCTGGCGTGGTCACTGAAGTATGCGTGGCTTTCCCGGCCCTGTCGGCGTTGGAGGAGGGCTTCGAGGTATTCGTCGTCACCGACGCCTCTGGCACGTTCAACGAACTGACCCGTGATTCGGCCTGGCGACGCATGGAGGCTGCCGGGGCGCAGCTGATGACCTGGTTCGGTGTGGCCTGCGAACTGCACCGTGACTGGCGCAACGACATCGAAGGGCTGGGTACCCTGTTCTCCAACCATATCCCGGACTACCGCAACCTGATGACCAGTTACAACAAGCTGGCCAAATAGTGCCTCCCGGGGGCTGCACGACAGCCCCCACATCAATCTGCAAGCGAAGCGGCAAACTGGCATTAATCGACCATACTCACTCTTCATTCGCCTTCAGGAGCGTGTCATGTCGAAGCCGTCCAGGAAGCCCTTCAAAAAACAGCCAGAAAAGCTGGGCGGTAAGGCGTACGAAAAAGCGCTCAAGAACCTGCATGTAGAGTTGGTGAAGCTACAGGAGTGGGTGGTCGCCAAGGGCCTGAAGGTATGCATTGTCTTCGAAGGCCGCGATGGCGCCGGCAAGGGTGGCACCATCAAGGCCATTACCGAGCGTGTCAGCCCGCGGGTGTTTCGTGTAGTGGCGCTGCCCGCACCGACCGAGCGGGAAAAGACCCAGATGTACGTGCAGCGTTACCTGGGCCATCTGCCTGCGGCGGGTGAAGTGGTGATCTTCGATCGCAGTTGGTACAACCGTGCGGGCGTTGAGCGGGTAATGGGCTTTTGCTCTGGCGAGCAAGTGGACAAGTTTCTGACCGGAGTACCCGGGTTCGAAAGGGTCATGGTCGATTCAGGGATCATCCTCATCAAGTACTGGCTTGAAGTCAGCGCCGATGAGCAGACCCGGCGCCTGCAGGATCGCATCAACGACGGCCGCAAGCTGTGGAAGTTGTCACCGATGGACCTCAAGTCGTATAGCCGCTGGGATGAATACACCCAAGCGCGTGACGAAATGTTCCAGGCGTCGGATACCGCTTGGGCGCCGTGGTTCATGGCCAACTCCAACGACAAACGTCGCGCCCGGCTGAATATCATCAGCCATCTGCTCAGCCGTATTCCCTACAAGGATATAACCCGCGACCAGCACGTGAAGCTGCCCAAACGCGGCAAGATCGGCAAGTACAAGGCGGTCGCCTACCCGTTCAAGTTCGTCGAAGAACGTTTCTGAACCCCTCCCTGCAGGGCGCTGCGAAGGTACGAGCTCATGCCACATGACGGCAGCCTGTTGCAGGCGACGGTAGTATTCCTTCTGGCTGTGGTGCTTCTGGTACCGCTGGCGCAGCGTCTGAAAATGGGCGCAGTACCGGGCTATCTCTTGGCGGGTATCTTGATTGGTCCGTCGGTGTTTGGCCTGCTCGGCAACCCGGACAACGTGGCGCGGCTGTCGGAAATGGGCGTGGTCATGCTGTTGTTCGTGATTGGCCTGGAGTTGTCCCCAAAGCGCCTGTGGACCATGCGCCGGGCGCTATTTGGCGTCGGCAGTTTGCAAGTGGGGCTGACCGCCGTGCTGCTTGGGCTACTGGCATTCTGGCTGTTCGACCAATCGAAACCCGCCGCCATCGTGCTGGGGCTGGGCCTGGCGCTGTCGTCCACCGCCTTTGGCTTGCAGGTACTGGCCGAGCGCAAGGACCTGGGCAAACCCCATGGCCGCCTGGCCGTGGCCATCCTGCTGTTCCAGGACATTGCCGCCATTCCCTTGATTGCCGTGGTGCCGCTGCTCGGTGGCGATGTCAGCACTGCTGACGAAGGTGCCTGGCCTTTGTTAGCTGTAGCTGTCGGCATTGGTGTGCTGATTGTTTTTGGCCGTTATCTGCTGACCCCGATATTCAAGTGGACGGTGGGTTCGGGCCTGCCTGAGCTGTCGACCGCCACGGCCTTGCTGGTCGTGCTGGGCACCGCTTGGTTGATGGAGCATGTGGGTGTGTCGATGGCGCTGGGTGCGTTTCTGGCCGGTGTGCTGATGGCCGAGTCGCCGTTCCGCCACGAACTGGAAACCCAGATCGAGCCGATCAAAGGCCTGCTGCTTGGATTGTTCTTCGTTGGCGTAGGTATGAGTGCCGACCTGCGCCTGCTGTTCGGCATGCCGCTGATGGTGCTGGGCCTCACCATGCTGCTGGTGGCCATCAAGCTGCCCTTGCTGTATGGCCTGGGGCATACGGTCGGTGGGCTCAACCAGGCCCAGGCGTTATGCCTGGGCGTAGTGCTGGCTTCGGGCGGCGAGTTTGCCTTCGTGGTGTTCAAGCTGGCGCTGGAGCACCAGGTACTCACCCAACAGGTACACGACCTGCTGGTGCTGGCCATCACCTTGTCGATGGCGGTGGTGCCCTTGGTCATGATGGCCCTGGCGCGGCAGCTGCGCGATGACAGCCCTGTACAGGCATCCCCTGAAACGGGGCAGTGAATTGCGCCTTGCTGGCGCATTGAGTATCGGGAGGTGAAATCATGCAGTCGAGTTTCAAGCTGGACAGCGCCCTTTCGCGGGGCTTGCTCGATGTGCTCATCAAGGCCGGTCTGGTGGCAGCCTTGGTGATCTTCGCTTTCCAGGTGTTTCAGCCGTTCCTGGAGTTGATGATGTGGGCGGTGATCCTGGCGGTTACGTTGTACCCGTTGCATTGCCGTATCCAGCGCCGCACCGGGCTCAAGCAAGGCTATGTGGCGACGCTGGTGGTGCTACTGGTTCTGGTGCTGCTGCTGGTGCCTATCTACCTGGTGATGATGTCGATTGGCGAATCGGTGGACAGCCTGGTGACGCTACTCAAGAGCGGCGCCTGGAGCGTGCCGGTCCCGCCTGATTCCGTGGCGACCTGGCCACTGATCGGGCCGAAGGTGCATGCGCTGTGGTTGGCGGCCTCCGAAAACATGGCCAGTGTGCTGAATCAGTGGATGCCCCAGATCAAGGGGGCCGGGCTAACGGTGCTGGGCGCTGCGGCCAGCGCCGGTGGGGCTTTCCTTCTGTTCATCGGCGCAATCATCATTTCCGGGGTCATCATGGCCTTCGGTGAACGCGGTGAAATCGCTGCCCAGCGCATCGCCATGCGGGTTTCAGGCGCAGAGCGCGGTAAACCCCTGGCCACGCTGTGTACGGCTACCATTCGCGCGGTGGCACAAGGGGTGATTGGCATTGCCTTCATCCAGATGCTGCTGATCGGTGTTGGTTTTATCGTCAAAGGGGTTCCCGGTGCCGGGATGCTGGCCATCGTCATCCTCATGCTGGGCATTGCACAGGCCCCGGCGACGCTGGTGACCTTGCCGGTGATCATTTATGTGTTCAACGCCGAAGGCTTCACGGTGGCGACCATCATTTTTGCCGTCTACACCTTTGTCGCCGGCCTTGCCGACAACGTGCTCAAGCCGCTGCTGCTGGGGCGCGGGGTCGATGTACCAATGCCGGTGGTACTGATCGGCGCATTGGGCGGGATGGTGGTCAAAGGCATCATCGGCTTGTTCATCGGCCCGGTAATCCTTGGCGTGGCCTACGTGTTGTTCTGGCAATGGGTTGCGCTGCAGGTGCCGGAGCAACCGGCACCACCTGCCGCCTGAGCCATGCCCAACCGTTGCTGTGGCCTGGGGCTGCTGATGGTGCTGGCCGGTTGCACCCAGGTCGGCCCGGATTATGAAAAGCCCCAAACGCCGTGGTTGGGCGGCTGGAGCACGCCAATGCTGGAGCAGGCCGGGCGCAGCGCGGCGGCGCCCGACCTGCGCCAGTGGTGGGCAGTGTTTGCCGACCCAACGCTGGACGCGCTGATAGCCGAGGCCGACGCCAACAACACCAACCTGCGCGTGGCTGGCCTGCGTATCGCTGAAGCCCGTGCCCAGTTGGCCATCGTGCAGACCGGGCGTTATCCGCAGCTGCAGCAACTGAGCGCGCAAAGCCTGTACCTGAAGCAGGATCAGTCTGGTACGCCTTCGGCCCGTGATTCGGTGTTCTGGCAATCCAGCGTGGGCTTCGACATCGGCTGGGAAATTGACTTCTGGGGCCGCTTCAGTCGCGCCATCGAAAGCGCCGATGCCGTCTATTTCGCCTCCCAGGCCAACTACGCCGATGCCATGCTGCTGCTACGTGCGCAGGTGGCCGACACCTACTTTGCCCTGCGCACTGCCGAAGCGCGGCTGGCTATTGCACAAGAGAACGCCAAGCGCCAGGCGCGTAGCCTGGAGATCACCGAGCGGTTGTTCCGCCACGGTGAAAATGACGAACTCGACTGGCAGCAGGCGCGTACTCAATACCTGGCGACCCAGGCCACCATTCCCGAGTTCGAGAACCAGCTCAATGCCCTGCGCAATGTGCTGTGTTCGCTGCTCGGCCGCCCGCCTGGGCCGCTGCCGCAGCTGGCGGCCGGCCATGGCCAACTGCCCTTGCCAGACCGGGCAGTGTTGCAGGATGTACCGGCCAGCCTGCTGCAGCGCCGCCCGGACATCCGTGCCGCCGAGCAGGCAGTGGCGGCGCAGTCGGCGCTGGTCGGGGTGGCCGAGGCCGATCTTTATCCACAGCTGAGCTTGCTTGGCAGTATCGGCTGGACCTTTCTATCGGCCAATCATCTGCCTGACACCTTCGACCTGGTGGCTGGCCCAAGCCTGATCTGGAACCCGTTCGACTATGGCCGGCGCAAGAACACCGTACGCGTGGAAGATGCCCGCTTGCAGCAACTGATCGAGTTGTACCAGCAGGGCGTGCGCGAAGCCGCCCGTGAGGCCGACGATGCTGCCAGCGGGCTGGTGCGCTCGCTGCAGAGTGCAACCATTCGCGAGCAGGCCTCTCAGGCTGCGCAGCGCTCGCTGAATCTGGCCAGCTCGCAATACCGCGAAGGCTTCGCTGATTTTCAACGGGTGCTCGATGCTCAGCAACTGCTGTTGCAGCAACAGGACGGTTACCTGGTCAGCCGTGGCAACGCGGTCAGCAGCCTGGTGACGTTGTACAAGGCCCTGGGTGGTGGTTGGGACGCCAGCCGCGCGCCGATCGACCCGGCGACCCGCCAGCAAATGCAGCAACGCACCGACTGGGGCGAGTTGCTCGACGAGCCAGCCCCCACCGCGCATGCACAAGGTGAAACCGAATGAGCGACGCCACGCCCACGCCGCCCCCGTCAGCCCCGGATCGCGGCATGCGCTGGGTGCTGCTGCTGATTGCCGTCAGCCTGCTCTGGTACTTGCTGGCTGACCGCTATACGCCGTACACCCAGCAAGCTCGCCTGCAGGCTTACGTGGTCCCGGTGGCCGCCGAAGTGGCCGGGCAGATCAAGCGTGTGGCCGTAGGCAACAACCAGGAGGTGCGCCAGGGCGATGTGCTGTTCGAACTCGATCAGGAGCAGTACCGCATTGCCTTGGCCCGTGCCGAAGCCGACCTCGATACCGTGCGCCGGCAGATCGGCGCCAGTACCGCCGGCATCGATTCGGCGCAGGCAGCGCTGGTGGCCGCCCAGGCCAACGAACGTAAGGCGCGCCAGGACGCCGAGCGCCTCAAACGGCTGATTGACGAGGACCCCGGTACGGTGTCGGTGCGCCGCCTGGAAGGCGCCCAGGCCACCCGCGACCAGGCCATCAGCCAAGTGGCGGCAGCCCGCGCAGAGGTAGAGCGCGCCCGTGAGCAGCAGGGCGGGGCACAGGAAGACAACGCCCAGCTGCGCAGTGCTGCGGCCAATGTGGAAAAGGCCCGCCTGGACCTTGCCCGTACCGTCGTGCGTGCCGACGCGAACGGGTTGATCACCGACCTGCGCACAGACGTTGGCCACTATGTCGGGGCGGGCAGCCCGATGATGACCCTGATCAGTATCCATGATGTGTGGATAAGTGCGGACATGACCGAGAACAACCTCGGTCGCTTGCGTCCTGAAACCCCGGTGCTGGTGGTGCTCGATGCGCTACCGGGCACCGTGTTGAAAGGGCGTATACGCAGCATTGGCTATGGCGTAAGCGTGGGCCAGAGCACGCCGCCGGGTACGCTGCCGACCGTGCAGAATAGCCGCGAGTGGCTGCGTTCGGCGCAGCGTTTCCCGGTTATTGTGGAGCTGGAGCGCGACCAGCTTCAGGACAAGACCGCGCTGCGGGTCGGTGGTCAGGCCGAGGTCATGGCCCTGCCCAGCGAAGGCAACCCACTGAACCTGCTGGGCCGGTTGTTCATGTGGCTGATGAGCTGGCTGTCGTATGCCTATTGAATGGCGCCGCTTGCGGGCGCTGCGCCTGGCCTGGGGTGTGGCGTTGTGCCTGGCGGTGAGCTTTGGTATCGGCTTGCCGGTGCCGATCCTGGCGCCGGTGTTTGCGGTGCTGTTGCTGGCCATGCGCAGTCAGCCATTGCCCCTGCGTGCGGCACCGGCCCTGGCGTTATTGGTGCTGCTCGCTTGCGGCAGCGGGTTGCTGCTGATTCCGCTGTTGCGCCATGCTCCGTTGGCCGGGGTGTTACTGGTCGGGGTGGGTGTTTTCCTGACCTTGCGCTATGCGCTGAAGGGTGGCAACGGCCTGCTGGCCAACCTGCTGGTGGTCGGCCTGACCATGATCGCCGCTGCCGGCACCAGTGACTTCACCCTGGCATTGTCGGTGGTTGAAGCGCTGGCCAAAGGCATGCTGCTGGCAGTGCTGGGCACGTCAGTGGCGCACAGGTTGTTCCCCGAACCTGCCAATGCGCCAGCACCGCCGGTACCGCCGCTGCTGGGCAGCGAGCATGTCAGCTGGGTGGCGCTGCGTGCCACGTTGATCGTGATGCCGGCCTTTCTGCTGGCATTGATCGCCCCTGACCAGTACATGCCGTTGATCATGAAGGCCGTGAGCGTGGGGCAACAAGCCGGTGAAACCCGCGCGCGGCACGCCAGCCGCGAGCTGATCGGTTCAACCGTGCTTGCCGGGGTGTTGGCGATAGTGCTGTGGGTAGCGCTGAGCCTGTTCGTTCACCTGTGGATGTTCTTTTTGTGGGTACTGCTGTTCGCCCTCTGGCAGGCTCGGCGCCTGTACCAGGCGGTGCCGAGCCGGCAGAGCCCGGCGTACTGGGTCAGTTGCCTGACGACCCTGTTGATCTTGCTGGGGCAGTCGGTGCAGGACAGTGCAGGTGGGCAGGATGTGTACAAGGCATTTGCGGTGCGTATGGCGCTGTTTCTGGCGGTGTCGGTGTATGCCAGCGCCATGTTGATCTGGATTGACCGGCTTCGGAGTCGGCGCGGGCTTCTTCGCAGTTAAGCCCGCTCCCCCAGGCCATTCAGGGCTGCCAATCAACCCCACTCTCTTCCAGATAGGCATCCACCGCTGCGCCCACCGTTGGATGAAAGGCCTTTTCCCCCATATGCTCGAACAACTCGAACTGCCGCATCTTGTCCTTCACCGGGTCCTTCATTTCGGCGAACTGCAACTCCACCCCCCGCGCCTCCAATGCCCGGTCCAGCTCGGCCAGCATGTCCGCCGAAGTGATATCGATACTGGTCACAGGCTCAGCGGCAATTACCACCCGTTGCACCGGCGTTGGCGACGCGTCTACCGCCGCCATCACTGTGTTCTGGAACTGCTCGGCGTTGGCAAAGAACAACGGCGCGTCCCAGCGCAGCAGCACCAGCCCTGGAATACGCCGGGCCTGTGGATAACGCTGCATGTCATGGTAACCGCGCAGCCCATCCGCCCGGCCAAGCACCGCGTGGTGCGGCCGCCAGCCGTCCCACAGGAACTCGATCACCGACACCACCACGGCAATGCAGATACCGGGAATGGCACCGAACACTGCCACGCCGACAAAGCAGGTGAACGACAGCCAGAACTCCCACTGCTGCATGCGGAAGATACGCTTGAGGTCGGCAAACTCGAACAGCCCCAGTGCAGCGGCAATCACCACCGCAGCCAAAGCGCTGTTGGGCAGGTGCTGCATCAGATTGGGCGCTACCAGCAGCAACAGGGTTACCGCCAGGGCGCCGATGATGCCGGTGAGCTGGGTCTGCGAGCCGGCAGCTTCGGCCACTGGGGTACGCGACGAACTGCTGCTGATTGGTATGCCCTGGAACAGCCCCGAGGCCAGGTTGGCCACGCCCAGGCCGAACATTTCCTGGTTGGGGTTTACCCGCATCTTGAGGCGCGCGGCATAGGAGCGTGACAGCACACTGGTGTCGGCGAACGACACCAGCGCCACTGCAATCCCGCCCAGTAGCACCTCGACCAGGTCAATGTCGCTGACCCAGGGGAAGACGAAGCCGGGCAGGCCCTGGGGCAGTTGCCCGAGTACCTTGACGCCCATCTGATTGAGGTTGAACACGCTCACTGCCAGCGTCGCCAGTACCACGGCGATCAGGATGCCCGGCAGGCGCTTGAACGGTTTGAGCAGCAGAATCAGCGCCAGGCTACCGGCACCCACGACAAAGCTTGGCCAGTGCCCTTGGCCGGCGTATAGCGCCTGGCCCAAGGACCAAAGGTCGCGCAAGGGCCCTTCGCTGTCGACTTTGATGCCGAACAGCTTGGGCAACTGGCTGATCAATACGGTCAGGGCGATGCCGTTCATGTACCCATAGCGGATGGGCTTGGACAGCAACTCGGTGATAAAGCCCAGGCGCAGCAGCCCGGCAATCACACAGAACGCCCCGGCGACCAAGGCCATCATACTGGCGATGGCGATCGCCCGCTGTGGGTCGCTGGCCGCGTATTGCACCACCACCGCCAGGATAGGCGCGGCCAGCGCCGAGTCCGGGCCCAGCACCAGGATACGGCTGGGACCGAACAGGGCATAGGCCAGCAGGGGGATGATGGTGGCGTACAGGCCATAGATGCCGGGGACGCCGGAAGCCTCGGCGTAGGCGATGCCCACAGGCACCAGCATGGTGGTGAGCACCAGGCCGGCGGCGATGTCCTTGGGTAGCCAGGCTGCCTTGTAGTGGAGCAGGGTGACCAGGCCGGGTAACCAGCGTTGCCAGTCGAAACGAGTGGGGTGGGGCATGGTGTCGGCTCTGGGCGAGAAGGGCGCTGAACCTCAGCTTAGATGCTGGGGGCGGGGCCCGCTTTGTGGCCCGTTGCGACACAAGGCCGCCCCTGCACAGGGCGCATGTCCGGGCAAAACAAAACCCCTTGAAGCGCAAGCCTCAAGGGGTTTGTGTGTGCTGCAGGTTACCGCTTAGACGTTGAAGCGGAAGTGCATCACGTCGCCGTCTTTGACGATGTAATCCTTGCCTTCCAGACGCCACTTACCGGCTTCCTTGGCACCGGCTTCACCCTTGAACTGGATGAAGTCGTCATAGGCCACCACTTCAGCGCGGATGAAGCCTTTTTCGAAGTCGGTGTGGATAACGCCGGCTGCCTGCGGGGCAGTGGCTCCGACGCGAACGGTCCAGGCGCGTACTTCCTGCACGCCGGCAGTGAAGTAGGTCTGCAGGTTCAGCAGCTCGTAACCGGCGCGGATCACGCGGTTCAGGCCAGGCTCTTCAAGGCCCAGGGCCTCCAGGAACATGTCTTTCTCTTCACCGTCATCCAGCTCGGCGATTTCTGCTTCGATCTTGTTGCACACCGGCACCACTACCGCGCCTTCTTCCTCGGCAATGGCCTTGACCACGTCCAGGTGCGGGTTGTTCTCGAAGCCGTCTTCAGCGACGTTGGCGATGTACATCACCGGCTTGCTGGTCAGCAGGTGGAAGCCACGGATCAGGGCCTTTTCGTCCTCAGCCATGTTCTTCATCAGGCTGCGCGCAGGCTTGCCTTCGGTGAAGTGCGGGATCAGCTTTTCCAGAATGGCCTTCTGCGCCAGGGCATCCTTGTCGCCACCCTTGGCGTTGCGCGCTACCTTCTGCAGTTGCTTTTCGCAGCTGTCGAGGTCGGCGAAGATCAGTTCGAGGTCGATGATCTCGATGTCACGCTTGGGGTCGACGCTGTTGGAAACGTGGATCACGTTCTCGTCTTCGAAGCAGCGCACCACGTGGGCAATGGCGTCGGTCTCGCGGATGTTGGCGAGGAACTTGTTGCCCAGGCCTTCGCCTTTCGAGGCACCGGCAACCAGGCCGGCGATGTCGACGAATTCCATGGTGGTCGGCAGGATGCGGTTTGGCTTGACGATTTCAGCCAGCGCAGCCAGGCGAGCGTCGGGCATAGGCACGATGCCGCTGTTCGGCTCGATGGTGCAGAAAGGGAAATTCTCCGCCGCGATGCCAGACTTGGTCAGGGCGTTGAACAGGGTGGACTTGCCGACGTTGGGCAGGCCGACGATGCCGCAATTGAAACCCATGGGTATTCCCCTCTCTAAAGGAAATCAGGCCTTCTGGCTGTGCAGCTCGCGCATCGCCTTGGCGAAATCGCCGGCAAGCACGTCCGGCAGCACGCCGAGGGCAAAATCGATGCTGGCGTCGAGCTTCTCCTGCTCGGCGCGCGGCGCGCGGCCCAGGACGAAGTTGGATACCAGTTTGGCGTCACCCGGGTGGCCGATGCCAAGCCGCAGGCGGTGGAAGTCGTTCTGGTTGCCGAGCTGCGCGATGATGTCGCGCAGGCCGTTGTGCCCACCATGGCCGCCGCCGCGCTTGAGCTTGGCAACGCCCGGGGGCAGATCGAGTTCGTCGTGTGCCACCAGTATCGCTTCCGGCTTGATGCGGAAGAAATTGGCCAAGGCCGCTACGGACTGGCCGCTGCGGTTCATGTAGGTGGTGGGGATCAACAAACGAACGTCGTTGCCCTGATGGCTGAATTTAGCCGTCAGGCCGAAATACTTTTTGTCAGCGGTCAGCGAAACACGCTGGGCGCTGGCAAGGCGTTCAACGAAAAGAGCCCCTGCGTTATGCCGGGTCTGTTCGTATTCGGGGCCGGGGTTACCCAGGCCAACGATCAACTGGATGGCGGTCACGTCAGGGGCTCTTCCTTGGAGTTGGTGGGTTACAGTGCGCGCGGCACTGTAACCCGATCAACGCCGGCGTGCGAGTGGATTACTCGGCAGCGCCTTCTGCTTCTGGAGCAACGCGTGGAGCGTGAACGTTGGCAACAGCTTTGTCATCACCGTGGGCCAGAGCGACGAACTCTACGCCTTTCGGAGCTTTCAGGTCCGACAGGTGGATGATGGTGCCGATTTCGGCGTTGCCCAGGTCAACTTCGATGAACTCAGGCAGGTCTTTGGCTTCGCAGGAAACTTCGATCTCGGACTCAACGTGGGAGATCTCGCCGCCTTTCTTGACCGGGGCTTCTTCGTTGATGAAGTGAACCGGAACCTTGGCGGTCAGCTTCTGGCCAGCAACGACGCGAACGAAGTCAGCGTGCATGATGAACTGCTTGGCTGGGTGGCGCTGCATGGCCTTGATGATGACGTTCTGCTTAACACCGTCAACGTTCAGTTCGATAACGTGGCTGAAGGCAGCTTCGTTTTCGAACAGCTTGGTGATTTCCTTGGCCAGGATGGTCAGGGATTGAGCTTCTTTATCGCCACCGTAGACAACGGCTGGGATGCTCAGCGAGTGACGCAGGCGGCGGCTCGCACCTTTCCCCAGGTCAGTACGCGCTTGGGCGTTCAGAATAAAATCAGTCATTTTGTTTCTCCAAAATAGCCCCCCGAGGGCGTTTGCGACCAGCGCCAACGGGGATGGCAAAAAAGCCCCGCCCCAACACAGGTTGGGGCGGGGCGCTTCACATCAACACGTGTCCCGCTTAGCGGAACATCGCGCTGATCGATTCTTCGTTGCTGATGCGGCGTACCGCTTCAGCGACAACCGGTGCGATATCCAGCTGGCGGATACGATCACAGGCTTGAGCAGCGGCGGACAGCGGAACGGTGTTGGTCACCACCAGCTCGTCCAGTACCGACTTCTCGATGTTCTCGATGGCGCGGCCCGACAGGACAGGGTGCGTGCAATAGGCGTAAACCTTGGCAGCGCCGTGCTCTTTCAGGGCTTTGGCCGCGTGGCACAGGGTGCCTGCGGTGTCGACCATGTCGTCTACCAGGATGCAGGTGCGCCCTTCGACGTCGCCGATGATGTGCATAACCTCGGAGTGGTTAGCCTTTTCGCGGCGTTTGTCGATGATACCCAGATCGACGCCCAGGGACTTGGCGACAGCGCGTGCGCGCACGACACCACCGATGTCCGGGGAGACGATCATCAGGTTCTCGAAACGCTGGTCTTCGATGTCGTCAACCAGTACGGGCGAGCCGTAGATGTTGTCGACGGGGATATCGAAGAAGCCTTGGATCTGGTCAGCGTGCAGGTCGACGGTGAGTACACGGTCGATACCTACGACAGTGAGCATGTCAGCAACGACTTTGGCGCTGATGGCTACACGTGCCGAACGCGGACGGCGGTCCTGGCGGGCATATCCGAAGTAGGGAATCACGGCGGTGATTCGGGATGCTGAGGAGCGGCGGAAGGCGTCGGCCATCACTACCAGTTCCATCAGGTTATCGTTGGTCGGGGCGCAGGTCGGCTGAATAATGAAAACGTCTTTACCGCGAACATTTTCATTGATCTCAGTACTGATCTCGCCGTCGGAGAATTTACCGACAGAGACGTCACCGAGAGGGATATGCAGCTGACGTACGACACGCCGAGCCAGATCGGGGTTAGCGTTCCCCGTAAAGACCATCATCTTGGACACGCGCAGTACCTGAAGGCTGAGGGTATACCTGGATGAGTATAAGGAAAATGGCAGGGGCGGCTGGATTCGAACCAACGCATGGCAGGATCAAAACCTGCTGCCTTACCGCTTGGCGACGCCCCTGTATCTGTTGCTGCGAACGCTCATGCGCTCGACTTCTTGACCAGACTTTGCAGCTTGCGATGCAACATCGAAATATTGCTTCCTTTCGCCACAAACCCTGTTTGGGTCGCTGAAAGAAGGGCCAGAACTTTATCAGCTTCGGCTTTGCTTGGGAAGGCCCCAAACACACAACTTCCAGTGCCGGTTAGTCGAGCCTCAGTGAATTTTCCCAGTGAATTCAACGCATTGCGAACTTCTGGGTAATTCTGCTCTACCACCGGTTGGCAGTCATTTCGACTGTTTCCCTCGGGAACGGGGCGCATCTTAAGGGGGAGAGAATCACGTGTCAACTGTGGATGTGAAAAAATTTCTACTGTGCTGACAGACACTTGCGGCACCAGCACGACATACCAGGGTTCGGTCGGGTCGACCGGGGTCAGTTGTTCGCCTACGCCTTGCGCGAATGCTGCGTGGCCGCGTACGAACACCGGCACATCGGCGCCCAGGCTCAGGCCCAGTGCGGCCAGGCGGTCTTCGTCCCAGTCCAGTTGCCACAGGTGGGCCAGGGCCAGCAAAGTGGTCGCGGCGTCCGAGCTGCCACCGCCGATACCTCCGCCCATGGGCAGTACCTTGGTCAGCCAGATGTCGGCGCCAAGCGTGGTGCCCGATTGTGCTTGCAGCATGCGCGCGGCCCGTACGATCAGGTTGCTGTCGTGGGGGACGGACTCGATCTCGGTGTGCAAGCGGATCACGCCATCGTCACGCAGGGCAAAACTCAATTCGTCGCCATGGTCTAGAAACTGAAACACCGTTTCCAGTTCGTGGTAACCGTCTGCGCGGCGGCCGATGATGTGCAGCCACAGGTTGAGCTTGGCCGGGGCGGGCAGGGTGAGCTTTTGCATGCGATCAATGCCCCAGCTGGCGCGGCTGCCAGTCCTTGACCACCAGGGTCACGTCCAGGTCCTTGCCGTGCAGCTTCAGGCGCTCGGGCAACCAGTAGCCGTTCTGTTCGGTGTAGCTCAGGTACTGCACCTGCCAGCCATCCTGGTCGAGGCTGGCCAGGCGGCTGTCGCCATCCAGGGTCAGCTTGCTCTTGCTGTCGGGGGCGGGCAGGCCGCGCACCCACCAGACCAGGTGCGAAACCGGCAGTTGCCAGCCCAGTTGCTCTTCCAGCAGGGCTTCTGGGCTGGTGGCTTCGTAGCGGCCCTGGTTGGCCACTTCCAGCACCACGCCACCTGGGCGGCCGGTAAGGCGTGCGGCACCACGGCCCAGCGGGCCGGCCAGGCGAATGTCGTAATAGTCCTGACGTTGCAGCCAGAACAGCGTGCCGCTGCCGGAATCGCGCGGGGCACGGATACCGACCTTGCCGTTGATCTGCCAGCCATCGAGGCTGCTCAGCTGCGCTTTGTGGGCGCGCCACTGCTGCGGGTCGCCGTGGCCCTGCAGGGCCTCGCGGCTACCGAAGCCGGCACAGCCGGCCAGCAGGGCGATCATGGTAAAGGTGATGCAATGGCGCAGGAACATGGCGTTAAAGAGTCTCGGATCCGGTCAGGCGCAAAAGGGTCTTGCGCAGGATAGGGCTGTCGGCCTGGGCCTCGAAGCCCTTGGCCCATACATGGCGAGCTTCGCGGCGCTTGCCGTTGGCCCACAGTACTTCGCCCAGGTGGGCGGCCACTTCGTGGTCGGGGAAGTTGGCAAAGGCCTGGCGCAGGTAGGTTTCAGCGACGTCGAGGTTGCCCAGGCGATAGTTGACCCAACCCAGGCTGTCGAGCACTGCCGGGTCATCGGGGGTCAATTGGTGGGCCTTGTCGATCAGCGCCTTGGCTTCGGCATAGCGGGTGGTGCGGTCGGCCAGGGTGTAGCCCAGGGCGTTCAGGGCCATGGCGTTTTCTGGCTCGCGGGCGATGATGGCGCGCAGGTCTTTTTCCATCTGCGTCAAATCGTTGCGCTTCTCGGCCAGCATGGCGCGGGTGTAAAGCAGGTTGAGGTCGTCCGGGTAGCGCTGGATGGCTTGCTGCAGCACCTGATTGGCCTGGGCGTCCTTGTTGTTGTTGCTGTAGCTTTCCGATTCGATCAGGAATAGCTGGATGGCGTAGTCTGGCTGGGCTTCGCGCGCTTCGGCGAGCAGGCGCGAGGCATCGCTGCCGCGGCCGTTGGCGATCAGGATGTCGGCCTGGCGCAGCTGTGCCGGCAGGTAGTCTGGGCCTGGGCCGACCAGGGCGTATTCATCCAGAGCGCCAGCAGGGTCGTGGCGCTCCTCGTGGATGCGGCCCAGGTTCAGGTGCGCGGCGTCAACGTAGCTGTCGCGCTCGATCAGCTCCTGCAAGTAGCCTTCGGCTTCATCCCAGTCTTTGTTCTCCAGGCACACCAGCGCCAGCGAGTAGCGCAATTCGTCATCATCGGGGTATTGCTGGACCAGACTGATGAACTCGCCTTTGGCATCGGCAATACGGTCCTGTTCGACCAGGGTGCGAGCGTAGGTGAGGCGCAGGCGTTTGTCGTCCGGGTTGTCGCGAATCGCCCCGCGCAGCAGTGGCAGGGCCTCTGGACCACGGTCCAGGGCCTGTAGCAGACGGGCGCGCAGCAGGATCGGGGCGACTTCGCCGTTTTGTGCCGGGTGCGACTCAAGCAGTTCCAGGGCTTCTTCGGTCTTGCCGTCCTGGTTCAGCAGCAGGGCCTTGCCGAATATCAGCTGGCCGTTGTCGGGGTATTTCACCAGCAGGCGTTCGAAACTGTGTAGCAGGCCGTCGCGGGTGCTCTGATCGGTTTCGGCTGCGGACAGGGCGAGGAAGTCGAAGTGGGTGTCGCCCTGGCCCTGCAGTACCTTTTCCATGTAGGCCATGGACTCGTCATAGCGGCCGGCGCGGGCCAGCTGGATGGCGGCGGCGCGCTGGGCGTCGAGGTTCTGCGGGTCGTTGCGCGCCCAGACCAGTGCATTCTCCAGTGACGGCTCGTCGGCGCCGAGGTACTCGGCAATGCGGTAGGCGCGCTCGGAAACTGCTGGGTCCTGGGTTTTTGCTGCCTGATCGGTGTAGTTGGCCAGGGCGATGTCGAAACGGTTGCGCTGGCCGGCCAGCTCTGCCACCAACAGGCTATAGAGTGTGTCCTGCTTGAACGAACCATACACCACGGGCTTTTCCGCCTCTGCCTTGCCAGCTTCGGCGACGGGAGGCTCGGCCTTTTGCGGGGCCAGGCTCTGGCAGCCCTGGAGCAGGGCGAAGGCAAGCAGCAATGCGTATGGTTTGTTCATAGAAAGGCTTATTAGGAGGACTCACCGGCGGTCGGAGCATGATGACACAAGCGCGTAGGCAAACCCACCTGCGAAGGTATGAAGCTACGCTTAGCCTATGCAGACCGCACTGCGCGCGCAGGGTTCGCCCCAGGCTGGCCACGATGCCCAGCGTTCGTGCTGTTGTTCTGCTTCTGCTTCTGCTTCTGCTTCTAAGCGCGCGATAGTTCAGGCGACGCAGATTGCGACTTCAGGAGGCCGAGCGCGGTCCTCCCGGGAGCTAGCCCGGAGCGAGGGGACCCCGGAGCGGAGCGTAGGGGCCGGATGATGGGAGCCGACGGTTTTGGTTACTTTGGCCACGACCAAAGTAACCCGCCGGAAGGGCGGAAAGGTGAATAGGCGCCTACATCGTGAATGAATGTTGGGCCTGCCCCGTGAAAGCGCACAACCCAAAGGCCCAAAAGCTCAAAAGCTCAAAAGCTCAAAAGCTCAAAAGCTCAAAAGCTCAAAAGCTCAAAAGCTCAAAAGCTCAAAAGCTCAAAAGCTCAAAAGCTTAAGCGCTGGTTCTGATCGGGCGTACAGTCCGTTTGCGATGGCGACGCCGACTCACCTTTCCGCCCTTACGGCGGGTCCCTTTTTGTCGTGGCAAAAAGGGACCAAAAACCGTCGGCTCCCATCATCCGGCCCCTACGCTGCGCTCCGGGGTCCCCTCGCTCCGGCCTTGCTCCCGGGAGCACGCGCTGCAGGCCCCATCCATGGGGCCTCAGCGCTTGACGGGCATCCATGCCCGTCATCTCCCTCCGCAATGCCTCCACTCGGCCTCCTGAAGTCGCAATCTGCGTCGCCTGGCCTACCGCGCACTTAGAAGCAAGATCAAAAGCGAGAAGCGAATTCGGTGATCGGCCGGCACCGCCGATGCATTCGGTGAGGTTCTGCCCAGTCATCTGGATAAGGATACGCCGGCATGGCTGCCCTCGGCCTGGTGTACCTGGAAGAACGTCGTTGCTCTTGCTCTTGCTTTGGCTTTTGCTTCTAAGCGCGCGGTAGTCCAGGCGACGCAGATTGCGACTTCAGGAGGCCGAGCGCAGGGCTTGCGGAGGGAGGTGACGGGCATGGATGCCCGTCAAGCGCTGGGCCCCAGGATGGGGCCTGCAGCGCGGTCCTCCCGGGAGCAAGCCCGGAGCGAGGGGACCCCGGAGCGTAGCGTAGGGGCCGGATGATGGGAGCCGACGGCTTTGGTTACTTTGGCCACGACCAAAGTAACCCGCCGTAAGGGCGGAAAGGTGACTACGCGCCACCTTCGCGAATGAATACCTATTTAATGTGGATGCTCACATCCAAGAAGCAAGAAGCAAGAAGCAAACTCGTCTGTTTTGACTCGGCGAACCGTCCATTTGCGATGGCGACGCTGACTCACCTTTTCGCCGGTATGGCTCACCCACATGGGTTACAAATCAGTTCACGCACATAGGTAACAGTCTTTAACTGGCAAGGACTGCGTTCGGCCTCCTGAAGTCGCGAAGATCAGAAGCAGATCAAAAGCGGGAGTGAAACCTGAAATCAACGTTGATGCTGGCCCGCGAGCGGCGATAGCCGCAGGACTATCAGCACAATAGCGAACGGTGGTTGTCCTGAAACCTGCGAAAGAGGACAATTATCGGCTTCCCGTCACAACCAGCGACCTTGCATGGCCTTTCTTGCACTTGGTATCAACCATAAGACTGCCTCGGTAGACGTACGCGAGCGCGTGGCGTTTACCCCAGAGCAGCTGGTAGACGCCCTGCAGCAGCTCTGCCGACTGACGTCCAGCCGCGAGGCGGCGATCCTGTCGACCTGCAACCGCAGTGAGCTCTATATAGAGCAGGACCACCTGTCCGCCGACGCCGTGCTGCAGTGGCTGGCCGACTATCACCGCCTCAGCCTCGACGAGTTGCGCGCCAGCGCCTACGTGCATGAAGAGCACGAGGCCGTGAAGCACATGATGCGCGTGGCCTCGGGCCTGGACTCGCTGGTTCTCGGCGAGCCTCAGATCCTGGGCCAGATGAAGTCCGCCTACGCCGTGGCCCGCGAAGCCGGTACCGTCGGGCCGTTGCTTGGGCGCCTGTTCCAGGCCACCTTCAGCGCCGCCAAGCAGGTGCGTACCGATACGGCCATCGGTGAAAACCCGGTTTCGGTTGCGTTCGCCGCGGTCAGCCTGGCCAAGCAGATTTTCGCCGACCTGGGCCGCAGCCAG
Source organism: Pseudomonas sp. USTB-Z (assembly GCF_019691255.1). Lineage (NCBI taxonomy): Bacteria > Pseudomonadati > Pseudomonadota > Gammaproteobacteria > Pseudomonadales > Pseudomonadaceae > Pseudomonas > Pseudomonas sp. USTB-Z. Next base: position 127,721 of record NZ_JAECZP010000010.1, read on the forward strand.
GCCCTGCTGATCGGTGCCGGCGAAACCATCACCCTGGTCGCCCGCCACCTGCACGAGCAGGGCGTACGCCGTATCGTGGTGGCCAACCGCACCCTGGAGCGCGCCAGCATCCTGGCCGAGCAGTTCGGTGCGCATGCCGTGCTGCTGGCAGACATCCCCCAGGAACTGGCCAACAGTGACATCGTGATCAGTTCCACCGCCAGCCAGTTGCCGATCCTGGGCAAGGGCGCGGTCGAGAGCGCACTGAAACAGCGCCGACACAAGCCGATCTTCATGGTCGACATCGCTGTACCTCGCGATATCGAAACCGAAGTCGGCGAGCTGGATGATGTCTACCTGTACACCGTCGACGACCTGCACGATGTAGTGGCGGAAAATCTCAAGAGCCGCCAGGGCGCGGCCCAGGCGGCCGAAGAGCTGGTATCCGTGGGCGCCGAAGACTTCATGCTGCGCCTGCGCGAACTGGCTGCGGTGGACGTGCTCAGGGCCTATCGCCAGCAAAGTGAGCGCCTTCGCGACGAAGAACTGCAAAAGGCCCTGCGCCTGCTGGCCAATGGCGGCAACCCCGAAGACGTGCTGGCCCAGCTGGCCCGGGGCCTGACCAACAAACTCCTGCATGCGCCCAGCGTGCAGCTGAAAAAGCTCTCGGCCGAGGGCCGCCTTGATGCGCTGGCCATGGCCCAGGAACTCTTTGCCCTCAACGAGGGCTCCACGGACAAATCCCCGCAATGAAAGCGTCGCTGCTGAACAAACTGGAAATCCTCCAGGACCGTTTCGAAGAACTCACCGCCCTGCTCGGTGACGCCGAGGTTATTTCCGACCAGACGCGTTTTCGCGCCTACTCCCGCGAGTATGCCGAGGTAGAGCCGGTCTACGCTGCTTATAAAGAGTGGCGCAAAGTCCAGGATGACCTCGAAGGTGCCCAGGCGCTGCTCAAGGACAGTGACCCGGACCTGCGTGAAATGGCCGTGGAAGAGGTGCGTGAAGCCAAGGAGCAACTGCTGACGCTGGAGGCGCAGCTGCAGCGCATGCTGCTGCCCAAAGACCCCAACGACGGTCGCAACGTGTTTCTGGAAATCCGCGCCGGTACGGGTGGCGACGAGGCAGCCATCTTCTCTGGTGACCTGTTCCGCATGTATTCGCGCTACGCCGAAAAGCGCGGCTGGCGCCTGGAGATCTTGTCCGAGAACGAAGGCGAGCACGGCGGCTACAAGGAAATCATTGCCCGCGTCGAGGGCGAGAATGTCTACGGCAAGCTCAAGTTCGAGTCCGGTGCACACCGGGTTCAGCGTGTGCCCGAGACCGAGTCCCAAGGCCGTGTCCACACTTCCGCGTGCACGGTGGCGGTGCTCCCCGAGCCGGACGAGCAGGCCGCCATCGAAATCAACCCGGCCGACTTGCGCGTGGACACCTACCGTGCCTCCGGTGCCGGCGGCCAGCACGTCAACAAGACCGATTCGGCGATCCGTATCACCCACTTGCCCACCGGTATCGTGGTCGAATGCCAGGAGGAGCGCTCGCAGCACAAGAACCGCGCCCGCGCCATGTCCTGGCTGTCGGCCAAGCTGAACGACATGCAGACCAGTGCCGCGCAGAACGCCATTGCCAGTGAGCGCAAGCTGCTGGTGGGGTCCGGTGACCGCTCCGAGCGCATCCGCACCTACAATTATCCACAGGGGCGGGTGACCGACCACCGCATCAACCTGACCTTGTATTCGTTGGACGACATCCTCAGCGGTGGCGTAGACGCGGTGATCGAACCGCTGCTGGCCGAATACCAGGCCGATCAACTGGCCGCCTTGGGGGACTGATGACTGTCATCGCCAGCCTGTTGCGCAACGCGCAGTTGCCTGAATCGCCCACTGAGCGCCTGGATGCCGAACTGCTGCTGGCTGCGGCCATCGGTAAATCGCGCAGCTACCTGCATACCTGGCCCGAGCGTATTGTCAGCAGCGAAGATGCCGAGACCTATGCCGGCTACCTGCAGCGCCGCCGTGGCGGCGAGCCAGTGGCCTATATCCTTGGGCTGCAGGGCTTCTGGAAGATCGACCTGGAGGTTGCGCCGCATACCCTGATCCCGCGGCCGGATACCGAACTGCTGGTCGAGACGGCGCTTGAGCTGCAACCCGCTTCGCCAGCCAAGGTTCTCGACCTGGGTACGGGTACGGGGGCCATCGCTCTGGCGCTGGCCAGCGAACGCCCGGCCTGGCAGGTGACAGCGGTTGACCGGGTGGAGGAGGCTGCTGCCCTCGCCGAGCGCAACCGCCAGCGGTTAGGCCTGGCCAACGCTCGGGTACGGCTAAGCCACTGGTTCGACAGCCTGGCCGGGGAGCGTTTCGACCTCATTGTCAGCAACCCGCCCTACATCGCCGCTGAAGACCCGCACCTGGTGGCCGGCGACGTGCGCTTTGAGCCCAGCAGTGCCCTGGTGGCCGGTGCCGATGGCCTGGACGACCTTCGCGTGATCGCCGCCCAGGCCCCCGCGCACTTGTTGCCAGGTGGTTGGCTGCTGCTGGAACATGGCTACGATCAGGCGGCAGCGGTACGTGCTCTGCTGGCTGAACATGGCTTTATCGAGGTGGCCAGCCGCACGGACCTGGGCGGCCATGAACGCATTACCCTGGGGCGACTGCCATGCTGAGTGATCAGGAACTGCTGCGTTACAGCCGCCAGGTGCTGCTGTCCCAGATCGACATCGATGGCCAGCTGCGGCTCAAGCAGAGCAAAGCGCTGATCATCGGGCTGGGTGGCCTGGGCTCGCCAGTCGCCCTGTACCTGGCCGCCGCTGGCGTGGGTGAGCTGCATCTGGCCGACTTCGACACCGTCGACCTGACCAACCTGCAACGCCAGGTCATCCACGACAGTGCCAGCGTCGGCATGAGCAAGGTCGACTCTGCCTTGCAGCGCTTGCAGGCAATCAACCCGGAAGTCAGCCTGGTTGCTCACCGCCAGGCACTGGACGAGGACTCGCTGACGGCTGCGGTGGCGGCAGTCGACCTGGTACTGGACTGCTCCGACAATTTCTCTACCCGCGAGGCGGTCAACGCTGCCTGTGTCGCCGCCGGCAAGCCGCTGGTCAGCGGAGCGGCAATCCGTCTGGAGGGTCAACTGTCGGTGTTCGACCCGCGGCGCGACTACAGCCCGTGCTACCACTGCCTGTACGGGCATGGTAGCGAAGCCGAACTGACCTGCAGCGAAGCTGGCGTCATTGGCCCGCTGGTGGGGCTGGTGGGTAGCCTGCAGGCGCTGGAGGCGATGAAGCTGCTGGCTGGCTTCGGTGAGCCGTTGGTCGGCCGCTTGCTGTTGATCGATGCCCTCGGCACCCGTATCCGCGAGCTTCGTGTCAAGCGCGACCCGGCGTGCACGGTCTGTGGCAAGCGCGATGGCTGAGCGCTCGGCGCCGGTCGGCGTCATGGACTCGGGGGTTGGCGGTTTGTCGGTGCTGGCCGAGATCCAGCGCCTGCTGCCCAACGAGACGTTGCTGTATGTGGCCGACTGCGGGCATATACCCTACGGTGAGAAGTCGCCGGACTATATCCGCGAGCGCTGCCGGCACATTGCCGAATTCTTCCATGAGCAAGGCGCAAAGGCCATGGTGTTGGCCTGCAACACCGCCACGGTGGCGGCAGTGGCCGACCTGCGCGAGTTGTATCCGACCTGGCCGTTGGTGGGCATGGAACCGGCCGTCAAGCCTGCAGCGGCAGCCACACGCTCGGGCGTGGTCGGCGTGCTGGCCACCACCGGTACCCTACAGAGTGCCAAGTTCGCAGCCTTGCTCGACCGCTTCGCCAACGACGTACAGGTTATTACCCAGCCTTGCCCGGGGCTGGTCGAACTGATCGAAACCGGTGACCTTGCAAGTCCGGCGTTGCGCCAGATGCTGCAAGGTTACGTGCAGCCGCTGCTGGCAGCAGGTTGCGATACGCTGATCCTCGGCTGCACCCATTACCCTTTCCTTCGCCCATTGCTGGCCGGCATGGTGCCGAATGACGTGGCCATCATCGACACCGGCGCGGCCGTGGCGCGTCAGTTGCGACGGCTGCTGGGTGCCAGTGATCTCTTGGCCGAAGGCCCGGCCGGCGCTGCACGCTTCTGGACAAGCGCTGACCCAGAAGCCTTAAGAAAAATCCTACCTGTGCTGTGGCATAAGTCGGACGATGTGCAAAGCTTTGCGTTGTGAAAAAAACGTGAAAAAAGGCTGAACTATCGTTCCACTTCTGCTTTCTACCGCTTTGCCTGAGATGAGGCGGACACTAACAACAGCATCAGAAAGAAGGATGTTTCTTATGAGGAAACTGCTCGGCTTGGCAGCGGCTGCTGCCTTTGTTTTGGGGCAAGCGATGTCGGCACAAGCTGCCGATGTTTCGTTTTCGGTGGGGCAGACCGGCGATTCGACAATGGTTTACCGGCTAGGGCTGCAATCGAATTGGGATGCGAGTTGGTGGCAGACCAGCGTTGGTCGGCTGACCGGCTATTGGGATGGGGCCTACACCTACTGGGATGGCGACGAGACCGCAAGCAATCACAGCCTGTCCTTCGCGCCGGTGTTCGTCTATGAATTTGCCGGGGAGTCGGTGAAGCCTTACATCGAAGCCGGCATCGGGGTGGCGGCGTTCTCCAGCACCGAGCTGGAAAGCAACGAGCTGGGTTCGGCTTTCCAGTTTGAGGACCGCATCGGCTTTGGTTTGCGCTTTGCCGGCGGGCATGAGATTGGGGTGCGGGCGATTCACTATTCCAATGCCGGCATCAAAGAGCCCAATGATGGTGTAGAAAGCTACAGCCTGCATTACAGAATGGCGCTCTGAGTTCGCCTGCACTCGTCACTTCGCGGGCAATGCCCGCTCCTGCCGGCATACCACAGCACTCAAGGTATGGGTAATTTGCAGGAGCGGGCTTGCCCGCGAAGACGGTAATGCTGATTTCAGGTGTTAACGCGCCAGCGGCCACAGGCTACTGAGGTCCAGCGTCTCCAGGATCAGTTCGGGTTCTCTCTGAGGCCAACGCCGCAGCAACTCCTCTGCGGCACTGCCGGGCGTCCACGCCTCCGGTATCGCCTGTGCCGACGTTAGCGTAACCTTCAACGATTGTGGCCCTACAATGGTCAGTGCTACCCCTTGGTCCTCAAGGGCCTTGCGTTGCTCACGCATCCATTGCGGCAAATTGTTCCAGCCCGCAGTCACCTGTGTCGGTGCAAACAGCTGCAACGCCGAATAGCGGTTGAAAAGCGCCATCACCTGCGGCGACTGACCCTTTTCCAGCAACGGCAGCGCTTTGCTCAGGCAATGCTCTGCGGCCAGCTGGTTGGTAGTGACGATCGCTTCGATCAGCTCACTGTCACTGGCATTGTCTGGCAGGTAATCGGTGGTGCCGGTGTTGAGGATCAGCCCGTCCAGCGAACACCAGGCATGGCAAATTTGTTGGCACGCATGGCTGACGTGTTGTTCTTCATGCAACTGCCACGGCAACCGCAACAATTGGCTGCCGTAGCGTGCCCCCAAAGCATCCAGTGCGTCGCTATTCTTGCCACTCGCGGCAACGCGATGTCCTTCATCGAGCATCCGCTCCACCAAAGCCAAGCCAAGTCCGTTGCTTGCGCCCGTAACCCAGAAACTGCGTGAGTTAATCAAGACGTTATCCCCTAATTCTGCCGGCGTGGCAGCCCTTTGAACGCTTCCAGGGCCCGCTGGCGACTGCTGCTGAGATCTACGATTGGACTTAGGTAAGAAGTATTACCGAAAAGGTCCGTCGATTTAATGGGCTGATGGATGGCTTTTTCATCGAGTGCTTGTAGTTCTGGTACCCAGTGGCGAATGAAATGCCCCTGAGGATCGAAGCGCTGCGACTGCGAAACCGGGTTGAAGATACGGAAATAGGGCACCGCATCGGTGCCGGTGGACGCACTCCACTGCCAACCCCCGTTGTTGGCGGCCAGATCGCCGTCTATCAGGTTTCGCATGAAGTGTCGCTCGCCCTTGCGCCAGTCAATCAGCAGGTTCTTGCTGAGGAACATGGCCACGATCATGCGCAAGCGGTTGTGCATCCACCCGGTGTGCAGCAACTGGCGCATGGCGGCATCGATGATCGGGAAGCCGGTGCGGCCCTGCTCCCAGGCCTCCAGGTCTGCCGGGGCGTCACGCCAGGGCAAGGCTTCGGTTTGGGCGCGGAAGGCGCGGTGGCGCGAGACCTGTGGATAACCGCTCAGGATGTGCTTGTAGAACTCCCGCCAGAGTAGCTCGTTTATCCAGGTCTGCACGCCCATGCTGCCACTGTCGAACTCGCCCCGGTTGCTGGCCAGTGCACCGTGCAAGCATTGGCGGGGCGAAATCACGCCGGCGGCCAGGTAGGGGGAAAGCTGGCTGGTGCCGGGCTTGGCAGGTAAGTCGCGCAAGTGGTGGTAGTCGTCGATGGTTTCGTCCAGGAAGCGTGACAGACGGGACTGTGCCTCAGCCTCACCTGCTGGCCAGTGGTCGCGCAGTGCGGGCGTGGTTTTTCCGAACCCCTCTACATGTTGCGGGATTGGGTCGCTGCCGATGTTCAGCGGGGCCTGGCGCTTCACCCGCCGTGCCAGGGCCGGCAGGCTGCGGTGCAGATGCTCAAGGCAGGTCTTCTTGAACTGACTGAACACCTGGAAGTAATCGCCACTGCGAGTCAGTACGGTGCCCGGACGGAAGAACAGCTGGTCGAGGTAGCTGTGCGCCTGGATGGCCGACTTTTCCAGCAGTGCCCGGGTGGCATCATCCCGGCGCTGCTCATTGATGCCGTACTCCTCGTTCCAGTGCACGCTTTGCACCTGATGTTGGCGACAGACATCGAGCACCGCCTGTGGCGCCTGGTCCCAGGTATCGATTGTGCGGATCAGCAGGGGGATGTTCAGCTTTTCCAGTGATTGGCGCAGGTCATGCAGGTTACGCAGCCAGAAGTCGACTTTGCAGGCGGCATCGTCATGGGCTTGCCATTGTCCGGGGCTGACCAGCCACAGGGCGATGGTCGGGCCGCGCTCGGTGGAGGCGCTGAGTGCAGTGTTGTCATCGATACGCAGGTCGCTGCGCAGCCAGGTCAGGTGCATGGGGCATTTATCTCTACAGGCTGTCGATCATGGGCTTGAAGCACGCGCAATGCCGCCTGCGGGGTGTCGAACAGGAAAAGGTCGGGTAGCTCAAAAGCCTTCAAGCGGGCTTCATGCAGCGCCAGCGTGGCACCACCCAACAGCTTGGGGATTGGTAAGCCTTGCAGGGTGCGCAGCAACGCCTTGTCGTCGATGCGTGGGCCCAAGTGCAGGAGTAAGGCGCGTGGTTTGAGCGCGTTGACGGCGCTTAGCAATTGCGGGCCTGCGACGGGCTGCTCGAGCACCTCGACCGGGAAGCCATTGCTGGTGAGCAGCCAGGCGCACAACCATAAGTCTGGGCTGAAGGTGCGTTCGCTGTCTTCGGCCAGCAGCACGGCGGGCCCTTGCAGCAGCTGGTTGTCGTGGTACACGCGGGCACCAAGCTTGCTGCGCAGCCAGCTGTGGAAAAAGACCTGCTCCAGCCGAGCGTTGAAGTAATTGCGCCAGCGCTGGTCGAGCATGTCGAGCAGCGGCAGCAGCAGTTGTTCGCACAGGGTGACTGCCGGGTACAGCGCCATGGCCTGGTTAAGTTGCTGGTCGAGGGCGCGCTGTGAAAGGCCGGCGATGGCTTCGATCAGCTGGAATTGCCTGGCTTGCCAGTCCCCCTTCGGTGGGGTGCTGGCGGGTTTGTCGAGCAACTCGCGGACTTGGCCGACCGACGCGCCACGCTGCAGCCAAGCCAGGACCGCCTCGACGCGTTCGACCTGCTCAAGTGGGTACAGGCGATGCCCCTTGGCGGTGCGCTGTGGCTTGAGCAACCCATACCGGCGCTCCCAGGCGCGCAGGGTGACCGGGTTTACGCCGGTGCGACGGGCAAGTTCGCCGATGGGCAGCAAGTCCTCAGACCGCATTGCGCAAGCCCAGGCTCTCGGGGTGCGGCTGCAGGTAGGCTTGTTGCTGCAGGTAGGGGTCTGGGTGCTTGCGCAAATGGTGTTTGAGCAAGGTCAGTGGCACTACCAGTGGTACCACGCCTTGTTGGTATTGGCCGATGACTGCCTGCAACTCGGCCTTGTCCTGCTGCGTCAGGGCATCCTTGAAGTAACCGCTCAGGTGCTGCAGCACGTTACTGTGGGTGCCGCGGCTCGCGCAGCGGCGCAGGGCTTGCATCAGCTGGCTGAAATAGCGCGGGCCGATGCTCTGTGGTTCATCAGCCTTGCTCATGCTGCCAAGCAGGCGGCCGAGGGTGCGATAGGCCTGGGGGTTATTGGCCATCAGCAAATACTTGTAGCGCGAATGAAAGCGTACCAGCGCGCCACGGTTCAGGCCCTCGGCCAGCAGGCGCTGCCAGTCGGCGTAGGCGTAAACGCGGCTTATGAAGTTCTCGCGCAGCACGGGGTCATGCAGGCGGCCTTCTTCCTCTACTGGCAGGTCCGGGCGCAATGCACAGAAAGCCTGGGCATAGACGCCGCGCCCACCATGCACGGCCGGGTGGCCATTGTCCTGATAAACCTTTACCCGTTCCAGGCCGCAAGAAGGTGACTTCTGCATGAAGATGTAGCCGCAGATGTCGTCAAGTTCGTTGGCCATCTGCTCGCCATAGGTGCGCAGCGGGTCGGTCAGGTCCTTGCCGGGGTCGCGGGTGCCGACCACTTCGGGTTGCTCGGGGTTGCCGACCAGGCGAATCGGGTCGCGCGGAACACCCAGGCCGATTGCCACTTCCGGACACACAGGTAGCCAGTCGAAGTGCTGTTCCAGCTGTTTACGGCACAGGTCGGAGGCCTTGTGGCCGCCGTTGTAGCGCACGCTGTGCCCGGTCAGGCAGGCGCTGATGGCGATACGCGGCTTGCGGTGGGCGGAAGGGTCGTGCATGGCTGCCTCCGAAAATAAACCTGTACGTGACTCGAAACTTGTACAGGTTTATTTCAGCACAGCGCTGAAGTTATGCAAACTAGTATTTTTGTATAGTTCGGCATCACTCAAGGTGTTCGAGCAAGCGCCGCGCCGCTTCCTGGCCACTGAGCCATGCGCCCTCGACGCGGCCGGACAGGCACCAATCCCCACAGGCGTACAAGCCCTGGTCGGCATCGGCCAGTGCGCCCCACTCATGGTTGCTACTGGGGCGGGCATAGAGCCAGCGGTGGGCCAGGGCGAAGGTGGGCGGTGGTACCACGCAGCCGACCAGTTCGGCGAATTCGCCCCACAACTGTTCGATCACTACTTCTTTGGGCAGGTCGATGTGTTGGCGGCTCCAGTCTGACGTCGCGTGCAGTACCCAGGTGTCCAGGTGCTCGTCGCGGCCGGGCTTGCTGCGATTGCGGGCCAGCCAGTCCAGCGGGTTGTCCTGCACGAAGCAGCCTTGCATTGGCGTATCCAGCGGTGCCTGGAAGGCGAGGGCCACGGCCCAGGTAGGTTCCATTTGCACGCCAGCGGCCACGGCCGCCAGCTTCGGTGTGGCGGCCAGAAGTGGCGTGGCCTGCGGTGCCGGTACGGCGATGACCACACGGCTGTAGGGGCCGTGGCTGCAACCTTCGGTATCTTGCAGGTGCCAGTACTGCTTGCCGCGAAACACTTCCGCTATGCGGCAGCCGAAGTTGACCGTGACGTCCTTGAGCAAGCCGCGGGTAATGGCGCTCATGCGTGGCACGCCTACCCAGCGCGTCTGCTCGTCAGGGGAAGGGGTGAGTTCGCCGTCACGGTAGTTATACAGTTGAGGCTTCCATTGTTCGGCCCAGCCGGCGGCCACCCATTGCTGCACCTGATCGACAAAGCGTCGGTCACGGGCAGTGAAGTACTGTGCGCCCAGGTCGAGCGCGCCGGCTTCGCTGCGCTTGCTGGCCATGCGCCCGCCACTGCCGTGGCCTTTGTCGAACAAGTGCACGGATTGCCCGGCCTTTTGCAAAGCCTGGGCGGCTGACAAACCGGCGATGCCGGCCCCGATGATAGCGATAGGTATTGTCATGATGGCCTCTTCAAACCTTGCTGTGAGCAGACTACGCTGTCAGGCAAACCTGTACAATGCAAAAATTCTGTATAAGGTTATTCCGTGTTAGCGGGCAGGTTGGCCTATGTTTATCCGAGAGCGTCGGGTCAAAAAAGTGCCTTGCTGTTAAAAATAGACCACCGACGCATTCTGCGAGGACACAGCCATGCATATATTGCTGACAGGTGGCACCGGTTTGATTGGCAAGCATCTGTGCCAGTACTGGCTGGGCCAAGGGCATCGGCTTACGGTTTGGAGCAGGCGTCCTGAACAGGTGGCAAAAATCTGTGGTAGCGGGGTGCGCGGTATCGCGCGCCTGGAGCAGTTGGAGGCCGACGATCATCTTGATGCGGTGGTCAACCTTGCGGGTGCGCCGATTGCCGACAGGCCCTGGACGGCCGCCCGGCGCAATGTGCTGTGGGCCAGCCGTGTCACCCTTACCGAGCAATTGCTGGCTTGGTTGGGCACCCGTGAGCAGCGCCCGGAGGTGTTGATCTCCGGCTCTGCGGTAGGTTGGTACGGAGACGGTGGCGAACGCGAACTGACCGAGGCTTCACCCCCGGTGCGTGAAGATTTCGCCAGCCAGTTGTGCATTGCCTGGGAAGAGACCGCCCAGCGTTCGCAAGCGCAGGGGATCCGCGTGGTACTGGTCCGTACTGGCCTGGTGCTGGCCAGCGATGGCGGCTTTTTGTCGCGCCTGCGCATACCCTTCAAGCTGGGGGTGGGCGGGCCTTTGGGCAATGGGCGGCAGTGGATGCCCTGGGTTCATATAGACGACCAGGTCGCCCTGATTGATTTTCTCTTGCAGCACAAGGATGCCAGCGGTCCTTATAATGCCTGCGCGCCGGAGCCTGTGCGCAACCGTGAGTTTGCCAGGCGACTGGGCCGCGCCCTGCATCGGCCGGCGCTGTTGCCAGTGCCGGCATTGCTGCTCAAGGCCGGGCTTGGCGAGATGTCCACCTTGCTGCTGGGAGGCCAGCGGGCGCGCCCGGTACGCTTGCTGGAAGCCGGCTTCACCTTCCGCTTCAACGATCTGCAATCGGCGCTGGACAACCTGTCCAGTGGCCTCTGACATAGGACGCTGCATGACCGATCACGCCCTGCTGCTGGTCAACCTGGGTTCCCCGGCCTCCACCTCGGTGGCCGATGTGCGCCGTTACCTCAACCAGTTCCTCATGGACCCATACGTGGTCGACCTGCCGTGGCCGGTGCGGCGCTTGCTGGTGTCGCTGATCCTGATCAAGCGCCCAGAGCAGTCGGCACACGCCTACGCTTCGATCTGGTGGGAGGAGGGCTCGCCTCTGGTTGTGCTGACCCGTCGCCTGCAGGCAGCGATGGTCGAGCACTGGCCCCATGGCCCAGTGGAAATTGCCATGCGCTACGGCCAGCCAGCGTTGCCTGATGTGTTGGAGCGGCTGGCCGCCCAAGGTGTGCGCAAGGTGACTTTGGCGCCGCTTTATCCACAGTTCGCCGACAGCACGGTGACCACGGTGGTCGACCTGGCAAAACAGACGGTCAGCGAGCGCCAGTTGCCGTTGCAGATGCGTGTGCTGCAGCCGTTCTACGAGCACCCGGCGTACATCGAGGCACTGGCTGCCAGTGCCCGGCCGCACCTTGAGACGGGTTACGACCACCTGCTGCTGAGCTTCCATGGTTTGCCGGAGCGGCACCTGAAAAAGCTGTTTCCGAAAGGGGTCAAGCACGACCTGCGTGCTGCCGATTGCTGCCACGGTGCAACCGCCGAAGTACGTTCGGTTTGCTATCGCGGGCAATGCCTGGCTACGGCCAAAGCCTTTGCGCAGAAAATGGGCATACCTGATGGCAAGTGGTCGGTATCGTTCCAGTCGCGACTGGGCCGGGACAAGTGGATCGAACCCTACACCGAGACGCGGTTGGATGAACTGGCCAAGGCCGGTGTGAAGAAGCTGCTGGTGATGTGCCCGGCGTTTGTGGCGGATTGCATCGAGACGCTGGAAGAGATAGGCATGCGTGGCAGCGAGCAGTTTGTCGAGGCGGGTGGCCGGGAGCTGGTGCTGGTGCCGTGCCTGAATGATCACCCGGAGTGGGTGAGGGTGTTGGCTGATATGTGTGAAAAGGCCTGAATCGAAGGGGCCGCCTTGCGGCCCCTACCGACCGTTTACACATCCAGCTTCTTGTGCTTCCAGCTGTCATTACCCGGCAGAATCAGGTTCAGCGCAATAGCCACAATGGCGCACAGGGCGATGCCCTTCAGGCCCCAGTCATCCGGGCCGTCACCGCTGCCGATCAGCACGCCGCCGATACCGAACACCAGTGTCACCGAGACGATCACCAAGTTGCGTGCTTCGCCCAGGTCAATCTTGTGGCGGATCATGGTGTTCATGCCCACCGCTGCAATCGAGCCGAACAGCAGGCACAGAATGCCGCCCATCACCGGCACCGGGATGCTCTGCAGCAGCGCGCCGAACTTGCCGATGAACGCCAGGGTAATGGCGAAGACCGCTGCCCAGGTCATGATCTTCGGGTTGTAGTTCTTGGTCAGCATCACCGCGCCGGTCACTTCGGCATAGGTGGTGTTGGGCGGGCCGCCGAACAGGCCGGCTGCAGTAGTCGCCAGGCCGTCGCCCAGCAATGTCCGGTGCAGGCCAGGCTTTTTCAGGTAGTCACGGCCGGTCACGCTGCCCACTGCGATCACCCCGCCGATATGCTCGATCGCCGGCGCCAGCGCAACCGGGACGATGAACAGAATGGCCTGCCAGTTGAACGCAGGGGCGGTGAAATTGGGGATTTCCAGCCACGGTGCGGCAGCGATCCTGGCGGTGTCGACCACGCCAAAGGCGAACGACAGGGCAAAGCCCACCAGCACGCCGGAGATGATGGGCACCAGGCGGAAAATGCCCTTGCCGAATACGGCAACGATCAAGGTTGTCAGCAGCGCTGGCATCGAGATCAGCATGGCCGTCTTGTATGGCATCAGCGCTGTACCGTCCCCACCTTTGCCCATCGCCATGTTGGCGGCGATTGGTGCCATGGCCAGGCCGATGGAGATGATCACCGGGCCGATCACCACCGGCGGTAGCATGCGGTCGATGAAACCGGTGCCTTTGATTTTTACCATCAGGCCCATGAAGGTGTACACGAAGCCGGCAGCCATCACGCCGCCCATGGTCTCGGCCAGGCCGAACTGGCCTTTGGCGAGGATGATCGGCGTGATGAAGGCAAAGCTCGAGGCCAGGAACACCGGTACCTGCCGGCCGGTGACCAGCTGGAATAGCAGTGTGCCGATGCCGGCGGTGAACAGCGCGACGTTCGGGTCGAGGCCGGTGATCAGGGGCATCAGCACCAGCGCGCCGAATGCCACGAAGAGCATCTGCGCGCCCGAAACGACCTGGCGCCAGAGCGGGTCGTTGAAGCCGTCCTGCATGGTCAGGCGTCCTTTTGCTTGGTGCCGAAGATCTTGTCACCGGCATCACCCAGGCCTGGCACGATGTAGCCGTGCTCGTTCAGGCGCTGGTCGATCGAGGCGGTGTAGATCTTCACGTCCGGGTGGGCTTTTTCCACCACCTCGATGCCTTCTGGTGCGGCGACCAGCACCATGGCGCGAATCTCTTTGCAGCCGGCCTTTTTCAGCAGGTCGATGGTGGCAACCATCGAGCCGCCGGTGGCCAGCATCGGGTCGATGATCAGGGCCAGGCGCTGGTTGATGTCCGGCGCGAGCTTTTCCAGGTAGGTGTGGGCTTCGAGGGTTTCTTCGTTTCGGGCAACGCCGACGGCGCTGACCTTGGCACCCGGGATCAGGCTGAGCACGCCGTCGAGCATGCCGATGCCGGCGCGCAGGATCGGTACTACGGTGATCTTCTTGCCGGCGATTTTTTCAACCGAGACCTTGCCACACCAGCCGTCGATCTCGTAGGTTTCGAGGGGCAGGTCCTGGGTGGCTTCATACGTCAGGAGCGCGCCGACTTCCTGGGCGAGTTCGCGAAAATTTTTGGTGCTGATATCGGCACGGCGCATCAGGCCAAGCTTGTGGCGGATCAGCGGATGGCGGATCTCACGAGTGGGCATAGGGGAGGGCTCCGAAAGGCGGGCAAAAAAACCGCGCTAGATTAATCTATTCAGCCTGTGCTGTCGTCTGGTCATTCTGGACGTTAGTCCATAAATGCTTGATCTGTGACGAGCGGATGCGTACCTTTGCCCGCTTTTCCAAAATGCCCCCCGGAGCGCGCCATGTCCGCCGATCTCGAGCATATCCGTCAAGTCATGCATGAAGCTGACTGCCTGTACACCGAAGCCGAAGTCGAAGCGGCCATCGCCAAAGTCGGCGAACAGATCTGCAAGGACCTGCACGACAAGAACCCGGTTGTGTTCTGCGTGATGAATGGTGGCCTGATCTTCTCCGGCAAACTGCTGACTCACCTGCAGTTCCCGCTGGAAGCCTCCTACCTGCACGCTACCCGCTACCGCAACCAGACCAGCGGCGGCGAGCTTTTCTGGAAGGCCAAGCCGGAAGTGTCCTTCATCGACCGTGACGTGTTGATCGTTGACGATATCCTCGACGAAGGCCACACCCTCAGCGCCATCATCGAGTTTTGCAAGCATGCCGGCGCCCGCTCGGTGTACACCGCTGTGCTGATCGACAAGGATCACGACCGCAAGGCAAGCCCTGACCTCAAGGCCAACTATGTGGGCCTGCCTTGTGTCGATCGCTATATCTTCGGTTACGGCATGGACTACAAAGGGTACTGGCGCAATGCTAACGGCATCTTCGCCGTAAAGGGGCTGTAACCGTGCGCCAGCCTGCGTTCATCGACCAATCGCTGTTCGTCGGGCTGGCCGAAAAGGCCGCAGCCAACCCGCGCGGGCGGCAGCATCACACCTTCCACGAAATGGAAGAGCCCTGCCATCGCATGGCGGTCGGGCTGCAACCAAGCACCTACATTCCGCCGCATCGCCATGTGAGCGCCGACAAGGCTGAAACCTTGATAGCACTCAAGGGGTGCTTTGGCCTGCTGATCTTCGATGAACAGGGCACGGTTGCAGACAAGCGGGTGCTGCAGGCCGGTGGTGACTGTCTGGGTGTGGATCTGGCGCCTGGTACCTACCATGGCTTGGTGGTGCTGGAGCCCGACAGCATCCTGTTCGAGTGCAAGGCTGGGCCATACCGACCAGTGGGCGAGGGCGAGCACGCACACTGGGCGCCGCGCGAGGGTGAAGCCGGCGTGGCCGATTACCAGGCCTGGATGCGCGCGCAGTTCGATTGATATCGGCTGCACCCGGCATGCTAGAGTGCTCCTTCATACAAGGAGCCTCACATGCGTGCGATTCTTCCCCTCCTGCTGGCGGTCAGCCTGCCGCTCGCTGCCGCACCGCTGCACAGTCAGTTCCTGCCACCTGATGACCAGTCCCTGCGCCAGGAAGCGCCGACCAGCCAGCAATTGCTGCAAGTGACTGACTATTCGGTGGTCGTAGGGGCCCAGCGCCAGTCCGATCAGCAGCCGATTCCGATCACATCGTCGTTGCAGGTGCGCCTGAAGGGCAAGCCGCTGAGCAAGGGCGCAACCATTGCCCAGGTGCTGCTGACGTTCGATGGTGAAGCGGCCAAAAGCCTGAAAAAGCCTGTGTATGACGCTAAAACCCGCACCTTGAGCCTGAATTACCCAGTCAGCAACTACCGGGTGGTCATGGACCTGCTGCGTAACGAAACCCTGTACGTGCAGTTTCTGACTTACGGCAACGGCCATATCTGGGCCGACCTGCACACCGGGACGGTACGTACGCGTTGAGGCGCGAAGCCTGCGGGGGGTAAACTGCCGGCCTTCGAAATTCCGTGATGGTCCAGTTGGAGTCGGCAATGCGTAAAGACAAGAAACAGGTAATCGGTGACGAAATCAGCGACGACTACATCAAGTCGTTCCTTCAGTTCGAGCCGGCCGATGGTGTGACTTCGCCGTCGCTGCACAAGCTGGTCAAGGCTTACCGTGGCCTGCGCGTGGACGACTTTGAGCGCTTTGTAGGCTTCTTCGTCGAAGCTGGCCTGGACCTGGATGGCAAGGACGAGCACGGCAAGACCTTCGTCGAGCAAATTGCCGACCAGCGCAATGCCCCTGAGTACATCGAGATCATCGATAAAGCCCGCGGTTGATCTTCAACCTGTGCTGGCCCTTTCGCGGGCTCGCCCGCTCCCACAGGGATGAGGGCAGCGCCGAACCTGTGGGAGCGGGCAAGCCCGCGAAGAGGCCGGCACAGGCTGATAGGTCTCCAGGCACAAAAAAACGCCCCGAGGGGCGTTTTTTCGTTAGCAGGCGGTTCAGGCGTAATGCTTGGCCGCCGGGCTGCTTTCTGCCAGGTCCAGGGCCGCGTCGTTATCGGCACTGATCTTGTGGTACAGCGCAGCATCGGTTGCCAGGGTCTTCTCGCGAGCCGGGAAGATTTCCTTGAGCTTGGCAGCCCAGGCACCCTTGGCCTGCTCGGGGAAGCAGCGCTCGATCAGTTCCAGCATGATCGACACGGTCACCGAGGCACCCGGCGATGCGCCGAGCAGAGCTGCCAGGCTGCCGTCCTGGGCCGAGACCAGCTCGGTACCGAACTGCAGCACGCCGCCTTTTTTCGGGTCTTTCTTGATGATCTGCACGCGCTGACCCGCCACTTCCAGGCGCCAGTCTTCGGCCTTGGCCTGCGGATAGAAACGACGCAGGGCTTCCAGACGCTGCTCCATCGACTGCATCACTTCGCTGACCAGGTACTTGGTCAGGTCCATGTTGTCGCGG
Organism: Pseudomonas sp. USTB-Z; assembly: GCF_019691255.1. Taxonomy (NCBI): domain Bacteria; kingdom Pseudomonadati; phylum Pseudomonadota; class Gammaproteobacteria; order Pseudomonadales; family Pseudomonadaceae; genus Pseudomonas; species Pseudomonas sp. USTB-Z. The sequence goes on from NZ_JAECZP010000010.1 coordinate 144,492, forward strand.
GCCACGGCCAGCATCGGGCCAATGTTGCCCATGCGCACCGACAGCGGCAGGTCCATCAGCGAGCCGTGCTTGAGGAACTTGGTAGTGAAGCCGGCATACGGGCCGAACAGCAGCGAAGTCTTGCCGTCCACGACGCGTGTGTCCAGATGCGGTACCGACATCGGCGGGGCGCCGACAGCGGCCTGGCTGTAGACCTTGGCCTGGTGCTGCTTGACGATTTCCGGGTTGTCGCAACGCAGCCACTGGCCGCTGACAGGGAAGCCGCCGAAACCTTTGCTTTCCGGGATGCCGGACAACTGCAGCAGCGGCAGGGCCGCGCCGCCGGCGCCGAGGAAGACGAAGCGGGCGTCGACTTCACGGCTGCCGCCGCTGTTGACGTCCTTGATGCTCACGGTCCAGCCGCTGCCGTTACGGCGCAGGCCGACAACCTTCTTGCTGTACTTGACCTGCGCGTCCGGCGAGTCGCCCAGCAGCTTGAGCAGCTTGTTGGTCAGTGCGCCGAAGTTGACGTCGGTGCCTTTGGCCACGCGGGTAGCGGCGATGTGCTGGTCGGCCGGGCGGCCAGGCATCATCAGCGGCATCCAGTCGTTCATCACGGCCTTGTCTTCGGTGTATTCCATCTCGGCGAAGGCGTGGTGCTGCTTGAGCAGCTCGAAGCGCTTCTTGAGGAAGGAAACACCCTTGTCACCCTCGACATAGCTCAGGTGCGGGACAGGGTTGATGAAGGCACGCGCCGAGCCGAAGTTGCCCTTCTTGCTCAGGTAGGCCCAGAACTGGCGCGAAACCTCGAACTGGGTGTTGATGTGCACGGCCTTCTTGATGTCGATGCTGCCATCGGCGGCCTGCGGCGTGTAGTTCAGCTCGCACAGGCCGGCGTGGCCGGTGCCTGCGTTGTTCCAGGGGTTGGAGCTTTCCGCGGCCCCGGAGTCCATCGCCTCGACGACCTCAAGCTTCAGGGTCGGGTCAAGCTCCTTGAGCAGTACGGCCAGGGTGGCACTCATGATGCCCGCGCCTACCAGTACCACATCAACCGATTCGTTCTGCGCCATTTAACGCGTCTCCACAATCTACAGCTACCTAATTGACAGCATAGGACCTGGGTTTGCCAGGGTCGCCATGTCCGACTTTTCGCAGTTCTTGCAACTTCCGCGGACACCGCCAATCAGTCTTCGGGTTCGTGTATTGAACGCCGTTTGCCACAGGTGCGGCAATTCGACTTATGGTCAAGGTGTCGTGCGTGCGTTATGGAACGGTTCAGACACTCATACGGGATGAGCGCATCTGCCGCCTGTTCAGGGCTGTTCGGGACACATCTGCCGCTTTTGCACATGCCAGACTGTTCATTTGCTCGCCACACTCTTGTGAAGTTGTGAAAACCGTTTTTTCACGCTCTTTTGGAGACGTGAACCTCAAAAGGGGACTGCGCGATGGCAACCCGCAGGTTCATGCAGTGTGAAGGGCCAGAAAAAGCAGGCACGACAGCCGATGCAAGACCTGAGTGGAAGGCTCTCTGTGGGCGAAGCGGTGAAGTTGCCGGGGTCAATCGGCGAGTGCGGGGCCCGATCAGGAGACGTCCTTATAATCGGGGGGAGATTATAGCGATGTCGCGGGCAGAAATGTCGCCATTCGTGGTTTTTATTGCAGCGTTTGTCAGGCAACGAGGAGGCGCTGGTGCCAACGGCGGTTTGCGCGGGCGCAAACCCCGGCTTCGGCGGGCAGCTCGCGCCCCAGCCAGGCCAGCTGAATTTCGCTGATCTGCACCCAGTCGATGCCCCGTGGTGCCTGGCTGCATTGCTTGAAGGCCAGGCATTTGCCATCCGCGTCAAGGCGGGCATAAGCGTTGTGACGCGACCGTTGGAAGAGCTGAGTCAAGAGCGAGGTCATGGCGGCGAGTCCTTTGCGTTAGGGCTTGGCGCAAGGATAAGGGTGTGGCGATGAAACGATTGTGACAAGCGGGTTGGGCCGATGACTGGTCTGTGCCTGGCTAGGTATACTGTGGGCCTTTGCCGCATTTTCTGGAGAAACGCGCATGTTGCAACGTCTGTTGTTCGGTTTGATCGCCGTGGCCAGCCTTAGCCTGGTCGGTTGTGCCCACAGCCCGCAACAACTCAACCCGCAACCCACGCTCAAGGCCCAGCTGGCCCCGGTCGGCCATGGCCAGCCGGTGGTGGTCCGGGTAGTTGATGGCCGGCCTTCACAGTCCCTGGGTACCCGCGGTGGCATGTACCCCGAGACCAGCACCATCAGCGTCAGCGGTAACGACGTGGTGCCCAAGCTGCAGGCTCAGGCTGAAGCCGCTGTGCGCCTGCTCGGCTTCACCCCAACCCCGAACGCCGGCAATGCGCCGCAGCTGACCGTGACCCTCGCCGAACTGAAGTACCAGTCGCCGAAAGACAACCTTTACGTGACCGAGGCCACCATCGGCGCCACCTTCCGCGCTGATGTGACCAATGGCGGCCGCCGTTACAGCGGCCGTTATGGCGCTTCGCTGGACCAGCGTTTCGGCATGGCGCCGAATCAGGACACCAACACCCAGCTGGTGGGGGATGTGCTGAGCGATGCCCTGACCCGCCTGTTCAAGGACCCGAGCATTGGGCAGGTGCTGGGTCAGTAAGCTTCAGGTTGTGTCAGAGAACCCGCTGCCTGAGTGACAGGCAGCGGGTTTTTTGTTGCCTGGACGGCACAGATTTACGCCGCTTCTATGTGGAAATCCAGCAAGCTGAACCCTGTGCCTGCATCCACTTCGGGCAAGTCCTCATGCACATGTCCGCCAAGCGCACAGTAGACCAGCCACTGGCGGTCCTGCACATTGATGGCAAAACCATCGATCAGCGCCTGTTGTTCATCGCTCTGGGCAACGAGGTAGAGGCGGTCCTGGTTTTCGGCGTGCAACATGAAAAAGCTCCGGGTCATCAAAAGGTCGACAGGGTCGCCTGTATGGATGACGAGCGGATGACAGATGAAATTTAATGACAGTTTGTCGCCAAGGCCGGGCGCCACGGTGCGACTTGGGTAGAATGCTGGCCTTTGTCACTGCTCACATCGAGGTCGCGTGATGTCCTTGCAAGTGCTCTGGGGGTTCCTGGCCGCCCATCCCACCAAGCTGATCAACCTGCTGGCGCTGCTGCTGACCTGCCCGGGCGGTTTGCTGCTGCACAGTGCGCGGCGGCGCGAGGCCGAAACCCGCGCGTACATGGCAGTAGACGAGGGGGTAGTGGACGCTTTCGAACTTCGGGTGCCGAAATACTTCTACATCCTGGGCTTTTCGTGCCTGGCGATGGCGCTGCTGCTGTCCTGGTTCAGCACCTGGGTCTGAGAACCATCGGGGCCGCGTTGCGGCCCAATCGCGACACAAGACCGCTCCCACAAGGGTGGACGCAATTCTCTGTGGGAGCGGCCTTGTGTCGCGTTTGGGCTGCAACGCAGCCCCCGGGATCGATCAGGCGACCGGCGTCTGCTGCCGGACCTGGTACTGGTTGCGCACCGGCGTCGCATACTGCAACACCAGGTACGGCCGCTGCTCTTGCGGGCAGGCATCCAGACGCCGTTGCCATTCTTCCTTGGCCTTGGCCAGCTCATCCGCCGGGAACACCTTCTCGGCGCTTGGCACCTGCAGGGCTTCGTCCTTGCCTTCCCACATCGCATACGCCAGGTAATGCACTGGGAACAGTCGGTAGCCCCCCAGAATCTGCCGGTCAATCTCTGCCGCCAGCTGTTTTGTGTCTTCGTGGTACTCGGTTACCGGCGGCGCGAAGTTGATGTGGACTCGGCCCTTGTAGCCGGTAATGCCTTTGGCAATGCTGTTGTCATCTTCGCCCGGCGCCTTCTTGTAGGTGCCGGTTGTGGCGCGGATGTACAGCTCGCGGGCCTTGGCCTGGTCGCACGGGTCGTATTCGTAGCTGATCGACACCGGGGTCAGGTTCAGGCTCTGGATAACCGCACCGAACGGCTCGTCCTTGCGGCTCATGTGGAACATCTTGAGGATCGCCGAGTCGGTACGGTCGTCACCGTCCTTGGCCCGACCTTCGGCCTGGGCAATCCAGATCGAGGTGGCATCGTTGCGGATCGAGTGGTTGATGTAGGCCGATAGCAGTTGGTAGGCAGCCAGTTTTTCGCGCCGCCCGCTGATCGAACGGTGCACGATGAAGCTTTTGTTCAGGCGCATCATGTCGCTGACAAAGGGCTTTTGCAGCAGGTTGTCGCCAATGGCGATGCGCGGCGTGGGCAGGCCGGCGTGGTACACGGCATAGTTGACGAAGGCCGGGTCCATGACGATATCACGGTGGTTGGCCAGGAACAGGTAGGCGGTGCCTGCCTTGAGCTGTTCCACACCCGAATAGGTGACGCCGTCGGTGGCGCGATCGATGGTCTGGTCGACGTAGTACTCGACTTTGTCCTGCAGGGTCGAGACACAGGTAACGCCGGCGAATTCCTTGCGCAGGCGGCGTGCGATCAAGGGCTTGAGCAACCAGCCGAGAGCACCGGCCGCACGCGGAAAGCGGAAGTGAGTGAGGATATCGAGGAATGCCGGGTCGCTGAGCAGGCGTGCCAGAACGGCAGGGACCTCAGCGTCGTCGTACGGTCGGATGGCATCGAATTCGCCCATCATGCTCTCTTGTTGGAAACGGCTAGGGTAATAAGGTAGGGACGGGCTCCGAAAAACGGCTCGGACGCACACAGACCCTGTAAACAGACCGGCAATTATACGCATAAGTCACTGCGGAGGCCGCGATGCTGGAAACCGACTTCTATGATTGCCCTTATTGTGGCGAACGTGTGGAAACTACCGTCGATCTGTCTGCGGGCGACCAGGTTTATACCGAGGATTGTCAGGTGTGCTGCCAGCCTGTGGTGTGCATTCTGCAGGTGCATGGTGACGAATGGATGCTTGAAGTCCGCCGCGAGGACGACGCCTGATGCAGCGCATCTACGAACCGGAAAGCCTGCTCGAGGCGCAAATGCTGGCAGGCATGCTTGCCAGCGAGGGGATCGATGTACACGTGGTCGGCCGTGACCTGCTCGGTGCCGCCGGCGAGCTGCCCTTGCAGGGCCTGTTGGGGCTTATCGTGGCTGATGAGCAGGCCGAATGCGCACGGCAGCTGATCGATGCGTACAATGATGCCCAGCCACTGGTTGGCGACGAGCCGGAGCATGTCCCCGGTACCTTGATCTGCTAGGTTCTGAATTCCCCCATGTGTGGACGTTATGCCCTGTTTCGCTGGCCCCAGGCCCTTGCCAGTCTGCCGGGTTTTCCCGTCGGCCAGCCGGCCCAATGGAATATATCGCCAGGGGCGTCGGTGCTGATCCAGCGCCAGCTTGATGGCCAGCAGCAACTGGCAAAGGCGCGCTGGGGGTTGACCCCGGCCTGGCTCACCGACCTGTCCCGTACCCCCGCCCATGCCCGGGCCGAAACGCTGGCCGAGCAACCGATGTTTCGCGATGCATTTCGCCAGCGTCGCTGCCTGATGCCGGCCAACGGCTTTTACGAATGGCGTGGCAACGTGCGCAAACGCCCGTTCTGGTTGACCCCGGGGGAGGGCGCGTCGCTGTATTTTGCGGCGGTGTGGGAGGCCTACCCGGTGCAGGACCAGGTATGGTTGAGTTGCGCGGTGGTGACCCAGGCGGCCATGAACCAGCGTCGGCCGCTGATACTGGACGAGGCCGGACAGGCGGCCTGGCTCGACCCGGACACGCCGGTTACCCGCTTGCACGAGCTGCTGGCCAGCCCACCTGCGACGTTGCGTGAGCGGGCCTTGGCCAATTTCGTCAATGACCCGAAGCTGGATGCGCCGGAGTGTCTTACCCCGGCTTGATGGGGGGCTGTGCCGGCCCTTTCGCGGGCAAGCCCGCTCCTACAATGATCGTGTTACCCCTGCTGTAGGAGCGGGCAAGCCTGCTCCTGCCCTCGGTCGTGTTACCCCTGTAGGAGCGGGCTTGCCCGCGAAGAGGCCGGTACAGGCGACGAAAATCTTCCCTGCGGCTATGGCAGCCACTGGCGACTCGGCCTAGGATACGCCGCATGTGGATAGGGAGTGTTTTCATGCGTAAGTCTTTTGTCGTCAGCCTACTGAGTGCTGGCATCCTGCTGGCCGGCTGCCAGGCGGTGAATACCACCAGCGGCGGTGCTGTTGGCGTCGAGCGCCAGCAGTACATGTTCAGCATGCTCTCGACCGATGAGGTCAACCAGATGTACGCGCAGTCGTATCAGCAGACCCTGGGTGAAGCGTCGAGCAAGGGTGTGCTCGACAAGTCCAGCGCCGATGCCAAGCGTGTGCAGGCCATTGCCAACCGCCTGATCGCCCAGGCGCCCAAATTCCGCCCGGATGCCGCGCAGTGGGACTGGCAAGTCAACGTGATCAAGAGTGATGAACTGAACGCCAACTGCGGCCCGGGCGGCAAGATCATCGTCTACACCGGGCTGATCGATCAGCTCAAGCTCACCGATGCGGAAATTGCCGCAGTGGTGGGGCACGAGATTGCCCACGCCTTGCGCGAGCATAGCCGCGAGGCCATGTCCAAGGCATACGGTGTGGAAATGGCTCGTCAGGGTGCCGGTGCCATCTTCGGCCTCGGCCAGAGCAGCATGGCCATGGCCGACACGGTGGTGAACTACGCCATGACCTTGCCAAACAGCCGGGCCAACGAGAACGAGGCCGACCTGATTGGCCTGGAGCTGTCGGCGCGTGCCGGCTACGACCCGAATGCCGCGATCACCTTGTGGAACAAGATGAGCAAGGCTTCCGAAGGTGCACCGCCTGAGTTCATGAGTACTCACCCGGCGTCCGCGAGCCGCATTGCTTCGCTGCAGGCGGCGATTCCGAAGGTGATGCCGCTGTATCAGGCAGCAGCCAAGCAATAAATGCCTGAATCGTGGGGCTGCATGGCAGCCCCCGGTTTTCCCTTTATCCAATCCAGCCACTGGCCTTCATTGCCGAATAGACGGCCACGATCGCCAGCACGAAGAACGCCGTTGCCGCCAGGCGGCGAATCAGCGTCAACGGCAGTTTGTCAGCCGCGAAGTTACCCGCCAGTACCACCGGCACGTTGGCAATCAGCATACCCAGGGTAGTGCCGATAATGACCATGATCAGGTGCGGATACTGCGCAGCCAGCATCACGGTGGCGACCTGGGTCTTGTCACCGATTTCGGCCAGGAAGAACGCAATCAGTGTCGTCAGGAACGGCCCGAAACGGCGAGCCGGGTTCTCGTCGTCATCCATCTTGTCCGGTACCAGGGTCCACAGTGCGGTGGCGGTAAAGCTCGCGGCCAGGATCCAGTGCAGTGCCGAATCGCTGAAGAAGCTGCCGACCCAAGCCCCCACGGCACCGGCTGCGGCATGGTTGGCCAAGGTGGCGGCGATGATGCCGGCGATGATCGGCCAGGGTTTGCGGAAGCGGGCAGCGAGAATGAGTGCGAGCAGTTGCGTCTTGTCGCCGATCTCGGCCAGGGCAACGATAGCGGTGGGGACCAACAGTGATTCCAGCATCAGGATTCCTACGGGGGCGGGTCGACACGGCTATGACACGTACAGCCTCCCCGCCCCGGGTAAGGTGTGCGTGTCATAGGTCTTGTCAAACCCTCGATCCGTCTATGCGGATCTCGCCATGCAGGCGTGCATGGTGGGTCGCACGCGCCATGGTCTGTGGACCAAGTATGTTGACGCGTACCGGGCGAGCTGGGTGCTCGCGGGAGACTACTCCCCTAGGACGGTGCGGATTCTGCCTAGGCAAAACGTTTTCGGCAAGCGCTGTTTTTTATCCGCGAGTTGCCTGGTAGATGCGGAAACCGTCGGCCTCGTCACGTACCTGGCAGTTGCCCAACGCCCCTTCGATCAGTGGTTGGTAGCGCAGGAAACTGTTGGCAACCAAGCGCATTTCGCCACCTTTTCGCAGATGAAAGGCGGATTTTTTCAGCAAGTTTTCCGAAGCCTGATAGTTGGTATGAACGCCGGTGTGGAATGGCGGGTTGCTCAGGATAAGGCTCAGTTCGGTAGGGGCGGCGTCGATGCCATCGCCACTGATCACTTCGCCTTCCAGGCCGTTGGCAGCCAGCGTCAGGCGGCTGGCGGCCACGGCGAAGGCATCCACGTCCAGCAAGGTCACCCGGCTTTGTGGGTAACGGCGTTTGAGCGTGGCCCCCAGTACCCCGGCACCGCAGCCAAAGTCCAGCATGTGACCACCGGGCAGGCCGTCAAGATGCTTCAGGAGCAGGGCCGTACCTCGGTCGAGTCGGCCATGGCTGAATACCCCAGGCAGGCTGATCACCTGCAGCGGGCCGTCTTCCAGGGCCAGCTCGAAGCGCTCGGCCAGGCTTTCCAGCGGTTTTGCCTGCGGTGCCTGGTCGATGGTCACTTGCCACAGCTGGCAGTGCCGGGCGCTGTCGAGCTTGCGTGGCTTGCCAAAGGCCGCCAACTGCTTGGCCGCGCCCTCGATGCCACCGCGCTTCTCACCGACCAGGTACAGCTCGCGGCCAGCCAGGCGCGACGCCAGGGTATTGAGCAGATAGGCGGCCAGCTCGCGGGATTTGGGCAGGAACAGCACGGCGCTTTCGAATGCTGCTTCAGGGGCCTCGACGCCGTAATGGCTGCGGCCTGCGAAGCGGCTTTCGAGCATGGCCTGATCGCCGGCATGCCAAGTCCAGGCCTGGGCCTGAGGCAACTGGCCGAGCAGGTCGTCGGCGGGGGCGCCGGCGATCAGCAGCGGCCCCTGAAACAGCTCTGCCTGGCGGAGCAACACTTCACTGCGCGGGTCCATGGACGACGTCTCCTGGAAAAAAGTGGCGCAGTGTAGCAGAGGCAGGCGCCTGGCTCAGCTGACCACGCGGCGTGGCTGCCCGGCGAAGAAGGCCTGGGCGTTCTCACTGAGCTGGCCGACGATGCGCTGGCGCGACTCTACGGCACCCCAGGCGCTGTGCGGGGTGATGATCAGGCGCGGGATGCCGGGCTCCAGCAGCGGGTTGCCGTTGACCGGCGGCTCCACGCTCAGCACGTCGGTCGCCGCGCCGCCCAAGTGACCACCGCGCAGGGCATCGGCCAACGCCTGTTCGTCGATCAGGCCGCCACGGGCGGTGTTGACCACCAGCGCGTTGGGCTTGAGCAGGGCCAGTTCGCGGGCACCGAGCATATGCCGGGTGTGCTCGTTCAGCGGGCAGTGCAGGGTCAGGGCATCGACTTGCGGCAGCAACTCGTCCAGCGGCAGCCGGTCGGCGCGCTCCGGGCGGCCAGGGATCTGCCCGCTCAGCACACGCATACCGAAGGCTTCGGCCAGCCTCGCCACTGCGCCGCCCAGTTCACCGTGGCCGAGCAGGCCGAGGGTTTTGCCCTCCAGTTCGACGATAGGAAAGTCCAGCAGGCAGAACTGGCTGGCCTTGGCCCACTGGCCATCGGCCACCGCCTGGTTGTAGTCGCACAGCCGGGTGGCCAGGGCCAACAGCAGGGCCAGGGTATGCTGGGCGACAGACGGCGTGCCGTAGCCCTGGCAGTTACACACGGTGATGCCCTGGGCGCGGGCGGCGGCCAGGTCGACATTGTTGGTGCCGGTGGCGGCCACCAGGATCAGCTTCAGTTGCGGGTTGGCAGCCAGGGTAGCGGCGTCGAGCATGACTTTGTTGCTGACCACTGCCACGGCGCCCTGCAAGCGTTCCGCGACCTGTTCCGGGCGGGTGGCGGCGAACAGTTCGAACTGGTCGAACTGCTGCTTCAGGGGCGAAAGGTCGAGGTCGCCAAGGTCCAGGGACTGGTGATCGAGAAACACGGCGCGACGCGGGCTGGGCATGAAGATCTCCGGTGGCAGGGAGGGATAAGGGCGTTGTGGCCATTCGCAGGCACGCCCGCGCCCGCAAGGTCACCACAACCCTTGCAGGCGCGGGCTTGCCGGCGAAGAGGCACTCGGCTTCGGCGCAAACCTGAAGCCGCCGCCGCAGTGTCTAGCTCAACCTTGCTGCCCGTCAACGCCCGCCACTCATACCTTTGCCGCGCAAATCATTCCTTCGGCTGATTTGGCCGTCACATTGGCGAACTACAGTAAACCCAGACTTGTCCGGCCCGCTTTTCAGAAAAGGGATCCCCATGTTGCAGACACGCATCATCAAGCCCGCCGAGGGCGCCTATGCCTATCCATTGCTGATCAAGCGCCTGCTGATGTCCGGCAGCCGCTATGAAAAGACCCGGGAAATTGTCTACCGCGACCAGATACGGCTGACGTATCCACAGCTCAACGAGCGCATTGCCCGCCTGGCCAATGTGCTGACCGAGGCCGGGGTCAAGGCCGGTGATACCGTAGCGGTGATGGACTGGGACAGCCATCGCTACCTGGAATGCATGTTCGCCATCCCGATGATCGGCGCTGTGGTGCACACCATCAACGTGCGCCTGTCGCCCGAGCAGATCCTCTACACCATGAACCACGCCGAAGACCGCGTGGTGCTGGTCAACAGCGACTTCGTGGGCTTGTACCAGGCCATCGCCGGGCAGCTGACCACTGTCGACAAGACCTTGCTGCTGACCGATGGCCCGGACAAGACTGCCGACCTGCCCGACCTGGTCGGGGAGTATGAGCAGCTGCTGGCGGCGGCCAGCCCGCGCTACGACTTCCCGGACTTCGACGAGAACTCGGTGGCCACTACCTTCTACACCACTGGCACCACCGGTAACCCCAAGGGCGTGTATTTCAGCCACCGCCAGTTGGTGCTGCACACACTGGCCGAGGCCTCGGTCACCGGCAGTATCGACAGCGTACGCCTGTTGGGCAGCAACGACGTGTACATGCCCATCACCCCGATGTTCCACGTGCATGCCTGGGGCATCCCCTACGCCGCCACCATGCTCGGCATGAAGCAGGTGTACCCGGGCCGCTACGAGCCGGACATGCTGGTCAAGCTGTGGCGTGAAGAGAAGGTCACCTTCTCCCACTGCGTACCGACCATCCTGCAGATGCTGCTCAACTGCCCGAACGCACAGGGGCAGGACTTCGGCGGCTGGAAGATCATCATCGGCGGCAGTTCGCTCAACCGTTCGCTGTACCAGGCCGCCCTGGCGCGCGGCATTCAGCTGACCGCTGCGTATGGCATGTCGGAAACCTGCCCGTTGATCTCCGCAGCACACCTGAACGATGAACTGCAGGCCGGCAGCGAGGATGAGCGCGTCACCTACCGTATCAAGGCCGGTGTGCCGGTGCCGTTGGTCGAAGCGGCCATCGTCGACGGCGAAGGCAACTTCCTGCCCGCCGATGGTGAAACCCAGGGTGAGCTGGTACTGCGTGCGCCGTGGCTGACCATGGGCTACTTCAAGGAACCGGAGAAGAGCGAAGAGCTGTGGCAGGGTGGCTGGCTGCACACCGGTGACGTCGCCACCCTCGACGGCATGGGCTACATCGACATCCGCGACCGCATCAAGGATGTGATCAAGACCGGCGGCGAGTGGGTTTCCTCGCTCGACCTGGAAGACCTGATCAGCTGCCACCCGGCCGTCCGCGAAGTGGCGGTGGTGGGGGTGGCGGACCCGCAGTGGGGTGAGCGCCCGTTTGCCCTGCTGGTGGTACGTGACGGCCACGCTATCGACGCCAAGGCACTGAAGGAACACCTCAAGCCGTTCGTCGAGCAAGGTCATATCAACAAGTGGGCGATTCCAAGCCAGATCGCCGTTGTTACTGAAATTCCCAAGACCAGTGTCGGCAAGCTCGACAAGAAACGCATCCGCCAGGACATCGTCCAGTGGCAGGCCAGCAACAGCGCGTTCCTTTCCACGTTGTAACCGTTGTGCGGGTCGCGCACGTCAGAGCGTGACCCGCATGCTAGAGAGCCCGCCGCCTTGCCAAACGACAGAAATGCGCCATCCTTGAGCACTGCCAGCCCGCAACCGGAGCAAAACTGCAGCGAGTTGGTGGCATGGAGCGCAAATCACACTTTAGAGGGATCAAGCGCCTGTGCCTGCTGGCTATAGTCGGGGCCAGGGGATTTTCAGGAATGGGGGAGGGCGACATGCGCAAGCTGTGTCGCCGCGGGTGCAAGCCTGCAAACCGGTCGCTCGGGCCGTTCTTGAAAGGACTCACTGCCATAACAAAAAAGTACATGGAGTAGCGTCGATGAAATCTGCAAACCTGTTCTGGCGCCGGGCCAAGCTGCCCTTGGCCGTCAGCCTTGCTTCCACGCTCGCAAGTCCTGCTTTCGCTGTCAGCTTCAACATTGGTGAAATCGAAGGCCAGTTCGACTCGTCGCTCTCCATCGGCGCCAGCTGGTCGACGGCCAACCCCAACAAGAACCTGATAGGGGTGAACAACGGCGGCAAGGGCCTTTCACAGACGTCCGACGATGGCCACCTGAACTTCAAGAAGGGCGAAACCTTCTCCAAGATCTTCAAAGGCATTCATGACCTGGAGCTCAAGTACGGCGACACCGGTGTGTTCGTGCGCGGCAAGTACTGGTACGACTTCGAGCTGAAGGACGAGAACCGCGAGTTCAAGGACATCAGCGACTCCAACCGCAAGGAAGGCGCCAAGTCGTCCGGCGCCGAGCTGCTCGACGCCTTTGTCTACCACAACTACTCCATCGGCGATCAGCCTGGCTCGGTGCGGTTTGGCAAGCAGGTAGTGAGCTGGGGTGAAAGTACCTTCATCGGCGGCGGCATCAACTCGATCAACCCCATCGACGTGTCGGCGTTCCGCCGCCCCGGGGCCGAGATCAAGGAAGGCCTGATTCCCGTCAACATGTTCTACATCTCGCAGAGCCTGACCGACAACCTGTCGGCCGAGGCCTTCTACCAGCTCGAGTGGGACCAGACGGTCGTCGACAACTGCGGCACCTTCTTCTCCCAGCCGGACATCATTGCCGATGGTTGTACCGACAACTTGCGCGTGCTCAATAGCAGCCGCACGGTGCCGGGCGCTGCGCAGCAGTTCCTCGCCTCGCGGGGCGTGAACATCAACGAAGAGGGTGTGATGGTGCGCCGTGGTGCCGACCGCGATGCGCGTGACAGCGGCCAGTTCGGTGTGGCCATGCGCTATATGTTCGAGCCGTTGGACACGGAGTTCGGCGCCTACTTCATGAACTACCACAGCCGTGCACCCATCTTCAGTGCCACAGGGGCTCCGCCGTCCGTGTTCGCCGGGCTGAGCGCCCTGCCTGCACAGCTGCGCGCATTGGCGCCTCTAATCGTGGCGGGTAATTCCGAGTACTTTGTGGAATACCCCGAGGACATCCGCCTTTATGGCTTGAGTTTCTCCACCACGTTACCCACTGGCACCGCCTGGAGCGGCGAAGTCAGCTACCGCCCTAACGCGCCAGTGCAACTCAATACCACGGATATCCTGTTCGCCGGTGTCCGTCCCATTGGCGGCGCGTTGAGCAACGCATCGTTGCTGACCGGTACGCCGGGGCAAGACCTGCATGGGTATCGCCGTAAGGAGATCACCCAGTTCCAGACCACCCTCACCCATTTCTTCGACCAGGTGATGGGCGCCAGCCGGATGACAGTAGTCGGTGAAGTGGGTGTCACCCACGTCGGCGGCCTGGAGAATGCCCACGATACCCGCTACGGTCGCGACCCGGTGTTCGGCCCAGGTCCATTGCCATCCACCGGTGGCGCCGATACCTGCCAGGCGCTCAATGGCAGCACCATCGCTGGCGCGGGTGCGGGGACATCCACCACCAACCTGAACCGCAAATGCGAGAACGACGGCTACACCACCAGCACTTCCTGGGGTTACCGCGCCCGTGTCATCTGGGACTACAACGACGTATTCGCGGGTATCAACCTGAAGCCGAGCGTGGCCTGGTCGCATGACGTGTCCGGCTATTCGCCGGGCCCTGGTGCCAACTTCGAGGAAGGCCGCAAGGCAGTCAGTCTGGGCCTGGACGCCGAGTACCAGAACACCTACACGGCCAGCCTGTCGTACACCAACTTCTTCGATGGCAAGTACAGCACCGTGGATGACCGCGACTTCGTCGCCCTCAGCTTCGGCGTGAACTTCTAAGCATACAGATCCAGGACGACACGACATGAACAAGACCAGAAGTCTACTGCAAGCCGGTGTACTGGGCCTGTCCCTGCTGGCGACCAGCGTCATGGCTGCGGTATCCGCCGACGAGGCGGCCAAGTTGGGCAGTACCCTGACCCCGATGGGGGCTGAAAAGGCCGGCAACGCCGATGGCTCGATCGGCCCGTGGGAGCCGCTGTCGAAGAGTGCGGGCAGCGTCGACGGCAAGGGTTTCCTGGCCGACCCGTATGGCAGTGAAAAGCCGCTGTTCACCATCACTGCGCAAAACGCCGAGCAGTACAAGGACAAGCTTTCGCCGGGCCAGATGGCCATGCTCAAGCGCTACCCGGACACGTTCAAGATCCCAGTATTCAAAACCCATCGCGGCTCCACGGTACCTGCGGACGTGTTCGCCGCCATCAAGAAAAACGCCACCCAGACCACGCTGACGGAAGGCGGCAACGGTTTGAACAACTTCAACACGGCGGTGCCGTTCCCGATCCCGAAAACCGGCCTGGAAGTGATCTGGAACCACATCACCCGTTACCGGGGGGGTAGTGTCAGCCGCCTGGTGATCCAGGCCACGCCGCAGCAGAACGGCTCTTTCAGCCCGGTTTACTTCTCCGACCAGTTCGTCTTCCGCGACAAGATGAAGGATTACGACCCGAACAACCCAGGCAACATCCTGTTCTACTTCAAGCAGGAAGTGACCGCGCCAGCGCGCCTGGCCGGGACCGTGCTGCTGGTGCACGAAACCCTCGACCAGGTGAAGGAGCCGCGCAAGGCGTGGATCTACAACGCCGGCCAGCGTCGCGTTCGCCAGGCGCCGCAAGTGTCGTATGACGGCCCGGGTACCGCCGCCGACGGCCTGCGTACGTCGGACAACCTGGACATGTTCAACGGTGCGCCAGACCGCTACGACTGGAAGCTGGAAGGCAAGAAGGAGCTGTACATCGCATCGAACGCCTTCAAACTGGATGATCCGAAGCTCAAGTATGCCGACATCATCAAGGCTGGGCACATCAACCAGGACCTGGCCCGTTACGAGTTGCGCCGCGTCTGGCACGTAGTCGCAACCCTCAAGCCAGGCCAGCGGCACATCTACGCCAAGCGTGATTTCTACATCGATGAGGACACCTGGCAGGCCGCAGTGATCGACCAGTACGACGGCCGTGGCCAACTGTGGCGCGTGTCCGAGGCCCATGCTCAGCCTTATTACAACGTGGAAGTGCCTTGGTACACCCTGGAAACCATCTACGACCTGCAGTCCGGTCGTTACCTGGCCCTGGGCATGAAGAACGAAGAGAAGCGCGCTTACGACTTTGGCTTCAGTGCCAGCAAGGCCGATTTCCAGCCTGCAGCGCTGCGTCAGTCGGGTATTCGCTAAGCTGAAATCACTGAACGCCGTCTGATCCCCAGAACGCCCCGGCTTGCCGGGGCGTTTCTATTTCCTGAACCGGCCTCTTCGCGGGTGAACCCGCTCCTACGCGGAACCTGTAGGAGCGGGTTCACCCGCGAAGGGGCCGGGCAAGGCAATAAACCTCCTGAATACCTCCCCAAACCCCCGCCCCAGCCCCTGTCCATCAGCCATGTTGCTTTTTGTCGCAGTCTTTTCCATGCCAATTGCGTCCATCATCTTCAAATGCGCAGCGTTAACGGCTAGTCTCGCAAACATCCATACCGCCGTTGTCTTCCAACCAGAACGAGCCGGCCATGACAGATCTGTCCCGTACGCATGGATTCGCGAGTCAGGCCCTTGGCCTGCGGGACGGGCGTTTCTTCCGGCCGCCGCTGCCGGATGGCCATGTGCAGCGCCTGCGTTTGTGCCAGCGGCTGGAAGCCGGTTTGGGCGGGCGGCTGCTGCTGGTCAATGCCCCGGCGGGTTTCGGCAAAAGCTCCCTGGCCATCGAGTTTTGCGAAACACTGCCCGAGCACTGGCGTAGCCTGTGGCTTGGCCTGAGCCAGCGGGACGCCGACCCTGGCCGCTTCCTTGAGCGCTTGCTTGAAGGCCTGCAGCAATACTGCCCGGCACTGGGCGGCCAGGCCATGGGCCTGCTGAAAATGCGCCAGCGCCATCAGCCGTTTGCCTTTGAAGAGTGGCTCGACGGCCTGCTCGACGAGCTGGCGCTGTACCTACAAGCTGATACGCCGCTGCTGCTGGTACTGGACGACTATCACCTGGCCCAAGGGCCGGTGCTTGACCGTTGCCTGCAGTTCTTCCTCAATCATCTGCCACCCGGCCTGGTGTTGCTGGTGACCAGCCGCCAGCGGCCAGACTGGCACCTGGCGCGGCTGCGCCTGTCCCGACAGTTGGTCGAGCTTAACGAACAGGACCTGCGCCTCACCGCGGATGAGTCGCTGGCAGTGATCGGTCGCCAGCCTACCGGCCTGCGCGGCCAGGCACTGGACAACCTGATCCAGCGCAGCGACGGCTGGGTCGCCGGGCTGCGTTTCTGGCAACTGGCGGCCAGCGACAGCGCCGACGAGCAAGCCTTGCCCCAGGCGCTGCATGGTGGCGAGGGTCTGATCCGCGACTACCTGCTTGAAGAAGTCATCGATAGGCTACCTGCAGACGTGCAGGCTTTCTTGTACGAAACCGCCTGCCAGGAGCGTTTCTGCGCTCCGCTTTGCGATGCGATGCGTGGCCGCCACGACAGTGCCGCCGTCCTGACCTTCCTGCAGGCGCATCAGGTGTTCCTTGTGCCGCTGGACGAGCATGGGCACTGGTTCCGCTATCACCATTTGTTCTCCGACCTGCTGCGTAGCCGACAGGCGAGCGAATCGCAGGTCGCTCTGCATTTGCGGGCCTGCCGCTGGTTTGAAGCTCAGGACCTGCTGGACGAGGCGGTGGAGCAGGCTTTGCGTGCCGGCCACCTCGATGTTGCCGCCGACCTGGTGCAAAGTTTGTCCGAAGAGCAACTGCTGGCCGAGCAGAACGTCGGCATGTTGCTGCGTTGGAAGATGGACCTGCCCGACAGTCTGTTGATCAGCACGCCGCGGCTGATCGTGCTGTACAGCTGGGCGTTGGGGCTGGCTTGCCAGCTGGATGCTGCCGAAGAACTGGCCGGCTACCTCAGTCGCTTTCTGCCCGCGCCTTCGGCGACCGCGCAAAAGTCGATGCTGGCCCAATGGCTGGCACTCAGTGGGGTCATTGCCCGTGGCCGTGGCGACCGCGAGCGCACCCTGGCCTATTGCGGCGAAGCGTTACAGAGCCTGCCGAGCAAGCGCTACGGCCAACGCCTGGTGTGTTTGTCGACGCTGTCCAACCTGGCCATTGCCGATGGCGACTTCTGGCGGGCCCGAGGCTGGAACCGCGAGGCCCTGGAGCTGGCCCAGCGGGTCGGTAACCCCTTGTTCGAGGCGCTGGCGCATTACGATCGGGCGCGGGTGCTGCATGCCCGTGGCGAGGTGCTGCGCGCGCTGGACGAAGTGCGCCAGGGGCTACAACGTCTGCAAGGGCTTTCCGCACAGCGGCTGTATGCCGTGCGTGCGCGGCTGACGCTTTATGAAGGTTACCTGCTGGTCTCGCGTCTGCAGCCAGCTCAGGGCCGCGCGCGTTTGCGCGCCGGGCTGGGTGAGGCGCGAGCGTGCCGGGACATCAGTGTGCTCATCGGTCATTGCGTGATTGCCACGCTCGATGGCCGGGAAGGTCACTTTGCCGAGGCCTTTGCCGAACTGGCCGAGGCCGAGCGCTTGATGCACATCTGGGATGTGCCCCCGGTCTACTACCTGGCCATGATTACCCTGGTCAAATGCGAACTGTGGCTGGCCCAGGGACGTACCGACCTGGCGGAGTCCTGGCTGCAGCGCCTGGGCCAGACCTATGGCGGCGAGCAGCCGGCGGCGGCACCGGAATTCCATCCGCTCCTGCCGTTGCACATTGCGTTGCAGCAGGCAGCGCTCGATCGCATCCAGTTGCGTAGCGACGATGCCGTGCAGCGCCTGGCATGCCTGGTAAAGCGCGGCCAGGCCAGTGGCGGCATGATGCTCGCCGTCAGCGCCTTGAGCCAATGGCTTTCCCTGCTGTTGGACGAAGGCAAGGAAGGGCAGGCCGCGCAGTTGCTGCCAAGTTTGCTGGAAGCGGCGCATGGCGGTGTGATGCAGCCAATGCAGCCACTGCTGGAAAAACACCCGCAATGGCTTCATGAACAACTGCAGGCAGGCGCCGCTTGCCCGGTGCAGGCGGAACTGCTCAAGCACCTGCCGCCAGTGCCAATCGCCAGTACGGGCAACGGCGAAGCGCTGAGTGGCCGCGAAATGGCTGTGCTCGAACTGATTGCCCAAGGCTGTTCCAATCAGCAGATCAGCGAGCGGCTGTTCATTTCCCTGCACACGGTGAAGACCCACGCCAGCCACATCAACAGCAAGTTGGGCGTGGAGCGGCGCACCCAGGCGGTGGCCAAGGCCAAATCCCTGGGGTTGCTGGCGTGATACTGGCCCTGCAGGTCATTGCTCGTTAAAGTGATGGCCTGACGCCATATTTTTTGGCCGACAATGCTCTACCCTCATCTTTCCCGACCAGCTGCCGATACAGCGATCGGTGGCATCGCCTCGCGCGATTTTTCAATCATTCCAAGGCAGGTCGTGTTGATGCTGCAGTACGGGCAAAAGAGCTTTCTGATCGTCGACGACTTTACCGACTTTCGTACGTCGACCCGTTCCATGTTGCGCGAGTTGGGCGTGCGCGACGTGGACACCGCTGACAGCGGCGAGCAGGCGCTGCGCATGTGCGCGCAGAAGCGCTATGACTTCATCCTGCAGGACTTCCATCTGGGCGATGGCAAGAAGAACGGGCAGCAGGTGCTTGAAGACCTGATCATCGACAAGCACATCAGCCATGAGTGCGTGTTCATCATGGTCACTGCCGAGAGCAGTCAGGCGATTGTCCTTAGCGCCATCGAGCACGAGCCCGATGCCTACCTGACCAAACCGTTCAACCGGGTTGGCCTTGCCCAGCGCGTCGAGAAACTGTTCCAGCGCAAGACGTTGCTAAAACCGATCCTGCAGGCGCTGGACCGCAACCGTCCGGCCGAAGTACTGGCGGCCTGCGCCGAGCTGTGCAAGAAGGATCCGCGTCTGGCACCCTTGTGCTTGCGCTACCGGGCCGATGCCCTGCGCAACCTCAACCGTTTCGAGGAACTGGAAAAATTCCTCAAGGCCATCCTGGCCAGCCGTCCGCAGCCGTGGGTATATGCCGCGTTGGGCGCACTGATGCACAAGCGTGGTCAGAATGCCCAGGCCCAGGGTGTATACGAGCAGGCGCTCAAGGCGTTCCCGATCATGCCAGGCCTTTACGATGGCATGGCCGAGGTGCTGGTGGCGCAGGGTGATACCCGGCGCGCGCAGAACTTGCTTGAAGAAGCCGTGCGCCTGTCGCCTTTGTCGGTGCGTCGGCAGTCGACGCTGGGCAAGCTGGCGCTGGAGAACGAAGACTTCGAAAGCGCATCGAAGGCGTTCCGCCATGCGGTGAACCAGGGGCAGAGTTCGCGCTACAAGGATGCCGAAAACAACCTTGGCCTGGTGCAGGCGTTGATGAGCAAGAATGCAGGCTTCGGCCTGGACGCCCGTACCCGGGTCGAGATCAACACCACGCTCAGCGAAGTGGCCAAGGAAAACCCCGAAGACCAAGGCCTGCAGGTGCGTGCGCGGATGATGAAGGCTGCCAGCCTGCAGCAGGCCGGCGACCCGGAAACGGCCGGCAAGCTGACAGAACAGGCGATTCAGCGCCTGGACAAGATGAACCAGTTCTTCTCTGTCGATTCGGCCCTGACGGTCGCTGCGCAACTGCAGGCGATGGGGCAGGAAGCCGCCGCCATCGGCGTGCTGAAGAACTGCGTGGAAAGTTATGGCGATGACCCCAAGGTCATGGAGAAAGTGGGCAAGCTGACGGATGACCCCAGCGTGCTCAACGCCATTACCGAAGCGGTCACCCTCAATCGGCAGGGTGTGCGCAGTTACCAGGGAGGGCAGCTTGGCGAGGCGTTGCAACTGTTCCGAAAGGCATTGGGTTTACAGCCGAAGAACATCAGCATCGCCCTCAATACCGCCCAGGCGCTGCTGCGCATCGGCGGTGACAACCCTCAGCCTGCGATCATGCAGGAGTGCCGCGACGCCTTGACCAGCGTGGCCGGTATCCCTGCCAGCGACAATCGCTATGACCGTTACCGCAAACTGCACATCCGAGTGTTCGGCGCATGAATCAAGACAATCAGGGGCTGGATTTTTCCACGGTGATCGCCTCCACCGTGCACGACCTCAAAAGTTCGTTGTCGGCGCTGATCCAGTCCCACAGCCAGTGGGTGGAGCGCTTGCCCGAGGAACTGCGCGGCGGTGCCGAACAGGGGATCATGGAGCATGAATTTCGTCACCTCAACGGCATGCTGGTGCAGTTGCTGGGCTTGTACAAACTGGGTGTGAACCAGTTGCCGGTATGCCCGGACTACCATGAGCTGGATGATTTCATCGAAGCCCAGCTGGCGGCGCACGAGGAAGTACTCAAGCACAACGACATTCTCGCCACCTGGCGCATCGACACCGACAACCCGCTGGGTTTCTTCGACCGCGAACTGGTGGCCTCGGTGATCGCCAACGTCATCACCAACGCCACCCGCTTTGCCGGGCACGCCTTGCTGATCACCATCGAAGAGGCCGACAACCAGTTGGCCATTTGCGTCAACGATGACGGCCCGGGTTATCCAAAGCACATGCTCGAGCGCCAGGAGGATTACATCCAGGGCATCGACTCGACCAGCGGCAGTACCGGCCTTGGGTTGTATTTTGCGGCGCGGATCGCCGCGTTGCATGAAAGCGGCGGGGTGCGCGGGCGGATCGAGATCTCCAACGGCGGGGCGCTTGGGGGCGGGTTGTTCAGGTTGTTTTTGCCTTGAGGTATTGGGTGCCTGGGCGATCGAGCGCCGCCCGCGCGGCGCATCGCGAGCAAGCTCGCTCCTACATTTGTTTCGGGCCAGTATTGCCTGCACCCTCGCGCGCGACCGCCTTGTTTGTTCCACGCAATATCGAGGTGGGCGCCAAGGTGGCGCGCACCTCCGCCTCAGGAATAACTGGCCCGAAACAAATGTAGGAGCGAGCTTGCTTGCGATGCGCCGCGCGGGCGGCGCTCGAGCTCACAGGCGCCACTTCGCTCAAGACATGAACCTCGTGCACCCACCCCATTTTCCTGTCAGGCTCCCAGCAGAACCCAGCTTCACCTGCGAGAACACCATGACCCAAGCCCCGCCTGCCCTCATCCGCGAAACCTTCCCCGTCGGCCCCTTGCAGTGCAACTGCACGCTGATCGGCGACCCCCTGACCAAGAAAGCCATGGTCGTCGACCCGGGTGGTGATGTGGACAAGATCCTTGCCCGCCTGCAGGTCCACGGCCTGACGCTGGTGAGCATCATCCACACCCATGCGCACTTCGACCACTTCCTCGCGTCAGGCAAGCTCAAGGAGCTGACGGGTGCCACGCTGCACCTGCACAAGGACGACCAGATGCTGTGGGACAACCTTGAGATGCAGTGCCAGATGTTCGGCGTACCTTACACCCCGGTACCGGCACCGGACCGCTGGCTGGGCGATGACGAAGAACTGGCCTGCGGCTGCGGTGTGGCGTTGCATACGCCAGGCCATACCCCGGGCTCGATGAGCTTTTGGTTCGCCGACGCCAAGTTGTTGATTGCCGGTGACACCCTGTTCCGCCGGGGGATTGGCCGCACCGATTTGTGGGGTGGCGACCAGCGGGCAATCGTGCGTTCCATCAAAGAGCGGCTGTACCGGCTGGACGAAGAGGCCATCGTGGTGACCGGCCACGGGCCCGACACCCGTTTGGGCGACGAGATGCGGGAAAATCCATTCGTGCGTGCCTGATGGCACATGAAGGCACTTTCATGGAATTTTTCGTTGCCGATGCGTTCCAAGGCTGGCATAGAACCCTTTGGGATCTGCCGCATTTATGAATTTCAGTAGGAGCTTGTCCATGTTCACCATGCGTCGTCTGATTATCGTCGCAACCGCCGCTGCACTGATGACCGGCTGTGCCGGCCAGAACCCCTACGACAACCAGGGTCAGGCGCAGGGCTCCACAGGGATGAGCAAGACCGCCAAGTACGGCGGCCTGGGGGCGCTGGCCGGTGCCATCGCCGGCGCTGCCATCGACCACAACAACCGTGGCAAGGGTGCACTGATCGGTGCTGCCGCTGTGGGTGCCGCTGCAGCCGGTTATGGTTATTACGCCGACAAGCAGGAAGCTGAACTGCGCGCGCAAATGGCCAACACAGGTGTGGAAGTGCAGCGTCAGGGTGACCAGATCAAGCTGATCATGCCGGGCAACATCACCTTCGCCACCGACTCGGCCAACATCGCCCCAAGCTTCTACTCGCCGCTGAACAACCTGGCTGGCTCGTTCAAGCAGTTCAACCAGAACACCATCGAAGTGGTCGGCTTCACCGACAGCACGGGCAGCCGCCAGCACAACATGGACCTGTCCCAGCGCCGTGCGCAGGCGGTCAGCACCTACCTGACTTCGCAGGGTGTGGATGCCTCGCGTATCTCTGTCCGTGGCATGGGCCCGGACCAGCCGATCGCCAGCAATGCTGACGCCAATGGTCGTGCGCAGAACCGCCGTGTGGAAGTGAACCTGAAGCCGATTCCGGGTCAGCAGTATGAGCAGCAAGGTCAGGTTCAGCAGTATCCCTGATTGACCTTCAGGGCCGCTTTACAGCTCTGTGGGAGCGGGCAATCCCGCTCCCACAAAGCTTGCAAAGAAGCCTCTGCTTTTAGCGCGCCACGCTGGCCTGAATCGCCGTCAGGGCAATGGTATGTACGATATCGTCAACCTGCGCCCCACGCGGCAAGTCGTTCACCGGCTTGCGCAAACCCTGCAGCATCGGCCCCAGGCTGACCCCGTCGGCACTGCGCTGCACCGCCTTGTGCGTGGTATTGCCGGTATTCAGGTCGGGGAACACGAACACCGTGGCGCGCCCGGCCACCGGGCTCGCCGGCGCCAGCTCTCGTGCGATTGCCGGGTTGGCCGCTGCGTCATACTGCAACGGCCCATCGATCAGTAGCGCCTGGGCCGCGTCCTGTGCCAGGCGTGTCGCTTCGCGCACTTTCTCGACTTCTTCATCGCTGGCCGAATCGCTTGAATAACTGATCATCGCCACCCGTGGCGCGATGCCGAAGGCCTGCGCCGATTCGGCACTCTGCTGGGCAATCTCCGCCAGCTCGGCAGCGCTTGGGTGCGGGTTCATCACGCAGTCGCCGTACACCAGCACCTGCTCGGGGAACAGCATGAAGAACACCGACGAGACCAGGCTCGAGCCGGGTGCGGTCTTGATCAGCTGCAGGGCCGGGCGGATGGTGTTGGCCGTGGAGTGCACCAGGCCCGAGACCAGGCCGTCCACTTCGTCCAGGGCCAGCATCATGGTGCCGATCACCACGGGGTCTTCCAGTTGCTGCTCGGCCATCGGTGCGTTGAGGTTCTTGCTTTTGCGCAGCTCGACCATGGGTTCCACGTAGCGCCCGCGAATCAGTTCGGGGTCGAGAATCTCCAGCCCTGGCGGCAACGTGATGCCCTGGGCGCGGGCCACGGCGTCAACATCTTCGGGTTTGGCCAGCAGCACACAGCGGGCGATGCCGCGGGCCTGGCAGATGGCTGCGGCCTGCACCAACAGTGGCTCGGCGCCTTCTGGCAGGACGATGCGCTTGTTGGCCTGCTGCGCACGTTGGATCAGCTGGTAGCGGAACACTGCCGGTGACAGGCGCAGTTCGCGCGGCGTGCCGCAGCGCTGGTGCAGCCAGGCCGCGTCGAGGTGGCTGGCGACGAAGTCGGTGATGAACTCGGCTCGCTCGCGGTCGTCCACCGGGATTTCGCGGTTCAGCGAGTTAAGCTGGTTGGCGGTGTCGTACGAGCCGGTGCTGACCGAAAGGATCGGCAGGCCGGCCTGCAGTGCACCGCGGCACAGGCCAAGGATACGCACGTCAGGCTTGCTGTCGCTGGTCAGCAGCAAGCCGGCCAGGGGCACGCCATTGATCGCTGCCAGGCTGACAGCGAGGATGATGTCGTCGCGGTCGCCGGGGGTTACCACCAGGGTACCCGAGGTCAGTAGCGGGACCGTGTTGGCCACCGTGCGTGCACAGATGATGATCTTGCTCATGCGCCGCTGCTCGTAATCGCCAGCATTGAGCACCTGGGCGCCGAGCAGCTCGGCCACATCGCGTGTCCGCGGTGCGTTCAGCTCGGGCTGGTAGGGGATGCAGCCAAGCAGGCGGAAGTCATTGCCACGCAGCAATGGCGAGTGCTCGCGCAGGCGGGTGGCGAAGTCCGCCATGCTCTCGTCGGTACGCACCTTGTTGAGGATCACCCCGAGCACTTTCGGGTCGCGTGGGCCGCCAAACAGTTGGGCCTGCAGTTCGACCCGGCCAGACAGCTCGCTGAGCACTTCGTTTTCCGGGGCCGATACCAGGATTACCTCGGCATCCAGGCTCTTGGCCAGGTGCAGGTTGACCCGCGCTGCGTAGCTGGCGTGGCGCGTGGGCACCATTCCCTCGACCACAACCACGTCATTGCCGACGCAGGCTTGCTGGTAGAGGCGGATGATTTCTTCAAGCAGCTCGTCCAGTTGGCCATCGCCGAGCATGCGCTCGACGTGGGCCAGGCTCAGTGGGACCGGTGGCTTGATGCCGTGAGTGCGGGCGACCAGTTCGGTTGAGCGCTCGGGGCCGGTGTCACCCGGGTGGGGCTGGGCGATAGGCTTGAAAAAGCCGACCTTCAGGCCGGCACGCTCCAAGGTGCGCACCAGGCCCAGGCTGATCGAAGTCAGGCCGACACCAAAGTCGGTCGGCGCAATGAAAAATGTCTGCATGCGTGCTTCTCGAAATAAGCGGTGCAAGAAATTAACGGTCAAGGGTAGCGCTATCGGCCCCTTGTGCGCACCAGCCGCAAGCGAAAGGTTGGCCGATGTGTTGCGCACGTTGTGCCGGGTCGAGCACCCAAGGGCGTGCCTGCCACGGCGGCTGGTGGCGCAGGTGCTGGGTATGGCCGCACGAAAGTTCCACCACCCAGTGGCCTTCTTCGTCCTGATGAAAGCCGTTGATCCGACTGATGGGCCGTTGCTCGTCTGCACCACGTTCGCAATCGGACGATGGCAAGGTTACACTTGTCCGCTCTACATTCTTTTGCAAAAGGTCTTGCCCCATGCTGATCGCCGCCAACAAGGCTGTCTCCATCGACTATACCCTGACCAACGACGCCGGGGAGACCATCGACAGCTCCGCCGGTGGCGCGCCGCTGGTTTACCTGCACGGTGCCGGCAACATCATCCCGGGCCTGGAAAAAGCCCTGGAAGGCAAGCAGGCTGGTGACGAGCTGAACGTTTCCATTGAACCTGAAGAGGCCTACGGCGAGTACCTGGCCGAACTGGTCAGCACCCTGAACCGTAGCCTGTTCGAAGGTGTCGACGAGCTGGAAGTGGGCATGCAGTTCCACGCTTCGGCGCCGGACGGCCAGATGCAGATCGTCACCATCCGCGACATCGACGGCGACGACGTCACCGTTGATGGCAACCACCCACTGGCCGGTCAGCGCCTGACCTTCCAGGTCAAGGTTGTGAACGTGCGTGACGCCAGCGACGAAGAAATCGCTCACCGTCACATCCACGGTGAAGGTGGCCATCACCACTGATTTTCTGCGCTAAGCTCAGAAAGTCGCCAGGCGCTCGGGCAAGCCGATTTGCCTTCCTACGGGAGGTGAACGGTTTGGACGAGCGCCTTTTTAGTGGGCGAAATTCGCCTGCACGGCAACCGGGAACCTGAGAGGGGATTTCATCATGAGTGCATTTCACGACCTGAAACTGGAAGCGCTGAACGGCGGAGAGCTGCCCCTCGCACCCTTCAAGGGCCAAGTGGTGCTGGTGGTCAACGTCGCCTCCAAATGTGGCCTGACGCCGCAATACAAGGCCCTGGAAAACCTCTACCAGATCTACAAGGACAAGGGCTTCAATGTGCTTGGCCTGCCGTGCAACCAGTTTGCCGGGCAGGAACCGGGTAGCGAAAAGGAAATCCAGGACTTCTGCAGCCTCAACTACGGGGTCAGCTTCCCGCTGGGGCGCAAGCTGGATGTCAACGGGCCGCAGCGCCATTCGTTGTACCGCCTGCTGGCAGGCGAGGGGGCCGAGTTCCCCGGTGACATTACCTGGAATTTCGAGAAGTTTCTGGTGGGCAAGGATGGCCGGGTGCTGGCGCGTTTCTCACCCCGCACGGCGCCGGATGACCCGGCAGTGGTGCAGGCCATTGAAAAAGCACTGGTCTGAATAGTGCCGGGCGCGATCATTGTGGCACCTGCGAAGCCGAGCACCGCCTGCGCGGCGCTCGCTTTCACAGGCGCTGCACATACTGCGTCGAACGCCCAGCCGCAGCACTGACATTGCGACAAGCGCTATCCAGATACCCCTCGAACTGCTCGACAATCGCCGGCCAGCCTTGGCGGCTGGCATGCTGTCGCGCATTCAGGCGCACCCTGCGCAACGTCTCCACTTCTTCCAGTAACCAGCAAGCAGCGTCGACAAACGCCGCCTGGTCCCCCGGCATGGCCAGCGCGCCACTGTGGCCATGACGAATATGCTGCGCTGCGGCCGCCTCGTCATAAGCAACCACCGCCAACCCTGAGGCCATGGCTTCGAGCACCACATTGCCGAAGGTTTCGGTCAGGCTCGGGAACAGGAACAGGTCGCCGCTGGCATAGTGCTCGGCCAGTCGTTCACCGCGCTGGGCGCCGCAAAACACGGCGTCCGGTATCTCTTGTTCAAGCCTGGCCCGCTTAGGCCCGTCGCCGACCATGATCAGGCGCAGGCGCTTCTGTGGATACGTCTTGCGTAATGCCTCGAAGCAAGGCCGTAGCAAGCCCAGGTTCTTTTCCGCCGCCAGCCGCCCCACATGCAGTACGGCGATGTCCTCCGGGCCTAGCCCCCAGCTTTCGCGCAGGGCCTGGCTGCGCCGGGCCGGATTGAACAGGCAGGCATCGACCCCTCGGGCCAGCAACTCCAGGCGTTCGAAACCGCGACGCTCCAGCTCCAGGCGCTGGCTGGCACTCGGCACCAAGGTGATTGCCGTGCGCCGATGGAACCAGCGCAAGTAGTGAGTGAGCAGGCGCGCCAGCAGGCCAAGGCCGTACTGGCCGGAATACTGCGGGAAGTTGGTGTGGAAGCCACTGACCACCGCCACCCCCAGGCGTCGGGCCGCGCGTAGGGCGCTGAGCCCCAGCGGCCCCTCGGTGGCGATGTACAGTACATCCGGGCGCTGCCTGCGCCAGCGGCGCAACAGCTTGTGCATCGACACCTCGCCCCACTGCAAACCCGGGTAGCCCGGCAGCGCCCAGCCACGGCACAGCATCAGCTGCGGGTCGTTGTGCGCGTGCCCTTCGCCGGCCTGGCGCGGGCGTACCACCTCGACCTCATGGCCGCGTTGGCGCAACCCTTCACTGAGGCGGCCAAGGGTGTTGGCCACGCCATTGATCTCGGGTGGGAAGGTTTCGCTGACCAGGGTAATGCGTAGGGCGGGTGTATTCATGACAAAAAGTTTCCACCTGCCGGGTTGCGCTAATGTGACCGCCTTGTGACGTAAAGATGACGCCTGACCACTGGCACGTTTGCCTTCATGAATATTTCCTCGCACAGCACTCAAGAAGGTGTCCCCGGCAGCCGATGAAGATGCATTCGACTACGTGATGCGCTCCAGGAGAGCGGTGATGTTCAACAACAAGCTCAAGCAAGAAATCCGGCAACTGCGCGAAGACCTGATGTCCATTGAACAGGTCAAGAGTAGTCTCGACAGCGAGATGCTGGTGCTGCAGCTCGACCCTCAGGGACGGATCGAGATGGTCAACGGCAACTTCGAGAGCGAGATGCTCTACCGTGCCGAACAATTGCTTGGACGCAATATCGAGGACATCGTCCCTGCCCACGTAAAGTCGCTGGACTTCTACCAGCGCATGAAAAGCGCGATCAGCCGTGGCGAACACCTGAACGGTGCGTTCCGTCTTCTGCGGGGCAATGGTCAGGAAGCCTGGCTGCGCTCGATCCTGCAGCCGGTGAAGAACAGCGAGGGGCGCATCAAGTACTTCACCCTGCATTCCAGCGACCTCACCCGAACCATCGAGACCTCACGCGAGCACGAAAGCCTGATCAAGGCGTTGATGCGCTCTACTGCGGTGATCGAGTTCGACCTCGACGGCAACATCCTCACTGCCAACGAACGTTTCCTGGCCACCGTCGGCTATCGCCTGGAACAGATTCGCGGTAAGCACCACCGCATGTTCTGCGAACCGCAGGAGGTCAACTCGGCTGGCTACCAAGCGTTCTGGGACCGGCTGCGCCGTGGCGAATATGTTGCCGAGCGCTTCAAGCGCATTGATGCCCATGGCCGGGTGATCTGGCTGGAGGCCTCGTACAACCCGATCTTCGATGCCCACGATGTGCTGTACAAGGTGGTCAAGTTCGCCACCGTGATCACCGATCAGGTCAATCAGGAGCTGGCAGTGGCCGAGGCGGCAGATGTCGCCTACAACACCTCGCTGGGTACCGATGTCAGTGCTCGCAAGGCCACCGAAGTGGTCACCCAGACTGTCACCGTGATGCGTGGACTGGAGGCTTCGATGCAAGAGGCGGCCGACGGCATCCAGGCGCTGGATACCCAGTCGCGGGTGATCGGTTCGATCATCAAGACCATCAGCGACATTGCCGGGCAGACCAACCTGTTGGCCCTTAACGCGGCCATCGAAGCCGCCCGTGCCGGTGAGCAAGGGCGGGGCTTTGCCGTCGTTGCCGACGAAGTGCGCCAACTGGCCTCTCGCACCAGCACCGCCACCGAAGAAATCGCCCGGGTGGTACAGCAGAACGAACAACTGGCGCAGGCGGCAGTGTCGATCATCGACACCAGCAAGCGCCAGGCCGAACAGGGGCTGGCGCTGGCGGATGAGACGGGCAGCGTGATTGTCGAGATCCAGGACGGGGCGAAGCGGGTAGTGGACGTAGTGGGGCAGTTTTCCAGCCGGCTGAGTCTTTGATATGGCTTGGGGTTTGTAATGGCCATGGGATCGAGCTTCGCCTGCGCGGCGCTCGATCTCAAGAACGATAAAAATTTCCAGCCTTACCCACAGCAACAACTGAACAGCTGAACTTCGCCGAGCATGCCGGAAACGAAGTCGCATTTTCCTACAACTGACTCAGAAACCTCCGATCCGAATCCATGATGGGATTTCCCCCTGCACACGTTGTCAGGGAGACACCTCATGTACCTGGATTACCTCGTGCCCTCCTGGCACGAGATCGAGTCACGTGTCATCGCCATGGTGGGCTACCCAAGCGGTGGCCAGTTCCGCACCAGCCTCAATGAAGAGGTCGCCTCACTGGGCCTCAACCTGCGCCGGATCGAAGCTGTCCGCACAGCCTTCTACCACGCCGAATGGCAGGCGGCGCACCTGCTACGCCAGCGCTTCGCCGACCTCGACATCAACAGCATCGTCGACGAACTGCTGAGGGTCGTGCAGCAGATGGCGATGATCGTCGTCGGCAGCACCGTTACCGGTGGCCTGCTTGGCGCAGGGGTCGGCGCATTCGCCGGCGGCGCCGGAACCATTCCGTTCGCCGGCGCAGGCGCGGCCATGGGCCTTAAGGTCAGTGGTTGGATCCTTGGCGCGCTGGGGCTGGCTTCCATTGCCGAGTTCTTCATCGAGGGCTTGCCGCGTATCGGCGAGTACTACGTCGATGGCATCCGCTTCGCCTGGGAAGGCACCTGCGGCAATGAAGGCACCGGCCCGTTCTGCCGGGACGACCCCTATGCGATATCCCGGGCCACGCATCAGATTGCCCAAGGCCATGTGGAAGTCGTGGTGCTGTTGTTGGGGGCAATTGTGTCGTACCTCACCCGCGGGCGCGGCGATGCCCGGGTGCTGGCCCAGGAAATGGCGGCCAGCCGCAAAGGCGCGCGGCTGGGGCAATGGATGCTCCAGCATGAAGAGGGGTTGAAGAAACGGCCGGATCTGCAGGTGCCGGAGCGGCGCAAGGGGGCGATGGATGATCCGCAGCCCGTTAGCCCGAATCAGCCCAGGAAAGCACCAACAAAGACCCATCCGGGCGCGATGGCATTGCATAACGTTGAATGTTTCAAAGCTGATAAAGTACCGGAATACAAAATAGGCGAATTCAAACGACAGTTGAATGGCCAGGAAGACGGGCTCAACTGGATGACCGTTGAAGAATTTTTGGAAAAAGTTGAAAACCCAAATCAGCGCAATAAAGGGCTCGCCCAGAGAGCGAGAAAAAAGGAGCAAGAATTTATCAAGGAAAAAATTGAAAAAGAGCTCAGGAAAACCATGGGCCCATTTGAAGCGCAACGGGTTGCAATAGAAAAAGCCAGAAACCGGATGTCAATTACAGCAGCACTGCACAATCCGGATCTCGTCGCCGGAGGTAGAGACGTCATATCGGACTTTGGGGACCGCCAGGTAAACTCAGTGATAGGCGCCCAATGGAAAACCAGGATACCCAACTTAAAGAAAGCGGCCGAAAGGGTATCCCTGGAGTCCAGAGGCTCAATCCGCATGAATGTCAAATTACATAAGTGCTAAGGTGAGAAGTTTGAAATGGATAAAGTATTTGCCAGTTTGATTGAGAATTTCGGTCCGCCGATTGACCGCCGGGAAGTACCTGGCTCCTCAATCGAAAGATACAGAGACAAGCTTCCTCCCAAGCTTTTGGAATATTGGTCCGAGCATGGGTGGGGGGGCTACGGTGAGGGCATATTCTGGCTAGTCAATCCGCAAGAATACGACGCCGTAGTTTCCTGCTGGATTGCAGGCACGGCACTTGCTTCGCACGACAGCTATCATTTGGTTGCAAGAAGTGCCTTCGGAGACTTGTACCTTTGGGGAGAAAAAACTGGATTTTCATTGGAAATAACAAGCGTTGGGTCTCAGTATATATTTTATCGAACTGAATTCACAAAGGAACAACTAAATACTGAGCTTCAAGGCTTTATTTTGTCAAGAGAAGTGGAGTCAATGGATTTCAACGGTCTCTTCAATCCTGCCAAGGAAAAACTGGGTAGACTTAAACATGACGAGATGTACGGCTTTTTCCCCGCGCTCATGCTGGGCGGGGCTGACTCCCTGCAACATCTCAAAAAAGTCAGCGCTGTTGAACACTTGATCTTTCTGGCGCAATTGACAGATCTTCAACCTTACTCCTTTTCCGAGCAGCCAGATTAATGCCGCAGTCAACCGCCAGGCTGAGCAAAGGCTGGCGCTGGCCGACGAGACTGGCAGCGTGATTATAGGGATTCAGGACGGGGCGCAGCCGGTGGTGGATGTAGTGGGGCAGTTTTGCAGCCAGTGGGGCAGTGAACCAGGCCAGTCACGCTCTGCTTTTTTGTGGGAGCGGCCTTGTGTCGCGATAGGGCCGCAAAGCGGCCCCAGCAATCTGTGCAGTGGCGCTGAAATCTGGGGCCGCTCTGCGGCCCTATCGCGACACAAGGCCGCTCCCCTAGGGGCCCGCGCCATTCATGTCAATCGCACACGGCCCAGGAATCAGCTCCGCTCCCGCACCCAGAACAACGTAGCCCCGGCCACCGCCGCCGGCATCATCAGCACGTTCACGCCTGGAATCATCAGCGCCAGGTAGGTGATGCCGCCAAAGCCCAGGCTCTGCCAGCGCTTCTGCCGCAGCCAAGCGAGCATGTCCTGCCAGCTCATCTTGTTGTTGTCCGCCGGGTAGTCGATGTACTGGATGGCCATCATCCACACGCCGAAGATCAGCCATAGCGGCGCAGCCACCACGTTGACCACCGGGATCAGCGACAGGATGAACAGGCCGATGGCGCGTGGCAGGAAGTAGCCCAGCTTGCGCATTTCGCGGCTGAAGGTGCGCGGTACCATGGCTGCCAGCTCGCCCCAGCTGAAGGCTGGGAAGGTGTCTTCGCCACGCACTACCACCTCGACCTTTTCCGCCAGAAAACCGTTGAACGGCGCGGCAATGATGTTGGCCACCAAGGTGAAGGTGAAGAACACCATCAGCACCAGCAAGGCAACGAACAGCGGCCAGAGGATGTAGCTGAGGAAGCTCAGCCAGTCAGGCAGCGTGGGCATCAGGGCATCGAGCCACAGGCCGAACTGGTGGCCGGCGAAGTAGATCAGGCCACCGAACAGCAACAGGTTGACTGCCAGTGGCAGCAGCACGAACAACCGCAGGTTGGGGCTCAGCACCAGTTTCAGGCCTTCGCGCAGGTATTGGGGGCCAGAGAGGACAGGGGCTTGCATCTAGAGACTCCGCAGAGAAGGAAAACGCGCTGACCTTACCGAGTTTGCCGCGCCGACGAAAGGCACGCCGTGGGCGGGAAACGGGATGTAACAAAAGCGCCCGGGGCTTGTTTATCGATGAAATCGCAGCATAGGCGATGCCTATGAGGTGGATTGTCTAAGGATATTTCCTTAATCTTTGCGACCTCGCTACAGTGCGCTCAACTTTTCGCTTTGCGGGCCTGCGCGTTTTAGCCTTCCCCAAGTGCTGCGTGGGTCCTTTTTAATTTCTTGGCTGGCGCAGCCGGTACACCGATGCCGGCCCTGCGGCCCGCTCGACAGGAGTTCGACATGTCTGAAGTACGTCATTCGCGCGTCATCATTCTCGGTTCCGGCCCTGCCGGTTACAGCGCTGCGGTGTATGCCGCCCGTGCCAACCTCAAGCCGCTGCTGATCACCGGCATGCAGGCGGGTGGACAGCTGACCACCACCACCGAAGTCGACAACTGGCCGGGCGACCCCCACGGACTGACCGGCCCGGCTCTGATGCAGCGTATGCAAGAGCACGCCGAGCGTTTTGAAACCGAAATCGTCTTCGACCACATCAACGCTGTCGACCTGGCCAACAAGCCGTTCACCCTGCAGGGTGACAGCGGCAAGTACACCTGTGATGCGCTGATCATCGCCACTGGCGCCAGCGCTCGCTACCTGGGCCTGCCGTCGGAAGAAACCTTCATGGGCAAGGGGGTTTCGGCCTGTGCCACCTGTGACGGTTTCTTCTACCGCAACAAGCCGGTCGCCGTGGTCGGTGGTGGTAACACTGCCGTGGAAGAGGCACTCTACCTGGCCAACATCGCCAGCAAAGTGACCCTGGTACACCGCCGCGAAACCTTCCGCGCCGAGAAGATCCTGGTCGACAAGCTGAACGCCCGTGTGGCCGAAGGCAAGATCGAGCTCAAGCTCAACGCCACCCTGGACGAAGTGCTGGGTGACAACATGGGTGTAACCGGTGCGCGCCTGAAAAACAACGACGGCAGCAGCGACGAAATCAAGGTCGACGGCGTGTTCATCGCCATTGGCCACACCCCGAACACTTCGCTATTCGAAGGCCAGCTGACCCTGAAAGACGGCTACCTGGTAGTCAATGGCGGTCGCGAAGGCAACGCCACCGCTACCAACGTCGAGGGTGTGTTTGCCGCTGGCGACGTGGCTGACCACGTTTACCGCCAGGCCATCACGTCGGCCGGTGCGGGCTGCATGGCGGCGCTGGATGTCGAGCGCTACCTGGACGGTTTGGCCAACGCCTCGTTCTGATCTGAGAAAAAGGGGGGCAAAGCGCCCCCAATAAAAAACCGGCCAAGCGCCGGTTTTTTATTGTCTGCTATCAGCTCACAGGCTCAGTCGCATCGACAGGTCCACCGCTTTCACATCCTTGGTCATGGCGCCAATCGAGATGTAGTCCACCCCTGTCTCGGCAATCACCCGCAGGGTCGTTTCGTTGACCCCGCCGCTGGCTTCAAGTTTGGCTTTGCCAGCGGTAATGCGCACGGCTTCGCGCATTTCTTCCAGGTTCAGCTCGTCGAGCATGATGATGTCCGCGCCAGCGGCCAGCGCCTGGCGCAGTTCGTCCAGGCTTTCGACCTCGATTTCCACCGGCTTGCCCGGCGCAATGCGGTGTGCTGCGGCCACCGCCTCGGCTACGCCGCCGCTGGCGGCGATGTGGTTTTCCTTGATCAGGAAGGCGTCGTACAGGCCTATGCGGTGATTGTCGCACCCACCGCAGGTCACTGCGTATTTTTGCGCCAGGCGAAGCCCCGGCAGGGTTTTGCGGGTATCCAGCAGGCGCACCTGAGTGCCGGCTACCAGGTCGGCGAGGAAGCGCGCACGGGTGGCGACCCCCGACAGCAGCTGCAGGAAGTTCAGTGCGCTGCGCTCCCCACTGAGCAGCGAACGGGCCGGGCCTTCCAGGTGGAACAACGGCTGATTGGCAGTGGCCTGCTCACCGTCGGCCACCTGCCAGTGCACTGCAACGCGCGGGTCGAGCTGGCGGAATACGGCATCGACCCAGGCGGTACCGGCGACCACGCAGTTTTCACGGGTGATGATGGTCGCCTTGGCCAGGCGCTCGGCCGGGATCAGTTGCGCGGTGATATCGCCACTGCCGATGTCCTCCAACAGCGCGCGGCGCACGTTGGCTTCAATTTCAGCGGTCAGGTCGGCAAGGCGTAGGTTCGGCATGGTCGGCTCCACAAGCTAGGTGCCCGCGATTATAGGGCAGGGGGCCGGTGTGTACAGCCGCCTTGGCGCTGACCTTTGGTCGGACGTCGTGAGTAATCGGAGCCGATCAGGGTCATTAGCCAGCCAGCGAAACGGCGCTGGTAGCTATGCGATTTTTTACCGATAATGGTGACTGGTATTTGGCGCCATGGCTTTGACGATTTTCCAGCCCTTTCGGGCAAGACACCCTGCAAGGAGTCCAGGATGCAAAAAGAAGGCAAGGTGGTGCCCTTGGCGGCAGCCATCGACCGAGGGGGGCGCACGCCTCATCCTTGCCTTCCGGTCGTGTTGCTGCAGGTGCGCGACAAGGCCGCGTTGCAGTTGCGTCAGGGCCTGCAGGACTTGTTCGACAATGCCGATGACATGCTCTTCGAAATGGCCGACAAGGCCTTTGACCGCAGTGACCAGAACCTGTACTTCGAGGCCATGCGTGACCTGCGCCTGAAGCGCAAGAGCATCGAGCGTGGTTTTCTGGATACGTTCCACGATGCTTTCCTCCGAGCCGGCCAGGTCGACTTGCTGGCAAACCTGGTCGAGCCGGGCAACCCGCGCAGCAAGGCTCAAATGGAGCGGGCCGCCGCCATCGAGGGCATGGTGGTGCGGGTGCTGTCACGCGATGGCATCGCCCTGCAGCAACTGGGTCTGCGCCTGCAGGCATTGCTCGACCGCCCCCTGTACGAGCAGCACAACCCATTGGGGCCAGCCGCGCTGTGTCGTTACTTTCTCGATGCCGGGCGTAATCTGGGCGTTGGCCTGCGGGTCAAGCTGGTGTTGCTGAAGCTGTTCGAGCGTTATGTACTGCGCGATGTCGATGTGATCTATGGCGAAGCCAACCAGTTGCTGGCCGCTGCCGGCGTGCTGCCCGAGCTGCAACCGGCGCCGCGCCGGCGTGCCGAAGACCGGCGCATGCGTGCGCGACCCGGGCCGGCGAACCTTGGCCAGGAGGAGGGGGCGGACGCCGCAGGGCAGGCGTTGTTTGCCTCGTTGCAGGCACTGCTGGCGCCGGTGCGCGGGCAGTTCGCTCCGCGCTTGCACGCGGTGGCTGCCGCCCAGCCGATCAGTACCGCTGACCTGCTCCGGCTACTGTCGCATTTGCAGCGCTATGTGCCCGCCACGTACGAGGCCGATGACTTCGAGCTCGGCCAGCAGCTTGAGCAACTGCTGTTGCGGGTGAGTGTGCGCAGCGGCACGCGTCGGCGCCTTCACGTGGCTGACGAAGACATGATCAACCTGGTTGGCCTGCTGTTCGCGTTCATCCACAACGACGACAACCTGCCGGCCAGCCTGCGGGCGCTGATTACGCGCCTTCATATTCCCCTGCTCAAGGTGGCACTACTGGACAAGGGGCTGTTCAGCCGGAGTAGCCACCCGGCGCGCCGTTTGCTCAACGAAATCGCCGGCGCCGCGATTGGCTGGGAGTGCGGCAGCGAGTGCCAGCGTGACAGCTTGCACATGCGGGTAGAGCGGATCGTCCAGCGCCTGCTCAATGATTTTGCCGACGATGCCAGCCTGTTCGCCGAGTTGCTCGACGACTTCCTGGCATTCAATCAGGACGAACGGCGACGTAACGAGTTGCTGGAGCAACGCACTCGCGACGCCGAAGAAGGCCGTGCCCGGGCAATGCAGGCCAGGCAGCAGGTGCAGCACGTGCTCAACCAGCGCCTGCGTGGCCGGGTACTGCCGCAGGTGGTGGTGCAAATGCTGGTGCAGGCCTGGAGCCAGGTACTGCTGCTGGCTTGGCTGAAACAGGGCGAGGCCTCACAGGCCTGGCACGACGCAGTGCAGACGATGGACATGCTGCTGGCCAGCATCACGCCGCCACATGAGCCACAAGCCTTGCTGCAGCAGGTGCCAGGCCTGCTCAAGGCGCTGCGCGATGGCCTGGCCAGCGTAGCCCTGGACGCGGTGGCGACTCGCGAGTTCTTCCTGCAACTGGAACAGTTGCACCTGCGGGCCTGCGCAGGTAATGAGGCGCTGCCGGGGGGCCAATCCTTGGGCGATGTGCGGGTGGCTGAAGAGATTGTGCTGACGATTGCCGAAGAGCCCGCCTGCGTGCCCCTGCACGCTGCCGACGGGCAGGCTGCAGCGCTGCGCCAGGCGCAACGCCTGCGCATCGGCACCTGGGTCGAGGTGCTCGACGAGGATGAACCACTGCGCTGCAAGCTAGTCGCGCGCATCGACAGCAGTGACAGGCTGGTGTTTGCCAACCGCACCGGCATGAAAGTGCGCGAGTGGAGCAGCGCCAGCCTGGCCCAGGCACTGCAGCGGCACGAAGTGCGCGTGCTGGATGACCGCCTGTTATTCGAACGGGCGCTGGAGGCGGTACTTGAGAGCTTGCGGCAAGGGCAGGCGCAATAGGTCGACGCATTACAATCATTCACATGCACACGGCGTGGGCCGCAGGGCATACTGTGGGCATGTTCACGGCGTTTTTCAGGATCTGCCCATGCAATTGGACCGTGCCACAGGCTGGTTCCACGGAATCGGAATCACCCACTGCCCCTCGCCGAACTTCAATGCGCGCCCCGAAGGCGAATCGATTTCCCTGCTGGTGATCCACAACATCAGCCTGCCCCCGGCCTGTTTCGGCACGGGCAAGGTGCAGCAATTCTTCCAGAACCGCCTGGCCCCTGATGAACACCCGTATTTTGCCAGCATCACCCACCTGACCGTGTCGGCGCACCTGTTCGTCGAGCGTGACGGCGCGGTGACGCAGTTCGTGTCGTTGCATGACCGTGCCTGGCATGCGGGTGTGTCGAGCTTTGACGGGCGCGAAGGCTGTAACGACTTTTCCATCGGCATCGAACTGGAAGGCACCGACGACCTGCCCTATACCGATGCCCAGTATGCGGTGCTGGAGCAACTCACCCGGCACATCCGCAGTGCCTGGCCGGCCATCGACCTGAACCGCATTCAGGGCCACAGCGACATTGCCCCGCAGCGCAAGACCGACCCCGGCCCGGCCTTCGACTGGCCGCGCTACCGCCAGGCGCTGCAGCACAACGAGGACAAGGCATGAGTTTTCTGGTGTTGGTGCTGGCGCTGTGGGTCGAGAAGTTTTCGGCGCTGCGCCATAAGGTGCAGCGTGACGGGTTCTTTCTTGGTGAACTGGTGCGCCTGGAGCGCAGTGGCAAGGTGCACCCGTGGTGGACGTTGGCCATCCTGGTGTTGGCGCCGGTAGCGCTGCTGGTGTTGCTGCTGCATGTGCTGGAGCCGGTGGCGTATGGTTTGCTGGCGTTGCCGGTGCACCTGCTGGTGCTGATCTACAGCCTGGGCCGCGGCGATGCCAAGGCATCGTTGGGGGCGTTTCGTGATGCCTGGCGGCGGGGGGACGATCAGGCGGCGCTGCACGTAGCCGAGCGCGACCTGGGCCTGGTGGCCGATGAACCGCAC
Organism: Pseudomonas sp. USTB-Z; assembly: GCF_019691255.1. Lineage (NCBI taxonomy): Bacteria > Pseudomonadati > Pseudomonadota > Gammaproteobacteria > Pseudomonadales > Pseudomonadaceae > Pseudomonas > Pseudomonas sp. USTB-Z. The sequence goes on from NZ_JAECZP010000010.1 coordinate 182,419, forward strand.
AGCTTGCTGGTGCGGGTGCAGGGTAACTTGCTGTGGCAGGTGTACCAGGGCTTTTTTGCGGTGATCTTCTGGTATTTCGTACTGGGCCCTGGCGCAGCGCTGGCTTATCGATTGTTGGCGCTGTGTAGTGAGCACAGCAAGCAGCCGGCTTTGAAGGCGCGTGCCGAGCAGTTGCGGCACATCATGGACTGGTTGCCGGTGCGGGCGCTGGCGTTGAGCTTTGCCCTGGTGGGCAACTTCCTCGCGGTGACACGGGTGATGCTGCACGAGGTGCTCAACTGGCACATCAGCGCCGGGCACCTGGTGGCTCGGGTGGGGCGGATTGCCGATGACATTCCCGAGGAGGAGGACAGCCAGCGCGGGTTGGGGCGGCTGGACAGCCTGTGGGAATTGCTGTTGCGCTGTGCAGTGCTGTGGTATGCCGGGTTCGCGCTGTGGACCGTGCTGGTCTGATTCGGGGCCAATCGCATCCCACGCGAATCCCGGTCACCCGAGTTTCACCAGCCGAACAACGTGCAAGCATTGCGGGTGCTGGCCTGTGCCAGCACCTCGACATCCAGCCCCATCACGTGCGCCAGCGCCGTGGCAATTTCCGGCAGATGCTCCGGGCTGTTGCGTACCCCCGGGTACATCGCCGGTGCCATGTCCGGTGCGTCAGTCTCCAGCACCACACTGTCCAGTGGCAGCCGCGCCAGAGTCTTGCGCAGCCGCAGCGCCTGCGGCCAGGTACCCGCACCGCCCAACCCCAGCAGGAAGCCCAGCTTGATGTACTCGCGGGCCTCTTCGTAGCTGCCGGCAAACGCATGAATCACCCCCGCCCGCGCTGGCTTGTAGCGCTTGAGTGTGGCAATCACCTGGGCATGGCTGCGGCGCACGTGCAGCAGGGCCGGTAGTTCGAAGTCGCAAGCCATCTGCAGTTGCGCTTCGAACAGCGCCTGCTGGCGGGTCTTGTCAAGGTCTGCGAGGTAATAGTCCAGACCAAACTCACCTACGGCACATAGCCGCGGGTTGTCGCGCAGGCGCTCCAGCCACTCGCGCAGCTGCACCAGGTGCTCAGGGCGATGCTGGTCGAGGTAGACCGGGTGCAGGCCAAGCGCGGCGAACAGGCGCGGCTCGGCGCAGGCCAGCTCCCACACGCGCTGGAAATTCGCCTGGCACACCCCCAGCACCACCATCCGCTCCAGCCCACGGGCCGCCGCGTTGGCCAGCAGGCGCGGACGGTCGGCGTCGAAGTCGGGGAAGTCCAGGTGGGTGTGGGTGTCGATCAGGCGCATGTTCAGGCCGCTGAGATGCGTTGCTTGAAGGTGCGGCCAACGGCGTGCACGCCGGGTTCATAGCGGTTTTCCTCGATGGCGGCCAGTGCCAGTTCAAGCGCAGTGGCGGCAATCTGGCCATGCTGCTGGGCCATGGCATTGACCGGCAGCGGCAGGAAGTCGAGCAACTGGTTGTCGCCAAAGGTACCCAGCTGCAGTTGGCGCGAGTCGACCGGGCGCGCCTGGAGGGTGTCGAACACGCCCTGCAACAGCACGTACGAAGTGGTCACCAGAGCATCCGGCAGGCCCCCCAGGTCGTCGATCAGTTGCTGCATCAGGCGTTGGCCGCACTCACGGCTGAACGCTTCGCCCTGATAGCGGCGCACTTCGCCGGTATAGCCTTGCAGGGCTTCGTCGAATCCGCCGGCACGCGCCTGGCTAACCGACAGCTCGGGGCGCGCGCCTATCAGGGCGATGCTGCGTGGGGCCGAGCTGAGCAGGCTGGCGGCCAGCTGGCGGCTGGCATCGCGGTCGTCGCTGATCACCGAGCAGAAATGTGCGGGGTCCAGGCGGCGGTCGATGGCAATCACTGGCAGGCCTTTGTCCTGCAGCTCGCGGTAGCTGTCATCTTCTGGGGGCAGGCAACTGGCAACGAACAGCGCATCGCATCGGCGCGCACGGAACAGTTGCTGCAGTTGGCGCTCGCTGTCTGGCTGGTCGTCGCTGCTGGCGATCAGCAGCTGGTAGCCGCGGGCGCGGGCGCCTTGCTCCAGTTGCTTGGCAATGCGGGCGTAGCTGGGGTTCTCCAGATCCGGGAGAATGAAGCCCAGGGTGCGGGTATGCCGGCTGCGCAGCCCAGCAGCCTGCGGGTTGGGGGTGAAGCCGTGGGCTTCGACCACCGCGCGTACCCGCTCGACAGTACTGTTACTGATGCGCTGCTGTTCAGCCTTGCCATTGATGACGTAGCTGGCAGTGGTCACGGACACACCGGCCAGACGGGCGATATCGCTGAGTTTCACCGAATTTTCCTTGTTATTTCCGGGGCTGCCTATAAGGCCAGACCGGGTAGTTTGACCCGGTACAGGCATCACGCGCAGACGACCATTGTCGCAATTGTCCGACAGGATGGGGCTTTTTACTGGGCAGATTATCGAGTAACGTGGCCGTCTGGTCAGATTAAACGTTTCAGCTGCCGAATTTTCTGCCTCGGCTGCCACCTGCGCAAGGCTGCTGAACTGGCCCTTTATGTGAATTTCACAACAATACTCCAGTACCCGAACGGGAACTGCAAAAGGAGAAGGTCATGCTCGAGCTCGCCAATGAGCAGATAGCCATGGGCCAGAAGGCCGCCGACAAGGCCGAGGCATTGCGCCTTTTGGCGGATCGGCTGGTTGCGGACGGTCTGGTCGCCGAGGGTTACCTGCAAGGGCTGCAGGCCCGGGAAGCACAAGGCTCCACGTTCCTTGGCCAGGGCATCGCTATTCCCCATGGTACGCCGCAAACACGTGACCTGGTGTATGCCACTGGCGTGCGCCTGCTGCAGTTCCCCGAGGGAGTAGACTGGGGTGACGGGCAAATGGTCTACCTGGCCATTGGTATTGCCGCCCGCTCCGACGAACACCTGCGCCTGCTGCAGCTGTTGACCCGGGCGCTGGGCGAGACCGACCTGGCCGAAGCCTTGCGCCGGGCCAGCTCTGCCGAAGCGCTGCTCAAGCTGCTGCAGGGCGCGCCCCAGGCGCTGGCGCTGGATGCGCAGCTGGTCGGCCTGAACGCGCCGGCAGAAGACTTCGACGAACTGGCCTGGCGCGGTGCCCGCCTGCTGCAACGTGCCGACTGTGTCGACAGTGGCTTTGCCGCCGTGCTGCAGCAGGCCGAGCCGCTGCCGCTGGGAGAGGGCCTGTGGTGGCTGCACAGCGAGCGCCAGGTTCGTCAACCGGGCCTCGCCTTCATCACCCCGCAGCAACCGCTGCGTTACCGCGACCAGCCGCTCAACGGTCTGTTCTGCCTGGCCAGCCTTGGGGCCGCTCACGAGGCCCTGCTCGAGCGTCTGTGCGAAGTGTTGATCGAAGGCCGCGGGCAGATGCTCTACCAGGCCACCAGCAGCCGTGCGGTACTGGAAGTGCTGGGCGGTGAAGCGCCGGCGGACTGGCCTAGCGCACGTGTCGTGCTGGCCAATCCACATGGCTTGCATGCGCGCCCGGCCAAGGTGCTTGCACAACTGGCCAAAGGCTTTGATGGGGAAATCCGTGTGCGCCTGGTCGATAGCGCGCAGCCAGCCATATCGGTGAAGAGCCTGAGCAAGCTGCTCAGCCTCGGCGCACGCCGTGGTCAGGCACTGGAACTGGTCGCCGAACCGAGCATCGCTGCCGATGCCTTGCCGGTGCTGCTGGCGGCTATCGAACAAGGCTTGGGTGAAGAGGTAGAACCGCTACCGCAGAGCGTCGCGCCCATTGCCGATGACGTACCCGAAGTACTGCAAGCACCAGCGGCCGGCAGCCGTATCCAGGGTGTGGGCGCCGCCCCCGGCATTGCCAGCGGCCCGGCGCATGTCTGTGTCGAGCGTGAGTTTGACTATCCCTTGCGGGGGGAATCGTGCGCCCTGGAGCGGCAGAAACTGCGCGAAGCCTTGGCTACCGTCAATGGCGAACTGCAGGCTTTGGTCCTGCGCAGCGACAAGGCCATTGGCGAAATTTTCGTCACCCACCAGGAAATGCTTGCCGACCCGGCCCTGAGCGACGATGTCGAACAGCGCCTGGCCCAGGGCGAAAGCGCTGCGGCCGCGTGGATGGCCGTGATCGAAGCTGCGGCCCGTCAGCAAGAGGCGTTGCACGATGCGCTGCTCGCCGAGCGCGCCGCCGACCTGCGCGATATTGGCCGCCGCGTGCTGGCGCAGTTGTGTGGTGTGCAGGCGCAGACTGAACCCGAGCAACCCTATGTGCTGGTGATGACCGAAGTCGGTCCATCCGATGTCGCCCGCCTGGACCCCAACCGGGTTGCCGGCATTGTCACCGCCCAGGGCGGCGCCACGGCCCACAGTGCCATCGTCGCCCGGGCGTTGGGCATACCAGCAGTGGTCGGCGCGGGTGCATCGATACTGCTGTTGGAGAGTGGTACGCCGCTGCTGCTCGATGGCCAGCGCGGTGTGGTCAGCGTCGCACCGCCAGCGGATGAGCTGCAGCGGGCGCTGGCCGAGCGTGACCTGCGCGAGCAACGCCTGCAGGCCGCCTGGGCCAACCGCTTCGAGCCGGCTATCACCCGTGATGGGCATGCCGTCGAGGTGTTTGCCAACATCGGCGATAGTAACGGCATCGCCAAGGTGGTGGAGCAGGGCGCCGAAGGTGTCGGCCTGCTGCGCACCGAACTGATTTTCATGGCCCACCCTCAAGCGCCGGATGTGGCTACTCAGGAAGCCGAGTACCGCCGCGTGCTCGATGGCCTCGATGGGCGCCCGCTGGTGGTGCGCACTCTGGATGTTGGCGGCGACAAACCGTTGCCTTACTGGCCGATCGCTGCCGAGGAAAATCCCTTCCTCGGCGTGCGCGGCGTGCGTTTGACCCTGCAGCGCCCGCAAGTGATGGAAGACCAGTTGCGCGCGTTGCTGCGGGCCGCCGACCAGCGCCCGTTGCGTATCATGTTCCCGATGGTTGGCCAGGTGCACGAGTGGCGTGAGGCTCGGGCCATGGTAGAGCGCCTGCGTGCAGAAATCCCGGTAGCCGACCTGCAACTGGGCATTATGGTCGAGGTACCTTCAGCGGCCCTGCTGGCAGCGCAGTTGGCGCGTGAGGTGGACTTCTTCAGCATCGGCACCAACGACCTGACTCAATACACCTTGGCCATCGACCGTGGCCATCCCAGCCTGTCGGCACAGGCCGATGGCCTGCACCCGGCGGTATTGAGCCTGATCGACATGACCGTGCGCGCCGCCCATGCCCACGGCAAGTGGGTGGGCGTGTGTGGCGAGCTGGCGGCCGACCCGCAGGCGGTGGCCGTGCTGCTGGGGCTGGACGTGGACGAACTCAGCGTCTCCGCGCGCAGCATCGCCGAAGTCAAGGCACTGGTTCGCCAGGCCGATCATCAGACAGCCCGCGCCCTGGCGCGCGAGGCCCTGCAACAGGACAGCGCCGCAGCAGTTCGCGCGCTGGTGGAGCGTTACTGAATGGCCAAGATCCTCACTCTCACCCTGAACCCTGCGCTGGATATCACCATCGGCCTGGACACTCTGCGCCCAGGGCAGGTCAACCGTAGCCAGGCGCAGCACAGTCACGCCGCGGGCAAGGGGTTGAACGTTGCCCAGGTACTGGCCGACCTGGGGCACAGCGTAACCGTGGGCGGTTTCCTGGGGGCCGACAATCTGCAGCCCTTCGAGGCGCTGATCGACGGCCGCGGTTTTATCGACTGCTTTGTCCGTGTGCCGGGCGAAACCCGCAGCAATATCAAGCTGGTCGAGGCCGATGGCCGCGTGACCGACATCAACGGGCAGGGCCCGGAGGTCGACGAGGCGGCACGCAGTGCCTTGCTGGACAGGCTGGAACAGATTGCCCCCGGTCACGATGCCGTGGTGGTGGCCGGTAGCCTGCCGCGTGGAATCAGTGCCGACTGGTTCCGCCAGTTGCTCGAACGGTTGAAGGCCCAAGGCCTCAAGGTAGTCCTGGACAGCAGTGGTGAAGCCCTGCGTGTCGGCTTGCAAAGCGCGCCCTGGTTGGTCAAGCCCAATACCGAAGAACTGGGCGAAGTGCTGGGCCTGGCTGTGGATAACCTGGCGCAACAGCGCGCCGCCGCCAAGCGCCTGCTGGACAGTGGCGTTGAACACGTGGTGGTGTCTGCGGGCGAGCAGGGCGTCACTTGGTTCAGTCGCGATCTGGCCCTGCAGGCCCGCCCACCCAAGGTGCGGGTGGCCAGCACGGTGGGGGCGGGGGATTCGCTGGTGGCCGGCATGGTCCACGGCCTGCTGCTGGCCGAGGCGCCTGCGCAGACGTTGACCCGGGCCACTGCCATCGCCGCCCAGGCCGTTACCCAGGTTGGCTTCGGCATCCATGACCGCGAGCACCTGGCGCAGTTGGAAGCGGCCGTGCAACTGACAGAACAACAAGAGGGTTGCCGATGAACATTGCCATAGTCACCGCCTGCCCCAATGGCCAGGTATCGAGTGTACTGAGTGCACGCTTGCTGTCCGCCGCCGCCCAGCGTCGCGGCTGGAGCACCAGCGTCGAAGTGCAGAATACTGAACACCCCGAGCGGCAACTGAGCGCCGCACAGATCGCCGATGCTGACTGGGTGCTTGTGGTCAGCACCGGGCCGGTGGACCTGGCCCGCTTCGTCGGCAAGCGCCTGTACCAAAGCACGCCGTCCCAGGCGCTGGCTGATCGCGAAGGCTTTCTCGACGAAGCGGCAGCCAACGCCGAACTGCTGGCCGCTGTGACAGGCACCCCCGCCGCAGTTGGCAGTGCTGGCGCTCGCATCGTTGCCGTCACTGCATGCCCGACCGGCGTAGCCCATACCTTCATGGCCGCAGAAGCCTTGCAGCAAGCCGCACAGCAACTGGGCTACCAGTTGACCGTCGAGACCCAGGGCTCGGTCGGTGCGCGCAATCCCTTGTCTGCTGAAGCCATCGCAGCGGCGGACGTGGTGCTGCTGGCCGCCGACATTGAAGTACCCACTGCACGTTTCGCCGGCAAACGTATTTACCGTTGTGGTACTGGCATTGCCCTCAAGCAGGCCCGCGCTACCCTGGACAAAGCCCTGGCGCAGGCCTCGGTGGAAAACGGTGCCGACGCTGCAGCGGCGACCACGCCGGCCAAGGGCGAGAAAACCGGCGTGTACAAGCACTTGCTGACCGGTGTGTCGTTCATGCTGCCGATGGTGGTGGCCGGCGGTCTGCTGATTGCCCTGTCGTTCGTGTTCGGTATCGAGGCCTACAAAGAGGCGGGCACCTTGCCGGCGGCGTTGATGCAGATTGGCGGTGAAGCCGCCTTCAAACTGATGGTTCCGCTACTGGCAGGCTATATCGCCTGGTCCATCGCCGACCGCCCCGGGCTGGCCCCGGGCATGATCGGCGGCCTGTTGGCCAGCACCTTGGGGGCCGGCTTTATCGGTGGCATCGTCGCCGGTTTCCTCGCCGGTTACAGCGCCAAGGCCATTGCCCGATGGGCGCGCTTGCCCAGCAGCCTGGAGGCGCTCAAGCCGATCCTTATCATTCCATTGCTGGCCAGTCTGTTCACCGGCCTGGTGATGATTTACGTGGTCGGCCAGCCGGTAGCGGCGATGCTCGAAGGCCTGACGCACTTCCTCGACAGCATGGGCACCACCAATGCCATCCTGCTGGGGCTGTTGCTGGGCGGCATGATGTGCGTCGACCTTGGCGGGCCGATCAACAAGGCCGCCTATGCGTTCTCGGTGGGGCTGTTGGCCTCATCGAGCTACGCGCCAATGGCGGCGACCATGGCCGCCGGCATGGTGCCGCCGATTGGCTTGGGTATCGCCACCTTCCTAGCCCGGCGCAAGTTTGCTCAGAGCGAGCGCGAGGCGGGCAAGGCGGCGCTGGCGCTGGGGCTGTGCTTCATCTCCGAGGGGGCGATTCCGTTTGCCGCCAAGGACCCGTTGCGGGTGATCCCGGCCAGTATCGCCGGTGGTGCGCTGACCGGGGCGTTGTCGATGTATTTTGGCTGCAAGCTGATGGCGCCGCATGGCGGCTTGTTCGTGTTGTTGATCCCCAACGCGATCAACCATGCGTTGCTGTATTTGCTGGCGATTGTGGCGGGTAGCCTGGTGACAGCGGTGGTGTATGCGGTTATCAAGAAGAGCGAGCGTGTGGAGTTGGCCGTGGCGCCTGCTAAAAGTGTCTGAGCAGACCTCGTTCTGTGGGAGCGGCCTTGTGTCGCGAAAGGGCCGCAAAGCGGCCCCGGCATTATTTGCATCGACGCTGAAATCCCGGGGCTGCTGTGCAGCCCTTTCGCGACGCAAGGCCGCTCCCACACGGATCGCGCCAGCTTTCAGAAATTGAGCAAGACAGTTGGTCCCACAGAGCCGGCGTTGGCCTTTCAACGGCGATGCTTCTGCCGCAACGGCACCAGTAGATCACCCAGCCCGTTGTGATCGATCTCATGCATCAATGCCAGCAACCCGCCCAGTTCTCCTGCCGGGAAGCCCTTGCGCGCAAACCACGCCAGGTAGTCACCGGGCAGGTCGGCAATGATCCTTCCCTGGTACTTGCCGAACGGCATGCTGCGGGTCACCAGTAGTTCGAGGGTTTCCGGCTTCATCTTCGCGCACCTGGCTGTGGAAAGGCGCCGACCATACTGCAATCTGCACGAAGCCCCAAGCGGCAATCATGCAGAACGCCGTAATCAGCAGTCGCCAATAAATCTATAACTTATTGAATCGTAAGGGGTTTGTGTTTTTTAAAAGCGTGGCACGAACACTGCAACTCTCTAGAGGACTATCACCTGCCAAGGAGTTCGACCATGAGCAACCCCAACAAAGACGTGATCGACGTACTCAACGACCTGATCGAGTACAGCAAGGATGGCGAGAAAGGTTTCAAGGCCTCGGCCGATGATGTTAAGAACCCCGAACTGAAAGCGTTCTTCGTCCAGCGTGCGGGTGAGTGCGCCAACGCTGCCAGTGAATTGCAGGGCGAAGTACGCCGCCTGGGCGGCGACCCGGAAACCTCTACCAGCATCAGTGGCGACCTGCACCGCGGCTGGGTCAACCTCAAGTCGATGGTCACCGGCAAGGACGAAGAAGCCGTGCTGAACGAGGTGGAGCGTGGCGAGGACCACGCCCTCAAGGCCTACAAGGAAGCCCGCGAAAAGCTGGTGAAACTGGGCCGCACTGCCAGCGACATGACCTACAGCCTGGTGGAAAAGCAGCTGCAAGGCGTGCAGCGCAACCATGACCAGGTCAAGGCCCTGCGCAACGCTGCTCGCGCCCGCTCCTAATCGAGCGGGCCCTCTACCCGATTTCGGCCATTGGCCTTGGCGCGGTAGAGCGCTTCGTCCGCAGCACCCAGCACCCTGCCAAGGTCATGCTGGGTGCCGGACAGACCGATACCGATGCTCACGGTCACTGCGTGGGCATCATCCGCAAACGGCGCCAGCGCCTCGACGCTGGCGCGGATGCGTTCAGCCAGTAGCTGGGCCCCGGCCAGATCGGTTTCTGGCAGCACTACCTGAAACTCCTCCCCACCATAGCGCGCAGCCAGGTCTGCGGGGCGACGAATGCAGGCCTCGATGGCCTTCGCCACTTCGCGCAAGGCATGGTCGCCACCGGCATGGCCATGGCGCTGGTTGAATGCCTTGAAGTGGTCCACGTCCACCATCAGTATCGCCAGCGGCTTACGGCTGCGTTGGGCGCGGGCCCATTCCTGGCGAAGCACATGGTCCAGCCTGCGGCGGTTAGCCAGGCCAGTCAGGCTATCGGTGGAAGCGAGCATCGCCAGGTTTTCTTCGGCTTCGTGGCGGCGGCGCAGTTCGCGGCCAAGCAGCAACGTCAGCCACAGAATGCCCACGCACAGACCGCCGGTGGCGACGCTGACCAGAATGGCGGTGCGGCGCCAGGACTCGAAAACCTCGTCGGCCGAGTGCGCCACCAGCACGATCAGTGGCAACTGCGCGACCCGGGCGAAGGTGAACATGCGCAGTTTGCCGCTGCTGTGGGAGCGGGCGGTGAAGCTACCGCTCTGTTCACTGAGGATGCGTTTGAAATTGGGCCGTTCGGTGTAGTAGGTGCCAATCAGTGGGTCCTGCCCGCGGTAGGGCTGGCGGACGAGCAACTGCCCATCGGTATTGAACAGGTTGATGCTGCTTTCGTGGCCAATGTCCAGGCGCTGGAACAACTCATTGAAGTACGACAGGCGCAGCGCACCCGCTGCCAACCCGGCGAACTCGCCATTGGGGCCGGAGATACGTCGGCTGAAACTGATACACCAGTCCAGGTCGCCAAGCTTGGCCTTGAACGGGGGGCCCACCAGCAAGCCGAGATTGGCATTGTGCTGGTGGGCCTTGAACACCCCGGTGTCGCCGAAGTTGGCCTTGCGTGGCACGTTGCTGGTGGAGTCGCCGACGACATTGCCTTGCTTGTCCAGCCACAGCACGTCACCGCGCTTGCGGTCGACAAAGGCTTCATTGAACAGCAGGCGCTGGCGTATCGGGCCGGGGACTTCCGGCAGTTCCTTGCGCCCGACGGCCCAGATCAGGCCTTGCAGTGATTGGTCGTAGAGTTCGACGTTGCGCAGAATGTCGCTTTCGATCAGCTGGACGATGTTGTTCGACGAGCGCACCGCCGACTGCTCGACACTCTCGCGCTCGCGGGCAAGCAGGTAGCTGACGATGGCCACGATGGCGAGCACGGCAAGGCAACTGCCCAGATTGAGGATCAGCTCGGGGTGCGACCTGTAGATTGCGAAACGCGGGGATTGGGTGGGCATGCTCGCTACTGCGTGGGCAGGGCCATTCGCGGCGGCGGTATTCTAGGGAAGCAGGGATTGTCGGACAAGATTTGTCCGACGGAAGCACGGTGTACTGTTCTTTTCGAGTTGCCGTGTGCCCCTGTAGGAGCGGATTTACCCGCGAACATCGGCGAAGCCTTCTTCGCGGGTGAACCCGCTCCTACACTGGCAGCAAAAGATCAGAACACGTTCAGTGGGTAGTCGACGATGACCCGCACTTCATCGTTGTCGCTGTTGCTGTCGATCGACGCATAACCCTGGCTGCCGCGGTGGGTGGCATAACGCACCAGCACCGACAGGTCCTTGAGGTCACCTTCCTGGAACACGTATTTCACGTCCAGGTCACGCTCCCAGTGCATGGCGTTCTTGCCATCTTCACGGTAGTAGTCGTAGTGAGTGGTGTCCTGAGTGGCCTTGGTCAGGTCAGCCTCGCCGCGCGAGTAGGACAGCGAGGTAGACAAACCAGGCACGCCGACACCGGCGAAGTCATAGCCGTACTGCAGTTTCCACGAACGCTCGTTCGGCGCGTTGAAGTCCGAGTACATGCGCGAGTTGTCCAGGTACACGCTGTCGCCCAGGTTGATGTAGTCGAACGGCGTGTTGCCGTTCACTCGCTGGTAGGCGGCAGTGACGCTGTGGAAGCCTGCGTTGACGGTGAAGTGCACGCTGTAGGTGTTGTTGTCGATCTTGCCTAGCAGGGCCTGGCCGGTGTCCTGGGTGTGATAGAAGTGCACGCCTGGGTTCAGGCTGACCAGGTCATTGACCACATAGGTGTAGTCGAAGTCAGCGTAGTACTGGTTCCAGATGTCCTTCAGCTCGGCGGCGTACAGGTTGGCGGTGATGTTTTCGGTACCGCTCCACGACGCGCCCGCCCAGTTCAGGTGCTTGCTCTTGTCGTGCTCGTCCAGTGACCCGTAGTAGGTGTCGATGCGGCGGTGGCCGCTCTGGTTGTACGGGTGGGTGAAGCTGACCTGGCCGCCTTCGAGCAACAGGCCATCAATGCTGGTGTTGGTCAGGCTTACACCGCGGAAAGTTTGCGGCAGCATGCGCGTTTCACCGCCGGCGATCACCGGGTTGGTGAGGAACAGGTCACCGGCTTTCAGTTCGGTGTCGAAGGCCTTGAGCTTGACCGCAGCACCGGCAGTGGAGAACGAATGCGGGGCAGCGCCCAGTTCGCCGTCGTCCTTGATGTGTTCGGGCAGGATGCTGGTGCCGGCATGGCCGCCACCGCCGTCGAGCTTCAAGCCCAGCATGGCATGAGCATCCAGGCCAAAGCCGACCACACCTGGGGTGTAGCCCGACTCGAAACGCGCTACCGCGCCCTGGCCCCACTCGCGGGTGTCGCGCACGCCGGCATTGTGGTTGTCGCGGTTGAAGTAGGCATTACGAAAATGCAGGTTGAAGGACGAACCTTCGATGAAGCCATCAGCCTTGTCTTCATCTGCCTGGGCGGCGAAAGGGATCGTTGCAGTCAACGCAATGAAAAGCGGGGTAAAACGAAACGCGGAAGGCACCGGTACTAGCTCCTTTGGTCTGACGGTGGGGCAGTTTTTATATTTGAATGTGCGTCTTTTTTATAGGTACACGTTACAGCCGGGCTGAGCGTTAAAGCACATAAAAAAAGCCGCTGATCGGCAGCGGCTTTAAAAGGCTAACATATCGGCACCGGAGGTGCCCATGGCGTAGCCAAGGGAAAGAAGGAACAGCGACAGCGTTTGATCAGCTGTCGGCATTGGCATCGACGGTCACTTTGGAAGCTGTCTGTTTCGCGTCTTTTGCGGTATCTGCCTTGTTTGCGGCAACAGCCTCACGGGCCTCTTGATGGACCGCCGCGAACGCTGCATTACGGGTAACGAAAGCCGGGGATTCTTCGGCCATGGCCAGGGGCGACAACAACAGGGAAGACAGGACGAAGACGCTGGCAATACCCATACTGTTGGACATTTGAAACTACCTTCTTGCGGTGCAAGTGCTAATGAGGACAGGGGTAAAGTTAGTCCTTTCAGTGCACTCGAAACAGAGCGAAGTGCGATAAGCACTGTTGCGCAAAAGGTAACGATCCTTGCGAAAATCAATAGGACTTTCGGCGAAAGTCCCGTGCTAGAGCAGCTGCACAGGGTGCCGCCTTGTGCAAAATGGTCAGGCTAGAAACCGATAAAGGCGTAATAAACCGGGGTTTGATGGGTTGTGCGCAAACCCAGTGCCTGCAAGCTTGCCGTCAGCGCTTCATCCTGCACATGCAAGGTCCACTGTGCCGCTTCATTTCCCTGTACCTGCGCCAGTGCCGCAGCAAAGGCCCCCATATCCGGCAAGTAGGCGGTAAACCCATTCCCCTTGAGCGCACTGGTCGTCATGCCCAATGCCTGGCACACCGCCACCTTGGCGGCAATGTCATCGCGGTCGGCCTGGCGCGAAGCCTGTACCAGTGCCTGCAGTTCCACATCGACCAGTTGCGCGCCATGAATCAGCTCCGGCCCCTGTTGCCAAGCCTCAGGCGGGCAGTCTTTGCTGTCTGGCCGCAGCGGGATATGCGGGTTGATTTCTACCGGATAGATGCGACACACCAGCGGGCGCTGCTCATAGATGGTGCAGAGGTCGTTGGCGTCGAGGTTACGGCAACGTCCGGGGTTGAATGCAGCAAAGGTCACCGAGACGCGTGCCTCGCCCTCGCCACAATGCACTGGATGGGAGCGTCGCAGCACATGGTCACGCTGCTCCAGCGGCATGCCGGGGCCGTCCACGACGAAGGCCTCGATCAGTACCACCACCTGGCCGGCATCGTCCGCCCAGCGACGCGCTTCGGCCAGCGTCAGTGGCACATGGTGGCCGGTGCAGCATTTGCCGCAGCCGGTACAGCCGAAACGTAAGCGGTCGGTCACTTGGCTTCCGGGCTCCATTCACTGACGAAAGCACGCTGGTGCTGGCGGTCGTAAAGGCACAATTCGGTGCCGGTGCGCTGCTGCATGTGCTTCTGTGGGTAGACGCCTTCGATCAGCAGGGCACTCATGCCGACCTGGTCATCAAACTCGGCGGGCTTGCCGCGGGCATGGGCGTCCTTGAACTGGCTGGCGGTCAGGCAAGCCTTGAGCATCTGCTGACGTTGCTCGTTCCAGGCCTGGCTACTGGAGGCCTGGGCAATACCGCTGAAGAGGGCGCAACTGATCAAGATAGAGCTGAGAAGCTTCATACGCGATTCCGGCAATTTTCTTGCGAGGGGCGCGAATTATGCCCGAGTCACCCCCGGCGGCAAGCCGGGGAGTTTGTCGCTGAATATATCAGTGCTCGGCGAACACCACGGTACGCGCAGCCACCACCAGACAATCGGTCAGCTCTGGCGAGGAGAACTTGGTAAGGATGGCATTGGCCCCGGCCTGGGTCGCCTTTTCACTGCTCATGGCACTGTCCAGCGAGGTGTGCAGCAGCACGTACAGGTGCTGGAAGTCGGGGGTTTCACGCAGCGTGCGGGTGAAGGCGTAGCCGTCCATTTCGCTCATTTCGATGTCGGAGACGATGATGTTGATCTCCTGCGCGGTGCCTTGCAGCTCCAGCAGCACGTTGATGGCGTCTTTGGCGCTGCGCGCGGTGTGGCATTCGATACCGAGGTTGCGCAGGGTGTGCACCGACTGCTGCAGGGCCACCTGGCTGTCGTCCACCACCAGGATGTTGGCGGCGGCCAGCAGGCTGGCGTCTTCTTCGTTCAAGGTGCCGTGCGCTGGCTCGGCGACGGGCGGGGCGATGGCGTGTATGACTTTTTCGATATCCAGCACCTGCACCAGGGTGTTGTCCACGCGCGTCACACCGGTGATGAACGAGCGGGTGCCCGAGGCGTAGGGCGGCGGTTTGATGTCGGTGCTCAGGCAATGCACGATGCGGCTGACTGCCTGTACATGCAGGCCTTGGCGCGAGCGGCTGATCTCGGTAACGATCAGGCAGCCACCCTGCGGGTCGACCAGTGGTTGTTCGCCAATGGCGCGGGACAAGTCGATGACCGACAGCGAGTGGCCGCGCAACGTTGCCACACCCTTTACGTGGGGGTGCGACTCGGGCAGCTTGGTCAGCGGCGGGCAGGGGATGATCTCGCTGACCTTGAGCAGGTTGATTGCCATCAGCTTGCCGCTGCGCAGGGTGAACAGCAGCAGGGATAGCGAATCCGCGCGGGCATTTTGCGTGGCCATGGTGACCTTCGGTGGGGAGCAGGGGATATCCGGTTATCGGCCTGTTTTGGTCGGGCTTTAGGCAATTTGCACAGAACTCATGAGTGCTTGGGCCCCTTGTGGAAGCGGGTATGCCCGCGAAACGTGCGTCGCGGTGCATGGCACCGGCTTCGCCGGTGTTCGCAGGCATGCCCGCGCGCACAGGGATGTGGGTAAATAACTGGATCAGCGTTCGCGCAGGGCCTCCTTGGCCCGGTTCAGCGGCTTGATCAGGTAATCGAGGATGGTTTTCTCGCCCGTTCGGATATCCACCGTGGCAATCATCCCTGGCACGATCGCAAAACGCTTGCCGGCCTTGTTTTGCAAGCTGTCCTGTTCGGTGCGGATGAACACGCGGTAGTAGTAGATTTCCGGTTTGACCTCGTCCTGCAGGGTATCCGGCGAGATGCCCACCACCTTGCCGTCCAGCCCACCATAGACCGAATAGTCATAGGCACTGATCTTGACCTTGGCCGCCTGGTCGGGGTGAATGAAGGCGATGTCCCGTGGCGCGATGCGGGTTTCGATCAGCAGGCGTTCGTCCATCGGCACGATCTTCATCACCTGGCCACCGGGCTGCACCACGCCACCCAGGGTGTTGACCTCGATGTCCTTCACGATGCCGCGCACCGGCGAGCGCAGGGTCAGGCGGGTGAGCGAGTCGCTGCGTCCGCGGATCACTTCCGACAGGGCGTCCGCTTCGGCGCTGGCCTTGGCCAGTTCTTCCCGGGCGCGCACCAGATAGTCTGAGCGCGCCTCGTTGGCTTTGAGTTCCAGCTCGGAACGCTGGCGGTTCAGGCGGATCACTTCAACCCGGCTGGAGGCACCCATCTTTGCCAGGTTCTCGGTGATCTTCAGCTCGCTGCGCACCAGCTGCAACGAGTCCTGAATACCCGCCAGGGTCTGTTCCAGGCCGCGGCGGCGGGTCTGGTACAACGCGGTTTCGGCATCGATCAGGTCAGGAGAGTCGCGCAGGCTCGCCGGGAAGGTCAGGGGCTTGCCGGTCACCTCTGCCTGCAGGCGAGCCTGACTGGCTTTGGCAGCCCGGTACTTGGCCTCGCTTTCACCCACGCTGGAAGCCGTCTTGGTCGGGTCGAGCTGGGCCAGCACTTGGCCGCGCTCGACCAGGTCGCCTTCGGCCACGCTCATCTGCGCGACGATACCGCCCTCGAACGACTGAATGACCTGCTCTCGCGAACTTGGGATGACCTTGCCTGTGCCGGTGGACACCTCGGTCACCTCGAACCAGGCCGCCCAGGCCAGGAACGCCGCCAGCATCAGTGCGCAGAGGGTGATGATGCGGCCGGCGCGGAACACCGCCTGGTCGTCCTGCCCGTCCAGGTAGGAAGCCGGGAGTTCATGGTTGCTCATGCCTGGGCTCCCTGCAGTTTGGCCAGCGCGGCATCGCGCGCGTCATCGATGACGATGCGCCCGGCGTCCAGCACCAGGATGCGGTCGACCCGCTGCAGAACACTCAGTCGATGGGTTGCGATCACAAGTGTACGGCCCTGACAGAAGCGCTCCAGGTTATCCAGCAGCTTGCGCTCGGTCATGTCGTCCAGCGACGCGGTCGGCTCGTCCAGCAGCAGCACCTGCGGCTGGCGTACCAGCAGGCGCGACAGCACCAGGGCTTGGCGCTGGCCGCCAGACAAGCCCAGGCCTCCTTCGAGGATCAAGTGGTCCATGCCCTTGGGCAGGCGGCGGACGAAGTCCAGTGCGCCAGTGGCGGCCAGCGCGGCCACCAGTTCCTGGTCGCTGGCCTGGCCGGCGCCGAGGGTGAGGTTTTCCCGCAGGGTGCCGTGGAACAGCCTCGCGTACTGCGGCAGCAGGCCGACGTCACGGCGCAGGTCAGCAGGGTCGAGGTGGGCCATGGCGATACCGTCCAGGCTGATCTCGCCCTGTACCAGGTCCATGGCCCCACCCAGCGCCTGCAGCAAGGTTGATTTGCCGGCGCCGTTGCGGCCCAGCACGGCAATGCGCTCGCCCGGCTGGATGTCCAGCCGGCCAATGTTCAGCACTGGCGGGTAGTCTTCGCTGTAGCGGAAGTTGGCCTGGCGCAGGCGGTACTCGCCGTGAATGGCTGGCAGGTGCACGCGGGCTTCGCCTTCGGGGTGGTCGACTGGCGACTGCATCAGCTTGTCCAGGCCTTGCAGCGCTACCTTGGCCTGCTGCCAGCGGGTCAGCACATGGGTCAGCTGGGCGAGCGGTGCCATCATCCGCGACGAAAGCATGGATGCCGCCACCAGGCTACCCGTGGTGAGGTCGCCGGCGATGACCATGGGTGCGCCGATCACGATGACCACGGCAAACACGGCACCCTGCACGTTCTGCGTCCAGGTCACCAGGCCGTTGGTGAGGGTGCGCAGGCGCAGGTTGGTGTGCGCGCAGGCCGCGTTGTACTGGTTCCACTGCCGTTCGAAGCGTGCCTCCGCCTGCAGTGCCTTGATCTCGTCCAGGCCTTGGATACTTTCCACCAGCATGGCGTTGCGCAGCGCCGACTCACGCATCGAGGCATTGGCCAACCGTGCCAGGCGCCGTTGTGCAAGCAACCCGGGCAACACCATGGCCAGCAGCGCGACCAGCGGGATGAACACCAGTACGCCGCCGATCAGCCAGAACACGAACAGGAACAGCAGGAAGAACGGCAGGTCGGCCAGCACCGTGGCGGTGCTGGACGTGATCAGGTCGCGGATCGACTCCAGCTCGCGCAACTGCGAGATGAACGAGCCGGTGGACTTCGGCCGCACCGAGTTGCGCAGGCGCAGGGCATGGCCGTAGACCAGGTCGCTCACCCGCAGGTCGGCGCGCTTGCCAAGCAGATCGGTCACCTTTAGCCGCAGCAGGCGCATGCTGAAGTCGAACACCAGTGCCAACACCACACCGCCAAACAGGACGTAGAGGGTGGGCAGGGATTCAGCCGGTATCACTCGGTCGTACACCTGCATCGAGAACAGCACGCCGGCCAGCGCCAGCACGTTGGCCACCAGTGAAGCGACCATCACCTGCCCATAGGGACGCAGGTCGCGCAGTACGATGCGGGCGAACCAGTGGCGGTCGTAAGGCGCGGTGTAGTCGTCGGTGCGCACATCGCGCAGTGGCCGGGCCGGGCGCAGCAGGGCCACGCGGTTGATACGGCCTTTCAGGGTGTCGCGGGGCAGACGCGAAGTCAGGCCCTGGTCACCGGCGAACACCACTGCCAGGTCGTCCTCTTCGGTCACCGACTCGACCACCGCCAGCTGCCCATCGTCCAGCTCCAGCACCAGCGGCGTGCGCCATTGCCGCAGGCCCTTGGCATCGAAGTGCACGAAGCGCAATGCCAGCCCCGCCTGACGTGCCATGTGGCGGAGGATTTCATTCAACGGGCGGGCATCCTCCGCAGCGGCCAGGCGAATACGCTGGGGTGATACGTCCAGGCGGTAGTGGTGTGCCACCTGCAACATCACCTCAAGCCAGGGGCCCAGGTCTGGCCGGTGGGCGGCGGCCTGCTCCGGCGCAGGCGCCTGGTTGGGCAGGGTCACATCGATCGAATCACTCATGGCTGGATCTCCACACCTTGCAGGTTGCGCCCCTCAAGGCCAAAGGCCGTGCGCAGGGCGCCGGTGTTGTACAGGCAGTCGACATCCAGGCGCAGCAGATCGGAGCGGGTGCCGGCAAGTTCGAAGCGTGACTGGTAGATCTCCTGCTCGGCGTTGAGCAGATCGAGCAGTGGCCGTGTGCCTAGGTCCAGGTACTGACGCCCGTAGAGCATGCGTGCCTCCTGAATGCTGACCTGGCGGGCCTCCAGTGAGGTCAGCCTGCGGCCCAGCCCGGAGGTTTGCGCCTTGGCCTCGGCCAGGCCCCGACGCGCCTGCAGGCGTGCGGCGTCTTCGGCGGAATCGGCGGCGGTCAGCGCGTGGCCGGCAGCGCGGGTGCGAGCGCTGATGGAGCCCCCTTGGTAGATGGGAACTTCGACGTTCAGGTAGATGCCCGCCTGGGTGCGGTCCAGCCGTGCGTTATCGCGGTTGTAGTCGTCGTCCAGGTAATGATTGACCTGCGGTTGCAACGACAGGGTAGGGTAGGCCTCCGCCTTGGCCTGGGCCAGCTCGGCCTGGCCCTGTGCGCGCTGGGCCAGGGCCATCAGCACGGCAGGCAGGCGGTCATCACCCTGTGCAGGGCGCTTGCAGGCCTGGTTCAGCTCGGCGGGTGAGCCTTCGGCCAGTGCCGGTGGGGTAACGCGGCCCATCAGCGCCGCCAGGGTCGAGCGCCAGCGCTCGTACTGCGACTGGTACTCTTCCAGGGTGGCACGGGCGCTTTCCACCCGGGACTCGGCCTGCACCACGTCGGACCGGGTGCTGGCGCCCATGTCGCTGCGCTGGCGCGCCATGCCGGCAATGTCGCCCACGCCGCGAATCTGGTCGCGGGCAATCGTCATCAGTTGCTCGTAGCGGCGGGTTTCGATCCAGGCATAGGCTGTGTCGCGGGCCAGGTCGTCGACCACCAGCAGGATATTGGCCTGGGCCCGGGCGGCGGCAGCCTGGGCCGCGTTGACGGCGCTGTCGACCTTGCCGAAGTCATAGAGCATTTGCTTGAGCGACAGGTTCAGGGCCTGGCTATTGCGGTCGCCGCCATAGCCGGTGTCATAACCGGTGCGGATACCGCCGGAAATCTGTGGGTAATACCCCGCACGGGCGACGTTGATGCCTTCGCCCTGCTTGTAAAGGTTGCCGATGGCCTCAGCGATGCTCGGGTGCCATTGCGCTGCCTGCAGCACCGCGTCGGTAAGGCTCAGCCGTTCGCCACTGGCGACCGGGGCCATGCCGATGGGGGGCCGGGCGGGCACCGCTTCGGGCGCATCGCGTAGCGGCGACGGCCCGATCTGGCGCAGGTGGGGGTCTATATCATCGGCTGCCTGGGCAACCGGGTGGAAGTTCAGGGCCAGGAGCCCGAAGGCTCCCAGCAACAGCGGTGACAGCGGACTGCTTCGCTTCACATAATTCCCTTACTGCTGGTCGTCCATGCCGCCGGGTATTCACCCGACGGGTTTACAGCGGCCTCAAACCACATGGATACCGTTCTGTACCCACAGGTGATGGCTTGGATCCTCCTGGGCCGTGTACTGGTTATAGTCGATGCCGTCGGCAGTTTGGTTCCCGACCAGCGTCCAGTTGTCCGTCATGTGAACCGAGTCTTTGTCGTCCCCCTTGATGATCAGTGTGTCGGTACCGGTTTCGGTGATGGCCACCACATCCGCCAGGTTGAGGGTGAGCGCCACCGAACTGGTGTCGTTGAGGTCGAGGATTTCGATGTCGTGTACGCGCCCGGCCAGGTTGCCCAGGTCAATGCTGGCATCACCGCCGCCCCACAGCAGGGTGTCGGTTCCCGAGCCACCGTCGACGCTGGCGAAGTTCTGGTCGACCACCACCAGTGTGTCGTCACCCGCACCACCCTGCAGGGTGATGTGGCCACCCTGGCTGCCATCGAGGTGGTCGTTGCCGTCAGTGCCGGCGATCACATCGGTGGCCGCTGCCAGGCTGGCGAGTGCCGCGGACTCGTCGCCAGTATCGGCCAGCAGCGATGTGGTGGCGGTGAGGCCGGCGGCGCTGTCCACGTTGATGGTGAGGGTTGCGGTGTCGGTCGTGCCGTTCGGGTGGCTTAGCTCGTAGGTGAAGGTGTCGTGCTGGCCTACCACCGCCGAGGTGAGCCCTGCGTTGAGGGTGTAGGTGTAGCTGCCGTCGGCATGCACCAGCAACGTGCCGTAGGTGCCGGCCACGCTTACCCCGTTGTAGCCCGGGATGGTGTAGGTGTTGGCCGCTGTCAGCACGCTCAGCACGGTCAAGGCCGAACCGACGTTGTCGTCAGCCAGCAGGTTGCCGGTGGCGGCTGTCGCGCCACTGACCACGAACTCGGTCAGGTACGTTGTGGTGGTGTTCAGGCTGGTGGTGATGGAGCTGAGCAAGCCAATGCCGCCGGCGGTGACACGTACGTGGTAGGTACCGGCGCCCTGGTTCTCGAAGGTATACCCGGCGCCGCCGCCCAGGATGCTGACCAGCGAACCACCTGGCACCGACTGCACCAGCACGTACTGGCCGGTGGCCGGGTTGAGCTTGAGCAGCTCGATGGTGGTGCCGTTGAGCAGGCTCAACAGGTTGGTGGAGTTGACCACCACCTGCAGGTCGGCCGTGGTATTGGCGGCAACCGTGGTGGTGTAGGTGGCCTGGCGGGTACCGATCACTGGCAGGTTCAGCGAGCCCAGCGTACTGCTGCTGGTGTCCACGCGGTTGTCCAGGGTGACCTGGCTGGTACCAACGTCGTTGACTGCGTCGACCACCGTGGCCGGTGCACCGTAGTTGGTGTCGCTCCAGACCTCCGTGGCTTGCGGGCTGTCGATGCGCACGTACAGGTTGGCGGCATCGGACAGGCCGTTAGGGTGCACCAGTTGGTAGCTGAACACGTCCACCTTGCCGACACTGTTCGGGCTGCCGTTCGGCGTGTAGGTGTAGCTGCCGTCCGCACGGATCACCAGGGTGCCGTACTGACCCTGAACCGTCGTGGCAGTCCCGGCCGAGACGTAGCTGCCGTCTTTGAGCACTTGCAGCACGGCGGCGCTGTCCGGGCCACGAGCATCCACTGCGCCATCGGTACCCACGTCGGTAATGACGTTGCCAGAGGTGGCAATGCCGGTGCCGGTGAATTGGGTCAGGCTGGTGGAGACGATGTCCAGCGTGGTGCTCACTTCGGTGATCAGACCGATGCCGCCACTGCCCACGGTCAGTCGGTAATCACCGGCTTGCAGCACGCCGATGTCCACCTGCAAGCCGATTGGCAACACGATCAGGTCGAGCAGGCCCTGAGTGTTACCGGTGGCGATGGTCACCCAGGTGCCGCTGGCGTCTTTCACCTGCAGGGTGAAGCTGGTGTTATTGAGCAATGCCAGCACGCTGTTGGTGGTCAGTGTGAGGGTAGGGTCAGCCGTGGTGCCTGTTGCCACCGTCCAGGTGTAGGTCTTGGAGAACCCCGACAACAGCGTGGTGAAGCTGTCGGTGTAGGTCTTCGTGGCGCTGACCGCTGCCAGGTTGACCGTGGCCGTGGCCAGGTTGTCGCTGGCGATGACCGGCGCGTTGGCATCCACATCCGGTGCAGTGACGTTGACGTTGCCCGACACGTTGCCGCGCGGGTCGCTGAGGGTCACCGAAAGGATCTGGCCGTTGTCCTGAGGCGGGCTCAGGGTCACGGTGAAGGTGCCGTCCGCCTGCACCGTCGCGGTCTGCAGCACGGTCCCGCCGGCGCTGCGTACGGTGACGGTGGCACCCACTTCGCCAGTACCGGTGAGGGTACTGCCGTCGGCACTGAACAGCAGGTTGCCGGCAGCCGCAGGCGGGGTCAGGTCCGGTGCGGTCAGTGCAGTGCCTGTGGACACGTTACCGGCGCTGTCGGTGAGGGTGACGCTGAGCGCCTGGTTGTCGATCTGCGCCGCAGTCAGGCTGACCACGAACAGGCCGTTGCTGCCCACCGTTGCGGTACCCAGTACGGTACCGGCGCTGTTGCGCACGGTGACCGTGCTGCCGACCTGGCCAGCACCACTGACCGAGGTGCCGTTGGCGTTGATGGTGGCCAGCGGGGCGGCTGGCGGGGTGATGTCCGGCGCAGTCAGGCTGGTGCTGGCGGACAGGTTGCCGGCAGAATCGGCCTGGCGTACCACCAGCAGTTGCCCGTCGTTCTGTGGCGAGGTCAAGGTAATGCTGAAGGTGCCGTTGGCTTGTACCACACCGGTACCCACCTGGCCGTTCGGGCCTTGGACGGTAATGGTAGCGCCCGCCTCACCGCTACCGGTAAGCACGGTACCGGTGCCGTTGATGGCGACGTTGGTGGGGGCAGCAGGTGGCTGCAGGTCTGCGGCGGTGTAGCTTGTGCTGCCGGACACATTGCCTGCAGTGTCAGCCTGGCTCACGCCCAGTACCTGGCCGTTGAGCTGCGCGGCGTTCAGGTTGACGGTGAACACGCCACCGCCATTCACCACCGCCGTGCCGAGCACGTTGTTGCCGGCATCACGCACTGTCACCGTGGCACCGGCTTCACCCGTGCCGGTCAGCACCAGGCCATTGACAGACAGGCTGGTGACCACCGGGTTGGTCGGTGGCGTGATGTCGGCCGCTTGCAGGAAGGTCGGCTGCGATTCGCCGCCTATCAGCGCCACCGCTGTCACCGAAATGTGTTCGCCATTGAGCTGGGCTGCGTCCAGCGTCAGGGTGAAGGAGCCGTTCAGGCTTGCGACCCCTGTACCGATCAGGTTGCCTGCAGCGTCGTACACGCGAATGCCCACACCGCTGGGTGCACTGCCTGTCAGGGTCAGGCCGTCGCTGCCCAAGGTCACGTCGGTGGGCGGCACGGGTGGTGCGATCAAGGGTGTGAGGTAGGTCGCGACCGCAGACGTATTGATGCCGTCGGACTGTGTCACTTCCAGGGTTGCGAGCGAGCCCGCCGCCGGCACCAGCGTTATCTGGAAGTTGCCAGCGGCATCCACCACGCCGGTACCGATCACGTCTCCGTCGAGGCTGACGGTGACCGTGGCATTGGCTTCGCCCTTGCCGGTCAGCACGTTGAAGGTGTTGTTGATCGCCAGGTTGGTCACCAGGTCGGGTGGCGAGGTGTCGTTGGTCTGGTAAGGGACAGCCACCGAAGCGTTGCCGGCATCATCGGTGGACACCACCGTCAGCAACTGGCCGTTGTTCTGTGCCGGGCTGATCGGCACAGTGAACTGGCCGTTCTCACCCACTTCCACCGTGCCCACGATGTTGTTGTTCGGGCCGCGCACCGTGATCGTGCTGCCGGCTTCGGCCGTACCCGTCATCGACGTACCGGCTGCGTTGAGCAGCAGGTCGGTCGGCTGCACCGGTGGCGTCAGGTCTGGCGCAGTCACTGCCAGCGGTACCGACGGGTTGCCAGTGGCGTCCTGGGCGATGATGGTCAGCGTTTCGCCGTTGATTTGCGGGCGGTTCAGGTCAAGGACGAAGGTGCCGTCCGGCTCCACCGTTACCTGGCCCAGCAGGTCGCCGTTGTTGTTGACCACCGTGACGCGGGTGCCGGCTTCGGCAGTACCGATCACCTGGGTACCGCTGTCGTTGATGGTGGCGACCACGGTGGCCGGTGGTGTGGTGTCCACGGCCGTGACCGAACTGATTGGCGAGATGTTGCCGGCTGCATCGGTCAGGGTGACCTGCAGCACCTGGCCATCGAGCTGCGCTGCATCCAGCTCGACGATGAAGGTCCCGTCGACGCCCACTGTGCCGGTACCCACCTGCGTGATACCGACGTACACGCGCACGGTGGCGCCCACTTCGCCGACACCGCCCAACTCGTCACCTGCCGCATTGAGCCGCAGCTCGGTTGCTGCCGCTGGCGGCGTGAGGTCCGGCGCTTGCACGTTGACCGGCAGGCTGACGTTGCCGGGTGGATCGGCCTGCAGTACCGACAGTGTCTGGTTGTTGATTTGTGCGGGTGACAGTTCGACGCTGAAGCTGCCATCAGCCAGTACGATACCCGTGCCCAGTACGGTACCGGCCGCGTTACTGACGATTACCGTGGCGCCGGCCTCGCCCAGGCCGCTGACCACACTGCCGTCGGCGTTGATCACCACTTGGGTGAGTGGGTCGGGCGGGGTGAAGTCGGGGGTTTGCAGGGTTGCCACTGCCGACACGTTACCGGCCGCATCGGCCTGGGTGAAGCTGAGCAGCTCGGCGTTGCCCAGTGCCGGGCTCAGCGTGATGGTGAAGTGGCCACTGGCATCGACGGTGGCGCTGCCGATTTCCTCGCCTGCCGGGTTGGTCACGGTCACCCGCGCGCCCACTTCGCCGCGGCCGGTGAGGGTGACACCATCACCGGAAACGGCCAGTTCGCCGGGTGCCGCTGGCGGTGTGGTATCGGGTGCGGTGATGGCGCTGGCGGCAGACTGGTTGCCGGCCGCATCGGTCAGTACCACCTGCACCTGTTGGCCGTTGGCCTGGGGCGATGCGAGGTTGACCTGGAAAGTCCCGTCGGCGCGCACCGTGGCGCTGCCCAGCACCGAACCATCGGCGGCGAGCACACGCACGGCGGCACCCGCTTCGCCGGTACCGTTCAACAAGCTGCCACCCCCGGCGAAGGCCAGGTTGCCGGCAGCATCCGGCGCGACGCGGTCAGGGGCTGTCAGGCTGACGCTGTTGGACTCGTTGCCGGCCACATCGGACTGGCTGGCGCTGAGCTGTTCGCCGTTAATCTGCGCGCTGTTCAGGTTGACATTGAAGTTGCCATTGGCATCGACCACGGCAGTGCCCAGGTCGATACCGCCTTCGCCAATCACGGTAACGGTGGCACCTGCTTCACCGCGGCCACTGAGTACCAGGCCGTCGCTGGACAACGCCAGGTTGGTCAGTGGTTGCGGTGCCGTGGTGTCGGGTGCCTGCAGGGTAGCGGGTAGCGATACGCTGCCATCGGGGCCCGTTGCGCTGACCTGCAGCACTTCGCCATTGGCCTGCGCACTGCCGAGATTGACAGTGAACGTGCCGTCGTTGGCGACCGGGCTGCTGCCCAGCAATACGCCGTTGGTGCCGTACACTTTGATTGTGCTACCCGCCTCGGCGGTGCCGGTCACCGACAGGCCGTCGGCGGCCAGTATCAGGTTGTCCGGCGTGGCCGGTGCCAGCGCGCCTGGCGCCGTCACGCTCTGTGCAGGGGAGACGTTCTGTGCGGCATCGGCCTGGACCACGCTCAGGCTTTCACCCGTGATTGCTGCCGGCGACAGGGATACGCTGAAGTGACCGTCGGCGGCCACTGTAGCGTTGCCCAGCACGGTACCGTCCGGCGCCCGTACGGTCACGGTTGCGCCTGCTTCGCCATCGCCTGTCAGGGTGGCGCCATTGGCGGAGACAGCCAGGTTGGTCACGGCGGCCGGCGGCGTGGTGTCGGCTGCAGTATAAGGTGCGGCCGGCGACACGTTGCCGGCTGCGTCGGTGGCGGTCACCTGCAGCATCTGGCCATTGGTCTGGGCACTGTTCAGGGTGACCTGGAAGGTGCCGTTGCTGCCGGCTACCGCTGTGCCCAGCACGTTGCCGCTGGCATCGCGCACGGTCACGGTGCTGCCGGCTTCGGCGTTACCGGTCAGTTGCAGCCCGGTACCGGACAGCGCGAGTGCTGTCGGTGCCGTAGGCGGGGTGAAGTCCGGCGCGGTGACCGCCACGGCGGTGGAGGTGTTGTTGCCCGCGTCGGTCTGCGTAACGCTCAGGTGCTGGGCGTTGAGCTGGGCGCTGTTCAGGGTGAGGGTAAAGCTGCCATTGGCCGCCACCAGGCCGGTGCCGATGATGGTCCCGTCCTGGCCGTGAACGGTGACCCTGGCACCGGCTTCGCCCAGGCCGGTCAGGGTCAGGCCGTTGTTGTTCAGCACCACGTTGGTCAGCGGCGCGGGTGGGGTCAGGTCCGGGGTTGTCACATTGATTGCCGGCGAGGTGTTGCTGGCGGCATCCACTTGCGTCACGCCGATGACCTGGCCGTTGGTTTGCGGCGTGTCGAATGTCACCGTGAAGCGACCGTCAGCGCCCACCGTGGCGGAGCCGAGCAAGGCACCGGCGGCGTTGCGTACCTGTACCGTGGCGCCCGCTTCACCGCTGCCGGAAAGCTGCCGGCCGTCCTGGCTCAGCACCGGGTTACTGATGGCCGCTGGCGGCGTGTGGTCTGGCGTGGCCAGGCTGGCCGGGCCGGACACATTGCCCGCGGCATCACTGAGGGTGACCTGTAGCGGGCTACCGGTCACCTGCGCGCTGGGCAGGGTGATCTGGAACTGGCCGCTCTGGTTGACGGTGCCGGTGGCCAGGATGGCGCCGCTGGCGTCGCGCACGGTGACGCTGGCACCGGCTTCGCCCTGGCCGCTGAGCACGGTGGCTGCGCTATTGAGGCTGAGGTTACTGGCCGCCAGCGGTGCCTGCAGGTCAGGCGCTTGCAGGGTGGCCGCGAGCGAAACGTTACCTGCAGCATCAGCCTGGGTGACGATCAGGTTCTGCCCATTGGCCACGGCCGGCGAGAAGCTGACGCTGAACAGGCCTTTGCTGTCGACGGTTGCAGTCCCCAGCAAGGTGCCTTGTAGGTCTGTCACGCGCACAGTTGCACCCACCTCGCCTTGGCCGGTCAGCGTACTGCCGGTGGCGTTGAGGTTTACCTGCGTCGGCACGTCCGGTGCCGTGGTGTCATTGGCCACGATAATGGCCGGCACCGAAGGCTGGCCATCGACGGTAGCCTTGGCACTGACCTGCAAGATCTGGGCGTTGAGCTGGGCGTTCTGGAAGAACACACGGAAGGTGCCGTCGCTGCCGACCGTGGCGCTGCCCAGCGTGGTGCCCCCGGAGGTCACGGTAATCAGCGAGCCGACCGTACCCTGGCCGGTCAGCAGGAAACCGTCGGCGCTGATGGCAAGGGCCGAAGGCGTGGCCACTTCGGTACCGGTCGGGCCAGCCAGCGGTATTTCAGGCGATTCGTTACCGGCAGGGTCGATCACCACCACATCGACGGTTTCGCCTGATGCCAGCGGTGGGGCGACCGGGATCACGAAGGTGCCGTCCGGCCCTGCAGTTACAGTGCCGCGCACGGTGTCATCCGGGTTGCGGACTTCCACTGTGCTGCCAGGCTCGGCTGTGCCGCCGACCGTGCTGCCATCCGGGCTTACGGTAAGCCCGGTCGCCGGTTCTGGGTTGGTCGTGTCCGGCGCGGTGACAGAGACCGGCGCCGAGTCGTTGCCGGCTGCGTCGGTCACTACCACGGTTACGGTCTGGCCGTTGTTCTGCGGTGTATCCAGCGGCACGCTGAAACTGCCATCCGGGTTGACCGCAACAGTGATCACATTGCCGGCCCCATCGCTCACGGTCACCGAACTGGCGCCAGGTGCGTTACCGGTCACAGCCGTGCCATCGCTGCTGACTGCAACGTCGGTGGGCAGTGCCGGTGGCGTGATGTCAGGCGCAAGGATCTGGCTGGGCTGCGAAATGTTGCCGGCCGCATCGGTCAGCGTCACATCCAGGGCCTGGCCGTCCAACTGGGCGGGCGATAGTGGGACCGTGAAGCTGCCGCCTGCGGGCACGACGACGGTGCCTACCAACGTGCCGTCGGCAAGCTTCACTTCCACCGTGGCGCCAGCTTCACCGGTACCCTGGATGGCACTGCCGCCCGGGGTGATCGTGAGGCCGGCAGGCGCAGCTGGCGCGGTACTGTCGTCAGCGGTGAAAGTGGCCGACGGCGAGGCATTGCCGCCGCCATCGATCAGCACCACCGACAGCACTTCACCGTTGGTCTGGGCCGGGGAGAGTGCCACTTCGAACGTACCGTCTGCATTCACCGGGATGGTGCCTAGCAGGTTGCCTGCGGCATCACGTACCTCTACGGTGCTGCCTGCCTCGCCCTGCCCGCTGAGCAGTGTGCCGGTAGGATCAAGGCCCAGCCCTTGCGCCGGCAGCGGTGCCTCGAAGTCAGGTGCGGTCACGGTGCCAGCGGGCGAGCCGTTGCCGCTGTTGTCCGCCTGAGTGACAGACAGCGTCTGGCCATTGAGCTGTGGCGGGTCGATGGCCACCTGGAAGGAGCCATCGGGCTGGACCGTTGCGGTGCCCAGTACTGTGCCGCCAGTGCCGGTCACGGTCACCTGCGCACCCGGCTCGCCGCTGCCGCTCAGGCTGCTGCCGTCGCCAGCCAGGACCAGACCGGTGGGGCTATCGGGTGCCTGGGTATCCGGTGCCGACACGTCGACTGCCGCCGACAGGTTGCCGGCCGCGTCGCGTTGCTCCACGGTCAGTGCCTGGCCGTTGGTTTGCGGCGTGTCGAGGGTGATTTCGAAAGCGCCGCCAGCGCCGACCACCGTGCTGCCCAGCACGCTGCCATCCGGCCCGCGCACGGTCACGGTGGCGCCCGGTTCGCCGTTGCCGGTGATCGTGGTACCGGTGCCGTCGATGGCCGGGTTGGTGACCACTTGCGGTGGGGTGGAGTCGGGTGCAGTGAAGTCCACCGGCCCTGCGCTATTGCCCAGGTTGTCGGTCGCTTCGACGGTCAGGCTTTCGCCATTGCGCTGTGGCGCGTTCAGGGTGACGTCGAAACGGCCGTCGCCGCCCACGGTGGCAGTGCCCAGCACATTGCCGTCGGCGTCACGCACGGTGACGATAGAGCCGCTTTGACCCTGGCCGGTAAGGTGGATGCCAGCGGTATCGATGGCCAGCCCGGAGGGTTGCAGCGGGCCGTCGATATCGGGCGCGACGATGGTGGCGGTCGAGGTGTTGCCAGCGGGGTCGCGCAGGACCACGTCCAGTTCCTGGCCGTCGGTCTGCGCTGGGTCCAGGACCACGCTGATCACACCGTCGGCACCGACCTGGGCGTTGCCCAGCACAGTGCCGTCGGCGTTGATGACCTGCACGGTGGTGCCTGGTTCGCCGCGACCGGTGAGCAGGCCGCCATCGGCACTCAGTTGCAGTTCACTGGCTTCATTGGGCGGGGTGATATCGGGCGCGGTGATCTGGGTCGGCAACGAACTGTTGCCAGCTTCGTCAACCGCGACGACATCCAGTGCTTCCCCGTTGGCCTGTGCGGGGGTCAGGCCGATGGTGAAGCTGCCATCCGGGCCGGCCTGGGTGCTGCCCAGGACATTGCCCTGCGCGTCGCGCACTTGCACTTGCGTATCTGCCGGTGCGGTACCGGAAACACTGGAGCCGTCACCGGCCACCACCACGCCGCTCGGGCTTTCGGGCAGCGGTGTATCGGCCACGGTCACGCTGACCCCTGCCGAGGTATTGCCAGCGGCATCGGTCTGCACCAGCACGAGGTTCTCACCTGCGGCCAACGGTGCCTCCAGGTCAATCACGAAGGTGCCATTTGGCGCCACGGTGCCAGTACCGATGACTGCGCCTTGGGCATTACGCACTTCGACTGTGGCCCCTGGCTCACCACGGCCAGACACGGCCAGGCTGCCATCGCCTGCCAGCACGTCAGTGACGATCGCCGGTGCGGTAATGTCCGGGGCCACGTAACTCAGCGGCACCGAGGTATTGCCTGCCGCATCGGTCACGGTGATGGACAAAGTTTCGCCATTGGCCTGGGGCGGGTCGAGGGTCAGGCTGAAGCTGCCATCCGGCTCGGCAATGGCGCTACCGATCAGGTTGCCCGAGGCATCTTTGACCTCAATCCGTGCGCCCCCTTCTGCAGTACCGACCAGGCTGTCACCATTACTCAGCACCAGGTCGGTTGGTTGCAGCGGTGCTACCTGGTCGGGCGCCGTCAGCGGGCTAGGTGTAGAGACGTTGCCGGCGGCATCGGTCAGGGTCACTTGCAGGGACGAACCATCCACCACCGGGGTTGGCAGTTGCACATTGAAGGTGCCATCGGGCTGAACGGTGCCGCTCACCAGCACTTGTCCCTGGTCGTTGCGCACCTCCACGGTGGCACCCGCTTCGCCGCGCCCGGAGACTGTGCGGCCATCGTTACTGATGGCCAGCTCGGTAGCGGGCTCCGGCGGTGTGGTGTCGCCGCCGTTGTCCACGATCGGTGCGGTGACGCTGCCGGCCGTGGAGGCGTTGCCTGCGACATCGGTGGCCGTCACCTGCAACTGCTCGCCTGCCACTTGTGGCGGGGTGAGGCCGATGCTGAAGGCACCGCTGGCCCCCACCACGACACTGCCCAGTACAGTGATGCCATCGGCGGCCAGCACACGGACGGTGCTGCCTGCTTCGGCGCGGCCGCTGACAACGGTACCGTCGCCACTGATTGCCAGATCGCTTGGCGCCACAGGCGCGGTGATGTCTGGTGCGGCGACCTGCACCGGCAACGACGAGGTGCCGTTGTTGTCGATCGCCACCACGTCCAGTAATTCGCCATTGGCCTGGGCCGGTGTGAGCACCACGGTGAAGGTGCCCTCGGCACCCACCACGATGCTACCGACCAGCGTGCCGTTGGCATCATGCACTTCCACGCGGCTACCAGCAGGAGCAGAACCGCTGATGCTGCTGCCATCGGCGGCGACGACCAGTTCGCTCGGGCTGGTCGGGGTGACCACCAGTGGCACGTCGTAGGTCAGCGCTTCAGAGGCGTTGCCGCTCGGGTCGGTCTGTACCAGGCTCAGGCGTTCACCCGGCAGTGCAGCTGGATCGAGGTCGATCAGGAAAGTACCGTTCGCGGTCACTGTGCCGGTACCGATCAGCGTGCCATTGGCATCGCGCACCTCGACGGTAGCACCGGCTTCGCCGCGACCGCCCAAGGTCAGGCCGTCGGCGCCGACGACAATGTTGCTGACTACGGCAGGCACGGTGATGTCCGGGGCCTCGAACTGCAGGGGTGAAGAGACATTGCCGGCGGCATCGATCAGACGGATGTCGAGGATTTCGCCATTGGCCTGGGCCGGCGACAGGCTGATGCTGAAACTGCCGGTTTCAGTGACCAGGCCAGTGCCGAGCAAGTTGCCCAAGGTATCGCGTACCTGCACGGTCGCGCCTGGCTCGCCGTTGCCGCTCAGGGTCACGCCGTCGGCCAAGGCTACACCGGTCGGTTGAGCCGGGGCCTGCAAGTCCGGGGTAACCACCGACGCCGGGGCAGAAGCATTGCCGCTGGCATCGGTCAGCACCACTTGCAGGTTGCTGCCATCTTTCACCGGTGGGTCGAGGGTGATCTGGAAGGTGCCGTCCGGGTTGACCGAGCCGTTGGCCAGTACATTGCCCTGGGCATCGCGCACCTGCACGCTGGCCCCGGCTTCGCCGCGGCCACTGAGCTGGGCACCGGCCAGGCCGACTACCAGGTTGGTTGCGGCATCCGGTGGTGTGGTGTCGCCACCGTCGATGTCCGGCGCGGTGATGTCGCCCGCCGTGGAGGTGTTGCCGGCGGCGTCGGTGGCGGTGACTTGGAGTTCCTCACCACTCACCTGCGGCGGGTCGAGGGTGATGCTGAAACTGCCAGTGGCGTCGACCACCACACTACCCAGCACGGTGGTGCCATCGGCGGCCAGCACACGCACGGTGCTGCCCACTTCGGCGCGGCCGGTGACCTCGCTGCCGTTGGCACTGATCGCTAGCTCGCTCGGGGTGACCGGCGGGGTGATGTCTGGCGCAGCGATTTGCACCGGCAGGGACGAAGCGCCGGTGCCATCGATGGCCACCACGTCCAGCAGTTCGCCGTTGGCCTGGGCCGGGTTGAGGATGACGGTGAAGGTGCCACCGGCACCTACCACCACACTGCCGACCAGTGTGCCGTTGGCATCGTGTACTTCCACACGGCTGCCCGTCGGGGCTGTACCAGTGATGCTGGCGCCGTTCGCAGCCGCCACCAGGTCGCTTGGGCTGGCTGGGGTCGTGGTTGCCGGGACTTCATATTGCAGGGCTTCAGAGGCGTTGCCGCTCGCATCGGTCTGCACCAGGCTCAATTGCTCGCCCGGTTGCGCGGCTGGGGTGAGGTCGACAAAGAAGGTTCCGTTGGCGCCGACTGTGGCGGTGCCTATGACAGAGCCGTTGGCATCACGTACCTGTACGGTAGCGCCGGCCTCGCCACGGCCACTGAGCACCAGGCCATCGGCGCCCACCACGACGTTGCTGACGGCAGCTGGCGGCGTGACGTCCGGTGCAGTGAACGCCAGCGGCGTTGAACTGTTGCCGGCGGCGTCTACCACGCGAATGTCCAGGGCCTCACCATTGGCCTGGGCGGGGAACAGCGTGACGCTGAAGGTGCCGTCTTCGTTGACCAAGCCAGTGCCGATCAGGCTGCCGGTGGCATTGCGCACCTGTACGGTGGCACCGGGCTCGCCGCGGCCGGTAAAGGTCACGCCATCAACCAAGGCCAGCTCGGTTGGCTGCGCTGGGGCCAGCAGGTCTGGCGCGGCGACCGAACCGGGTTGCGAGACATTGCCGGCAGTGTCGGTCAGGGTCACTTGCAGGGTACTGCCATCGGTGATGGCCGGGTTCAAGGTGATGGCGAAGGTACCATCGGGATTGACTGTGCCCGTGGCAACTACGGTGCCTGCGTCATCGCGTACCTGAACGCTGGTACCGGCTTCGCCACGACCGCTGAGTTGGCTGCCGGCAGCACTGATCACCAGGTTGGTCGGGGTCTGCGGTGGCGTTGTATCGCCGCCATCGATGTCCGGCGCGGTAACGTTAATGGCGGTGGAGGCGTTGCCTGCCGCATCGGTGGCCGTCACCTGCAGCACTTCACCGTCTACCTGTGGCGGGTCGAGGGTGATGCTGAAGCTGCCGGTAGCGCCAACTACCACGCTACCCAGCACAGTGGTGCCGTCGGCGGCCAGCACGCGTACGGTGCTGCCCGGTTCGGCACGGCCGGTGACCACGCTGCCGTCGGCATTGATCACCAGTTCGGTCGGTGCGGCAGGGGCGGTGATATCTGGTGCGATGATTTGGGCGGGCAGCGAGGAAACACCGCCGTCATCAATGGCCACCACGTCCAGTAGTTCGCCGTTGGCCTGGGCCGGGTCGAGGGTAACGGTGAAGCTGCCGTCGGGGCCCGCCACCACAGTGCCAATCAGCGTGCCGTTGGCGTCATGCACTTCCACACGGGTGCCGGCAGGTGCGGTACCGCTGATGCTGCTGCCGTCTTCGGCGAATACCAGGTCGCTGGGGCTGGCAGGCGCGGTGGTGACCGGGACTTCGAATTGCAGTGCCGAGGAAGCGTTGCCGCTTGGGTCGGTCTGCACCAGGGTCAACTGCTCGCCCGGCTGCGCGGCTGGGGCGAGGTCGATCAGGAAGGTGCCGTTGGCTCCCACAACACCCGTGCCGATCACGGTGCCATTGGCATCGCGCACCTCAACAGTGGCGCCGGGTTCGCCGCGACCGCTCAGGGCCAGGCCGTCAGCACCAACTGTAATATTGGTTACTGCCTCAGGTGGGGTGATGTCCGGCGCATCGAATTGCAGTGGCGCCGAGGCGTTGCCGGCGGCATCCACCACGCGAATGTCCAGGGTTTCACCATTGACCTGGGCGGGGAGCAGCGTGACGCTGAAGGTGCCGTCTTCGTTGACCAAGCCAGTGCCAATCAGGTTGCCGGCAGCATCGCGCACTTGCACGGTAGCGCCGGGCTCGCCGCGACCAGTGAAGGTGACGCCATCGGCCAAGGCTAGGTCAGTCGGTTGCGCGGGCGGCAGCAAGTCGGCCGAGGTGACCGAGCCCGGTTGGGATACGTTGCCGGCAGCGTCGGTGAGGGTGACTTGCAAGGTGCTGCCGTCGTTCACGGCAGGGTCCAGGGCGATGACGAAGGTGCCATCTGCAGCGACGGTGCCGGTCGCGAGGATGTTGCCGGCCGCGTCACGCACCTGCACGGCAGTGCCCACTTCGCCACGACCACTGAGCTGGCTGCCGGCAAGGCCGATCACCAGATTGGTCGGTGCTTCAGGCGGGGTGGTATCGCCGCCATCGATGTCCGGCGCGGTGACCGAGCTGGTAACGGAAGTGTTGCCAGCGGCATCGGTCGCCGTGGCCTGCAGCACTTCGCCGTCAACTTGTGGCGGGTTGAGGTTGAGGCTGAACACGCCGGTCGGGCCGACCACGGCAGTGCCCAATTCGGTGCCGTCGGCAGCCACGATGCGCACGGTACTGCCCGGTTCGGCACGGCCGGTGATAACGCTGCCGTCCGCGCTCACCGCCAGTTCGGTTGGGGCGGCAGGGGCGGTGATGTCGGGCGCGGTGATCTGGGCGGGCAGCGAGGAAACGCCGCCGTCATCGATGGCAACCACGTCCAGCAGTTCGCCGTTGGCTTGTGCGGGATTCAGTTCGATGCTGAAGCTGCCATCGGCGTTGGCAATGGCACTGCCAATCAGGGTGCCGTTGGCGTCATGCACTTCCACACGGGTGCCAGCCGGCGCGGTACCGGTAACGGTGGTGCCATCAGCATCGATGGCCAGATTGCTCGGGCTGTCGGGCGCGGTGGTCAATGGTACGTCGTACTCGGTAGTCACCGAAGCATTGCCTCTTGGGTCGGTCTGCACCAGGCTCAACTGCTCGCCCGGCTGTGCGGCTGGGGCGAGGTCGATCAGGAAGGTGCCGTTGGCACCGACGACACCCGTGCCGATCACGGTGCCATTGGCATCACGCACTTCGACAGTGGCACCTGGCTCGCCGCGACCGCTCAGGGCCAGGCCGTCAGCACCAACTGTAATATCGGTGACCGCATCGGGCGGTGTGATGTCCGGCGCATCGAATTGCAATGGGGCAGAGCTGTTGCCGGCGGCATCCACCAGACGCACGTCGAGTGCTTCACCATTGGTCTGGGCCGGCGACAGGGTGAGGCTGAACAGGCCGTCGGCACCGACGACACCAGTACCGATGAGAGCACCGCCGGCATCGCGTACCTGCACGGTAGCGCCGGGTTCGCCGCGACCGGTGAAGGTGACACCATCGGCTAGGGCCAGGTCAGTCGGTTGTGCGGGCGTCAGCAAGTCGGCCGAGGTGACCGAGCCTGGTTGGGATACGTTGCCGGCAGCGTCGGTGAGGGTGACTTGTAAGGTGCTGCCATCGTTCACGGCGGGGTCCAGGGCGATGACAAAGGTGCCATCTGCAGCGACGTTGCCAGTCGCGAGGATATTGCCGGCCGCGTCACGTACCTGCACGGTAGAGCCGACTTCGCCTCGACCACTGAGTTGGCTGCCGGCAACGCCGATCACCAGATTGGTCGGTGCTTCAGGCGGGGTGGTATCGCCGCCGTCAATGTCCGGCGCGGTAAGGTTACTGGCGGTGGAGGCGTTGCCTGCCGCGTCGGTGGCCGTCACCTGCAGCACTTCACCGTCTATCTGTGGCGGGTCGAGGGTGATGCTGAAGCTGCCGGTAGCGCCAACTACCACGCTACCCAGCACAGTGGTGCCGTCGGCGGCCAGCACGCGTACGGTGCTGCCCGGTTCGGCACGGCCGGTGACCACGCTGCCGTCGGCATTGATCACCAGTTCGGTCGGTGAGGCAGGGGCGGTGATATCCGGCGCGGTGATTTGGGCGGGCAGCGAGGAAACACCGCCGTCATCAATGGCCACCACGTCCAGCAGTTCGCCATTGGCCTGGGCCGGGTCGA
The DNA here is from genome assembly GCF_019691255.1 of Pseudomonas sp. USTB-Z. Taxonomy (NCBI): domain Bacteria; kingdom Pseudomonadati; phylum Pseudomonadota; class Gammaproteobacteria; order Pseudomonadales; family Pseudomonadaceae; genus Pseudomonas; species Pseudomonas sp. USTB-Z. The sequence continues at coordinate 218,334 of NZ_JAECZP010000010.1, forward strand.
GGGTGACGGTGAAGCTGCCGTCGGGGCCCGCCACCACAGTGCCAATCAGCGTGCCGTTGGCGTCATGCACTTCCACACGGGTGCCGGCCGGTGCGGTACCGGTGAGGGTGGTGCCATCAGCATTGATGGCCAGATTGCTCGGGCTGTCGGGCGCGGTGGTCAGTGGTACATCGTACTCGGTAGCCACCGAAGCATTACCGCTTGGGTCGGTCTGCACCAGGCTCAACTGCTCGCCTGGCTGTGCGGCTGGGGCGAGGTCGATCAGGAAGGTGCCGTTGGCACCCACGACACCCGTGCCGATCACGGTGCCACTGGCATCACGCACTTCGACAGTGGCACCCGGTTCGCCGCGACCACTCAGGGCCGTGCCACCTGGGCCGACCAGGATGTCGGTGACCGCCTCGGGCGGTGTGATATCCGGGGCTGTGAACTCCAGCGGTATCGAACTGTTGCCGGCGGCATCCACCAGACGCACGTCGAGTGCTTCACCATTGGCCTGGGCAGGCGACAGGGTGAGGCTGAACAGGCCGTCGGCACCGACGACGCCGGTGCCAATTAGGTTGCCGGCAGCATCGCGCACTTGCACGGTAGCGCCGGGCTCGCCGCGACCGGTGAAGGTGACGCCATCGGCCAAGGCCAGGTCAGTCGGTTGTGCAGGCGGCAGCAAGTCGGCCGAGGTGACCGAGCCCGGTTGGGATACGTTGCCGGCGGCATCGGTGAGGGTGACTTGCAAGGTGCTGCCGTCGTTCACGGCAGGATTCAGGGTGGCGGTGAAGGTGCCATCCGCGGCGACGGTATCGGTCGCGAGGATGTTGCCGGCCGCGTCACGCACCTGCACGGTAGTGCCGGCTTCGCCTCGACCACTGAGCTGGCTGCCGGCAAGGCCGATCACCAGATTGGTCGGTGCTTCAGGCGGGGTGGTATCGCCGCCATCAATGTCCGGCGCGGTGACCGAGCTGGCAACGGAAGTGTTGCCAGCGGCATCGGTCGCCGTGGCCTGCAGCACTTCGCCGTCAACTTGTGGCGGATTGAGGTTGAGGCTGAACACGCCGGTCGGGCCGGCCACGGCAGTGCCCAATTCGGTGCCGTCGGCAGCCACGATGCGCACGGTGCTGCCCGGTTCGGCACGGCCGGTGATAACGCTGCCGTCCGCGCTCACCGCCAGTTCGGTTGGGGCGGCAGGGGCGGTGATGTCGGGTGCGGTGATCTGGGCGGGCAGCGAGGAAACGCCGCCGTCATCGATGGCGACCACGTCCAGCAGTTCGCCGTTGGTCTGGGCCGGGTCGAGGGTGACGGTGAAGCTACCGTCGGGGCCCGCCACCACAGTGCCAATCAACGTGCCATTGGCGTCATGCACTTCCACACGGGTGCCGGCAGGTGCGGTACCGCTGATGCTGCTGCCGTCTTCGGCGAATACCAGGTCGCTGGGGCTGGCAGGCGCAGTGGTGACCGGGACTTCGAATTGCAGTGCCGAGGAAGCGTTGCCGCTTGGGTCGGTCTGTACCAGGCTCAATTGCTCGCCTGGCTGCGCGGCTGGGGCGAGGTCGATCAGGAAGGTGCCGTTGGCTCCCACAACACCCGTGCCGATCACGGTGCCACTGGCATCGCGCACCTCAACAGTGGCGCCGGGTTCGCCGCGACCGCTCAGGGCCAGGCCGTCAGCGCCGACGGCAATGTTGCTCACCGCACCGGGCGGGGTAATGTCCGGCGCATCGAATTGCAGCGGCGCAGAGGCGTTGCCGTCAGCATCCACCAAGCGTACGTCGAGTGCTTCGCCGTTGGCCTGAGCAGGCGACAAGGTGAGGCTGAAC
>NZ_JAECZP010000011.1:0-179162 GCF_019691255.1 Pseudomonas sp. USTB-Z
ATCAATTTGCGATTCTGTACGGAGATCGGTTCATCAGGCCAACCTGGTGAAATCAAGGCCTGCCTGACGGCAGGCCGTTACCGGCCCGCACACAAAAAATCTGACACTTCCACGAGGCCAGTGTGCGCAAACGATTATCCTGTCGCCTGTAACCCTGCCAGCAGTAGCCGCTGATAAAGCTCCTCTTTCAACCCTTGCGGAACCTCCAGCCCCATCCGCGCCAGATGCCGCTCATACCCTTCCGGCCCCGGTGCATCCAACGCTGCCTTGCCCAGCTCCAGCACCTCGCTCAGCTTGAACTTGCTCTTCAACCAGTTCAGCGCCCGCAACAGATCCCGCTCCTCGGCCGTAAAGTCCGTGCCCATCGGATACTCCGGGAACAGCCGCGCATGCTGTGCCCTGATCGCCTCCAGGCGTTGCGGGGTATTGTCGGTAAAGCGCGCCTCCAGCTGAAAGTCGTCGGCAAGCTTGCCAGCGTCTTTGGCCTGCTTGATCAGGCCCGGCTGGAACCGCGAATCGCTCACCGCCAACAACCGCGCAATCACTTCGCTGTCAGTCTGCCCACGCAAGTCAGCAATGCCGTACTCGGTCACCACGATATCGCGCAGGTGCCGGGGAATGGTGCAGTGGCCATAGGTCCAGAACAGGTTCGAGGTCACCTCCCCGCCTGCCTCGCGCCAGCTGCGCAAGAGCAGGATCGAACGCCCGCCCTCCAGCGCATGGCCCTGGGCAACGAAGTTGTACTGCCCGCCCACGCCACTGAGCACGCGGCCGCCCTCCAGCTGGTCGGCCACCCCGGCGCCGAGCAGGGTCATGCCAAACGCGGTGTTGATGAAGCGCGCATCACGACGTTGTCGGCGCTTGAGTGCCTCCTGCCCATAGAGCTCGTTGATGAAGCTGATACGGGTCATGACAAACTGCGCGCGCTGCTCCAGCGGCATCTCGCGCAAGCGCTGGTAGAACGCTTGCGGGCCGAGGAAAAAGCCGCCATGCAGTATTGCGCCTTGCTCGTCCGCCGGGCGTCGTAGCAGCCCTGCTTCGGCCAGCACCAGCAAGCCGTTGACGAACATCTCGCTGCAGCCGTACAAGCCGTGGGTAAGGGTGTCCAGGCCCCCTTCTCGCTCGATCAACGCCTGCCACGGTCCGACATCCAGCGCCTTGAGCACCGCTCGGTAACCGGCGTTGTCGCCCTGACGTGCCAGCAATGCCGCCGCAACCGCATCGCCCATGGCACCAATGCCGATCTGCAGCGTACCGCCATCGCGTACCAGGCTGCTGGCGTGCAGGCCGATGCAGTGGTCCTGAATGCCAACCGGCATGTTTGGTGTGGAAAACAGCCGACGTTGCTCTACTTCATCGAGCAGCAGGTCGAAGGCATCGATGGGCAGCTCGGCATCGCCTGGCATGTAGGGCAGTTCGGCATGCACCTGGCCCAGCATGAGGATGGTTTCGCCTGCAGCGCGGCGCTTGGCGATCATCGGCAGCAGGTCGAGGGTGATGTCTGGGTTGCAGGCCAGGCTCAGGTGCACGGGCTTTTCGGGGGTGGCGGCCACCAACTGGGCGACCAGGTTCAGGCCCTTGGCGTTGATATCACGTGCGGCGTGGCTGTAGTTGCTGCTGACGTAGTCCTGCTGGGCCGATTCGCTGTGCAGCAGGCTGCCGGGCTGCATGAAGAACTGTTCGACACGGATGTTGGGCGGCAGGCTGTCGTTGCGCAGGTCTGCGAGGTAACTGAGCTCTTCGTAGTCAGCGAAGACACGCTCGACGAAGGGTTCGAGAAAGCGCCGCTGCAGGCCATCGCCCAGTGGCGGGCGGCCGAGGGAAAGTGCGGTATAGATGGTCAGGCGCCGTTCGGGCAGCTCGCGTACGCGGGCGTAAAGCGCGTTGACGAAGGCATTGGGTTTGCCCAGGCCCAAAGGCAGGCCCATGTGGATATGGGCTGGCAGCCGGGACAAGACCTGCTCGACAGCCTGGTCGATGGAGCAGAGGTGCATCTGGGCCTCCTGAAACATCCATGGGTTCAGGAGTTGGACATAGGGCTGAAGTAATTGGTTGCCCGCGAAGAGGCCGGCCCAGGCAACAAAAAAACAAAGCCCGCCATCAACGGCGGGCCTCATGCAATTCAGCTGTAAATCACAGCCCGGACATTTTCTTGATCGCCCCTTTCAGGTCTTCATCCGAGCAGTCTGCACAGGTGCCCTTTGGCGGCATGGCGTTGATGCCAGTAATGGCCTTGGCCAGGATGCCATCCAGGCCGCCCTGGTGGTCGGCGCGTTCTTTCCACGCCGCGGTGTCACCAATTTTAGGCGCGCCGAGCAAGCCGCTGCCATGGCAGGCATTGCAGTGCTTGGCGATGATTTCATCCGGCGTTTTGGCTCCCCCGCCACCCGCTGCAGCGGCCACTTCCATGCCTTTGCACTCCTGGCCCTGGACGCACACCTGGCCAACCGGCTCCAGGCGCTTGGCGATGTCGTCATTGGTCGCAGCGGTTGCGCTCATTGCCCAGAGGGCGAATACGGCTGCTGGTACGGCCAGCATCTTCTTGATTTGATTCACGCGAACACCCTCATGGTGGCTAATCACGCTCGCGGCCACGGATCGGCGAGCGTTGAAAAGTATAGCGGGAACCCAGAGGCCGTGAAACGACCCCACACAGGAAAGGGGTATTGCCGAATCAATGCACTGCGCTGGATCAAAAGTTTGAAGGCGTCGCCGCACTGATCAGCCGCGCCGGCTGGTCGAATGGGTTGCGGAAGCGGTGCGGGCGGGTGCTTTCGAAGTAGTAGCTGTCGCCTTCTTCGAGAACGAAAATCTCGTTGCCGACCACCAGTTCCAGGCGGCCTTCAAGCAGGATACCGGTCTCCTCGCCGTCGTGGGTCAGCATCTCGGCACCGGTGTCCGCACCTGGCGGGTACACCTCGGTCAGAAAAGCGATGGCACGGTTGGGGTGCGACTTGCCCACCAGCTTCATGGTCACCGCACCGTCCGAGATATCGATCAGCTCGTGGGCCTTGTAGACGATCTGAGTCGGGCTTTGCGGCTCCAGCTCGACCGAAAAGAATTCGACCATGGACATGGGAATGCCGCTCAGCACCTTGCGCAGCGAGCTGATAGAGGGGCTTACGCTGTTCTTCTCGATCATCGAGATGGTGCTGTTGGTCACGCCAGCACGCTTGGCGAGTTCGCGCTGCGACAGGCCCTTGAGCTTGCGGATGGCTTGCAGTCGTTCGCCGACGTCCAAAGCTGGAGCCTCCTGAAACGGTGAAAGGGGAGTGGATGTGAACGATATCATGGCAATGCCGTTCAGTATTTACAACACACCGCCCCCAACCTGTCCGCTTCAGCGTCTCATTCGCCGACGTAGTCCCGTGGTACTCGCTTCAGGTTGCAGAAGATCTGGTACGGAATGGTGCCCGCCTGCGCGGCCACTTCACTGGCCAGCACCTGCTTGCCCCAGAGTTCGACCGGGCTGCCGACAGTGGCTTGCGGTACGTCGGTGAGGTCGATGCTGAGCATGTCCATCGACACCCGGCCGATCAGGTGGGTACGCTTGCCGGCGACCAGCACTGGGGTGCCGTTGGGCGCCTGGCGCGGGTAGCCATCGGCATAGCCCATGGCGACCACACCCACGCGGGTCGGCCGAGGGCTGACGAACTTGGCACCATAGCCCACCGGCTCGCCGGCAGGCAGCTCGCGCACGCTGATCACCCGCGATTGCAGGGTCATCACCGGTTGCAGGCGTGCGGCCTCGGCCTGCGCCACTTCGAACGGCGTGGCGCCGTACAGCATCAGGCCTGGGCGTACCCAGTCGCTGGGCGCTTGCGGCCAGCCCAGCACACCGGGTGAGTTACGCAGGCTGCATTCGGCGGCCAGGCCCTGTCGGGCAGCTTCGAACACGGCAATTTGCTGGGCGGTAGCGTCAGCGTCCAGTTCGTCGGCGCGAGCGAAGTGGCTCATCAACACGATGCGCGAAACCTTGCCACTGGCCAGCAGTCGCTGGTAGGCATCGTGGTAGTCCTTGGGGTGCAGGCCAACGCGGTGCATGCCACTGTCCAGCTTCAGCCAGACGGTGAGCGGCTTGTGCAGCGGGGTTTTCTCGATGGCTTCCAGCTGCCACAGCGAGTGCACCACGCACCACAGGTCGTGCTCGGCGATCAGTGCCAGTTCGCTGGCTTCGAAAAAACCTTCCAGCAGCAACACCGGGGCATTGATACCCGCGGCGCGCAGTTCCAGTGCCTCCTCGATGCAGGCCACCGCAAAGCCATCGGCCTCGGCCTCCAAGGCCAGGGCACAGCGCACGGCGCCGTGGCCATAGGCGTCGGCCTTGATCACGGCGAGGGCTTTGGCACCGGTCAGTTCACGGGCCAGACGGTAGTTGTGGCGCAGGGCCTGGAGGTCGATCAGGGCGCGGGCGGGACGCATGGCGGCTGCCTTATGGTGGTTCGGGTTGAAATCGGTGGTGGATTCTTCGCGGGCTTGCCCGCTCCCACAGGTCGTGCACAGCTTTCAAAAGCGGTGGTGTTCCTGCGGGAGCGGGCAAGCCCGCGAATGGGCCGGCACAGGCTATTACTGCTGGTGAGCCGGCGCGCTTTGCCCGTGCTTGGCCACTTCCCGGCTGTTGCCATACCGGGAGATATCCAGGCCTTCGGCACTGATCTGCGGCTTCTTGCGCGCAATCAGGTCGGCCAGCAAGCGACCGGAACCGCACGCCATGGTCCAGCCCAAGGTACCGTGACCGGTGTTCAGGAACAGGTTGCGGAACCCCGTGGCACCCACGATCGGCGTGCCGTCCGGGGTCGCCGGGCGCAGGCCGGTCCAGAAGCTGGCCTGGCTCAAGTCACCGCCGCGAGGATAAAGGTCGTTGACGATCATCTCCAGTGTTTCGCGCCGGCGCGGGTTCAGCGACAGGTCAAAGCCGGCGATTTCAGCCATCCCGCCAACGCGGATGCGGTTATCGAAACGGGTGATCGCAACCTTATAGGTCTCGTCGAGAATGGTCGAGGTCGGAGCCATGTCGGCGTTGGTGATCGGCACGGTCAGCGAATAACCTTTCAGCGGGTACACCGGAGCCTTGATGCCCAGCGGCTTGAGCATCTGTGGCGAGTAGCTGCCCAGCGCCAGCACGTAGCGGTCTGCCGTCTCCAGCTTGCCGTCGATCCACACGCCATTGATGCGGTCACCGGCGAAGTCCAGGCGCTGGATGTCCTGGCCGAAGCGGAACTCCACGCCCAGCTTCAACGCCATGTCGGCGAGCTTGGTGGTGAACAGCTGGCAGTCGCCAGTCTGGTCGTTCGGCAAACGCAGGGCGCCGGCCAGGATATCTTTCACGCCGGCCAGGGCGGGTTCGACGCGGGCAATGCCGTCGCGGTCGAGCAGCTCGTAAGGCACACCGGACTGTTCAAGTACGGCAATGTCCTTGGCCGCAGCATCGACCTGGGCCTGGGTGCGGAACAGCTGGGTGGTGCCCAGGCTGCGGTTTTCGTAGTTGATGCCGGTTTCGGCGCGCAGCTCGTCGAGGCAGTCACGGCTGTACTCGGACAGACGCACCATACGCTCCTTGTTCACCGCGTAGCGGCTGGCGGTGCAGTTGCGCAGCATCTGTGCCATCCACAGGTACTGGTCGACGTCGCCCGTGAGCTTGATGGCCAAGGGGGCGTGACGCTCCAGTAGCCATTTGATGGCTTTGAGCGGTACACCAGGGGCAGCCCAGGGCGAGGCATAGCCGGGCGAGATCTGGCCGGCGTTGGCAAAGCTGGTTTCCATGGCCACCGCCGGCTGGCGGTCGACCACCGTGACTTCGAAACCTTGCCGGGCCAGGTAGTAGGCACTGGCGGTTCCGATTACACCGCTACCAAGTACCAGAACTCGCATCGTTTTATCCCTCACACGCGGCGCGCCGCACACTTTTATTGAAATGGCATGAATGGGCGCAGTATAGGAATTTGAGACCAGTGCAATTCACTATATAAAAGCCTATTATTGGCGAGAATTCTCGGCAAAATCGCCTTTCACGGAGGGGCATCCCCTATGAGAACCCAGCACCAGACCAAGCGTGAACTGGACAAGATCGACCGCAACATCCTGCGTATCCTGCAGAATGACGGGCGTATTTCCTTCACCGAACTGGGCGAGAAAGTTGGGCTGTCCACCACCCCTTGTACCGAGCGGGTTCGCCGCCTGGAGCGCGAGGGCATCATCATGGGCTACAACGCCCGCCTGAACCCGCAGCACCTCAAGGGCAGCTTGCTGGTGTTCGTGGAAATCAGCCTGGACTACAAGTCGGGCGATACCTTCGAGGAGTTCCGCCGCGCGGTTTTGAAGCTGCCCCACGTGCTGGAATGCCACCTGGTATCGGGCGACTTCGACTACCTGGTGAAAGCGCGTATTTCGGAAATGGCCTCGTACCGCAAGCTGCTCGGCGACATCCTGCTGAAACTGCCGCACGTGCGCGAGTCGAAGAGCTACATCGTGATGGAAGAGGTGAAGGAGAGCCTCTGCCTGCCGATCCCGGACTGAGGCTAGACCAGCACCTGGCGGGTGGTGGCAATGAACTGGTGGACCAACTGTTCAGCGGCGGGGTCGATCATCGGTTCAGGGCCACGACCACGCGGGCAGGCCATGCGCGGGGTGGTACCGAACAGCCGACAGATCATCGGCCGCTCTTCATACACCGTGCAGCCGTGGGGGCCCAGGTGCACGCAGTCCAGACGCTCCAGAGCAGCGTCCTGCTCGGCCTGGGACTTGCGCGGCAGCCGGGCCATTTCTTCCGCCGAGGTGGTGACCGGGCCGCAGCAGTCGTGGCAGCCGGGCTCGCACTCGAAAGAGGGGATGAGTTCGCGCAGGAAGTGGATCTTGTGGCGGTTACAGGACATGACGGGATACAAGCTGACAAAAGTGATTGGATTATAGGCTTATTCGCGGGTTCACCCGCGAACGAGCATGAAGCCCTCGCTGGTTGCCCGGCCGCGATGGCACAGCTTATCCTCGTCCCCCCTCCATTTTTCAGGGCCGCCCCAATGATCCACAGCGCGCAGCACGCCGCCTCCTATTACGCCGCCAGCAGCGCGCCACACCCCGACCACGCCTACCTGCAAGGCGAACACAACGCCGACGTGTGCATCATCGGCGGCGGCTACTCCGGCCTGAACACCGCCATCGAGCTGGCCGAGCGTGGTTTCTCGGTCATCCTGCTGGAAGCGCGCAAACTTGGCTGGGGCGCCAGTGGGCGCAATGGCGGGCAACTGATCCGAGGGGTCGGTCATGGTCTGGAGCAGTTCCTCCCGGTCATCGGAGAAGAAGGCGTGCGCACCATGAAACTGATGGGCCTGGAGGCCGTACAGATCGTGCGCGAGCGGGTAGAAAAGCATGCCATCGCCTGCGACCTGGCCTGGGGCTACTGCGACCTGGCCAACAAACCCGCCGAGCTGCTGGGCTTTGCCCAAGACGCCGAGGAACTGCGCAGCCTGGGCTATGCACATGAGCTGCGGCTGGTCGGCAAGGACGATATCCACAGCGTGGTCGGTGCCGATTGCTACGTGGGCGGGTTGGTCGACATGGGCTCCGGGCATCTGCATCCGCTCAATCTGGCACTGGGTGAAGCCGCCGCAGCCGCCCGCCTGGGCGTGAAGTTGTTCGAGCAATCCGAAGTCACCCGCATCGACTACGGCACTGAAGTGCAGGTGCATACTGCCCAAGGCCGGGTACGCGCCAAGACCCTGGTACTGTGCTGCAACGCCTACCACAACGACCTCAATCGCGAGCTGGGCGGCAAGGTGCTGCCGGCCGGCAGCTACATCATCGCCACCGAGCCGCTGGGCGAAGAACGCGCACACGCCTTGCTGCCGCAGAATATGGCGGTGTGTGACCAGCGCGTGGCGCTGGACTACTACCGCCTGTCCGCCGACCACCGCCTGCTGTTTGGCGGTGCCTGCCACTATTCAGGCCGCGACCCGAAGGACATCGCCGCCTATATGCGGCCGAAGATGCTCAAGGTGTTCCCGCAGCTTGCCGACGTGCGCATCGACTACCAGTGGGGTGGCATGATCGGCATTGGTGCCAATCGCCTGCCGCAGGTTGGCCGACTGGCCAGCCAGCCGAACGTGTATTACGCCCAGGCCTACTCGGGCCATGGGCTCAACGCCACCCACCTGGCCGCACGCCTGCTGGGTGAAGCCATCAGTGGCCAGGAAAGCGGGCGCTTCGACCTTTTCAACAAGGTGCCGCACATCACCTTCCCTGGCGGCAAGCACCTGCGCTCGCCACTGCTGGCGCTGGGGATGATGTGGCATCGCCTGAAAGAGCTGGCCTGAAAGTCCCCATCCTTGTGGCAGCAACTGTCTTGCTTAAAATCTAAAAGCTGACTAGCCCCCTGTGGGAGCGGGCGTGCCCGCGAACACGGGCGAAGCCCGTGCCATCCTCCGCGACGCCTGCTTCGCGGGCATGCCCGCTCCCACAGGGTCGGTGCAAGTTTCAAGTCTGGGGCACAACAGGCCCTCCAGCGACCACCGTGTCAGTCCTTCCAAAAGGGTTTCCGCCCTTCGATCCGGGCCTGCTCCCAGCTCAGCCCGACATCGCGCAACTCGTCATCGGTCAGCAGCAGCAACGCCCTGCGGGTATGCCAGCGATGCAGCATCAGCCCCCAACGCCCCAAACCCTCTGGCGCGTTGAACACCTTGGCCTGCTGCCCGGCTTCCAGTTCCTTGGCCAACAGTTGCAAGCGCACATCGCTCATGCCACCCATCACCGCATCCTCCCGTTCAGTTGTTACCGTGGAGAAAGCATGCGCGTCGGCACCCTCGACAATACAGATCCAATACAGCCTTATTATTCCCATACAGAATTGGCCGCTGGCCGACTGAATGCTGTATTTTCAGCCCAACTGTACCGGTCGCTATGCCAATGCAGCGCAGGAGTATGCCGTGAGCCTCTACCTGAATCTCGCCGAAATACTCGGCGCCCGCATCGAGCAGGGGCTCTATCGCCCCGGCCAGCGCCTGCCGTCCGTGCGCGCACTGAGTGAGGAGCACGGGGTCAGCCTGAGCACCGTGCAGCAGGCCTATCGCATGCTCGAAGACAGCGGCATGGTCTCGCCGCGGCCCAAGTCCGGCTACTTCGTCAGCGACCAACGCCAGTTGCCGGCACTGCCCGCAGTCAGCCGCCCGGCCCAGCGCCCGGTGGACATCTCGCAGTGGGAACAGGTGCTGGAGCTGGTGCGCAGTACGCCGCGCCAGGATGTGGTGCAACTCGGCCGCGGCATGCCCGACATCGACAGCCCCACCCTGAAGCCGCTGCTGCGCAGCCTTGCCCAGTTGAGCCGGCGCCAGGACATGCCTGGCCTGTACTACGACAACATCCACGGTAACCTGGCCCTGCGCGAACAGGTGGCCCGGCTGATGCTCGACTCCGGCTGCCGCCTGGGGCCGGCCGACCTGGTGATCACCACCGGCTGCCATGAGGCGCTGTCATGCAGCATCCGCGCGGTCTGCGAGCCAGGCGACATCGTCGCGGTCGACTCGCCCAGCTTCCACGGCGCCATGCAAACCCTCAAAGGCTTGGGCATGAAAGCGCTGGAAATCCCCACCGACCCGGTCACCGGCATCAGCCTGGAGGCGCTGGAACTGGCCCTGGAGCAGTGGCCGATCAAGCTCATCCAGATCACACCCAGCTGCAACAACCCGCTGGGTTACATCATGCCCGAGGCACGCAAGAAGGCCCTGCTGAGCCTCGCCCAACGCTATGACGTGGCAATTCTGGAAGACGATGTGTACGGCGACCTGGCCTATACCTACCCACGCCCACGCACCCTGAAGTCGTTCGACGACGATGGCCGCGTGCTGCTCTGCAGTTCGTTCTCCAAAACCCTGGCGCCCGGCCTGCGGATCGGCTGGGTGGCGCCCGGGCGCTACCTGGAGCGCGTGCTGCACATGAAATACATCAGCACCGGCAGCACCGCCAGCCAGCCTCAGCTGGCCATCGCTGATTTCATCGCCGCCGGGCACTACCAGCCCCATGTACGGCGCATGCGCAGCCAGTACCAGCGTGGCCGCGACCTGATGAGCGACTGGGTGACCCGCTACTTCCCGGCGGGCACCCGGGTCAGCCGGCCCCAGGGCGGCTTCATGCTGTGGGTGGAATTACCCGAACATCTCGATACGCTTCGGCTGAACCGCGCTTTACTGGAGCAGGGCGTGCAGGTTGCCGTGGGCAGCATCTTTTCGGCCTCGGGCAAGTTCCGCCACTGCCTGCGCATGAACTTCGCCGCCAGGCCAACGCCGCAAATCGAAGCCTCCGTGCGTAAGGTAGGTGAAACCGCCCTTCGTCTACTGGATGACGAAAGCGCCGACGCGTAACTTTGCGCCGCCCGTCACGGTCAAACCCCTAAAGCCCTTGCTGCACAGGACGGTCCACCCTTGAGACTCCAGCGAGCCTTGCCTCTGCTGCTGGTGTTGTTGCTCGGCCTTGCCGGTTGCACAAGCATCAGCGCGCCCCGCGAAACCAGTCAGGCGTTGCCTGCCCACGACTCGGCCTTTGGCCGCTCGGTGCTGCGCCAAGCCGCGCCCTATGGCGGCCGCTCGGGCTTTCGCCTGCTGCCCAACAGCAACGAGGCATTTCGCGCCCGCGCCGAACTGATACGCAACGCCCAGGCGAGCATCGACCTGCAGTACTACATCGTCCACGACGGCCTCAGTACCCGCGCCCTTGTGCATGAACTGCTGCGCGCTGCCGACCGTGGCGTGCGCGTGCGCATCCTGCTCGACGACACCACCAGCGACGGCCTGGACACCGTCATGGGCACCCTTAATGCCCACCCGAACATCCAGATTCGAGTGTTCAACCCACTGCATCTGGGGCGCAGTACCGGCGTTACGCGCGCCGTGGGCCGGCTGTTCAACTTGTCGCGCCAGCACCGGCGCATGCACAACAAGCTGTTCCTGGTGGACAACAGCATGGCCATCGTCGGCGGGCGCAACCTGGGCGACGAGTATTTCGATGCCGAGCCCAACCTCAACTTCACCGACATCGACCTGCTGGGCGTGGGCCCAGTAGCCGAGCAGTTGGGGCACAGCTTCGACCAGTACTGGAACAGCGCCCTCAGCCGGCCGATCACCGACTTCCTCTGGCATGACCCGGATGCCAACGACCTGCGGGCCAGCCGCCAGCGCCTAGAAGTGTCGCTGGCCAAAGCCAGGACCCAGCGCAAGGCCCTGTACGACCGCTTGATGGCCTACCAGTCGCAGCCGCGCCTGGATGTGTGGCGCAACGAGCTGATCTGGGCTCACGCCCAGGCGCTATGGGATGCGCCCAGCAAGGTGTTGGCCGAAGACGAACCGGACCCGCAATTACTGCTGAGCCAGCAACTGGCACCGGACCTGGCTAACGTGCACCGCGAGTTGGTCCTGGCATCGGCCTACTTTGTACCGGGCGAACCGGGGCTGCTGTACCTGACCGGCCGCGCCGACGCTGGCGTTTCGGTGAAGCTGCTGACCAACTCGCTGGAAGCCACCGACGTGCCGGCAGTGCATGGAGGCTATGCACCCTATCGTCGTGCCTTGCTTGAGCACGGGGTGCAGCTTTACGAGCTTCGCCGCCAGCCAGGCGACCCCAGCGCGGGGCGACTGAGTTTCCGTGGCAGCTCGGATTCGAGCCTGCACACCAAGGCGATCGTGTTCGACCGGCGCAAGACCTTCATCGGCTCGTTCAACTTCGACCCGCGCTCAGTATTGTGGAACACCGAGGTCGGGGTAATGGTGGACAGCCCAGAGCTGGCCGAATACACCCGCGAGCTGGCCCAGCAGGGTATGGCGCCTGCGCTGAGCTATCAGGTGAAACTGATAGGTAACAAGCTGGTATGGGCGACCGAGGACAATGGCCAACGGCACGTGCTGACGTCTGAGCCGGGTGGGGTCTGGCGGCGGCTCAATGCCTGGATCAGCAAGGCGGTTGGCTTGGAGAAGATGCTGTAGCTGCGATTCCGGGGGCCTTGCGGCCCCCAACAATCATCAGGCAGAAACCGGCTCAAAGGCTCCGCGCCGCCGGGTCAATACCACCAACCCCGCAGCCCCGGCCGCCATCAGGAACAGCAACGCATGCCCGCTGATCCACTGGCTCCCCGCCCCCGCCAACAATGGCCCGAGCAAACAGCCAATACCCCACAGCTGAGCCACGTGGGCATTGGCCCGTACCAACTCATCATCGCGGTAGCGCTCACCGATCAGCACCAGCGACAAGGTGAACAGGCCGCCGGCACTGGCGCCGAACAACACCCACAATGGCCAGATAACCGGTGTGTGCAACAGCAGCGGGATCGCCAGGCTGGACACCAGCAGGGTCACCGCACAGCCAGTAAACAAGGTACGTCGCGACATATGGTCGGCCAGCGCGCCGATGGGCAACTGCAGCACCGCATCACCCACCACCACGGTACTCACCATGAACAAGGCGATTTCGGTGCTGAAACCCTGCTGCAGGCAATACACCGGCAGCAACGTGAGGATCATCGCCTCGAACGAGGCGAACAGGGCAATGGCCCAGGCAATTACCGGTAAGCGTCGGCAGAAGGCGAACAGGTCGCCAAAGGTGACACTGCAGGCTTCCGTGCTCGGCGCCCCACCACGCCCCAGCAGAACCAGCGGCGCGGCCAGCAGCAGACCGGTCGCCGCCCAGAAGCCGAAGTCGTCATCAGAGCCGAGGAAACCCAGCACCAACGGCCCGGCCAACTGGCTCAGGGCGTAGCTGCTGCCATACAGCGCCACCAACCGGCCACGCCACTGTTCGACCACCAGTTGGTTGATCCAGCTTTCGCCGAGGATGAACACCACGGTCAGGGACATGCCGATCATCAGCCGCAGCAGCAGCCATAACGGGTAACTAGGCAGCAACGCGAGCAGGCCAATCGACAGCGCCCCGCCCCACAGGCACAGGCGCATCGCCGACGGTACGCCAACCCACCCTGCCAGGCGGCTGGCCAGGCTGGCGCCGGCCAGTACGCCCAACGCCGGCATTGCCGCCATCACGCCGATGGCGAAGCTGCCGTAGCCCCAAGCCTCCAGGCGCAAGGACACCAGCGGCATGCTCACGCCGAGCGCCAGCCCGACACTGAGCACCGATGCCAGTACGGCGAAGTAGGTACCCCAACGCATTGCAGCCTCCCAGCCAATATTTCCAGGGGCCCATTTGCGGGCAAGCCCGCTCCTGCATCGGTCGCGAAGACCTGCAGGAGCGGGCTTGCCCGCGAAAAGGACCTACCGGGTTACAGCTTGATCCAGGTCGCCTTCAGCTCGGTGTACTTCTCCAGTGCGTGCAGCGACTTGTCACGGCCGTTGCCCGACTGTTTGAAGCCACCGAACGGCGCGGTCATGTCGCCACCATCGTACTGGTTGACCCAGACGCTGCCCGCACGCACGGCACGGGCGGTTTTGTGGGCCTTGGAAATGTCCGAGGTCCAGATACCCGCTGCCAGGCCATACGGGGTGTCGTTGGCAATGGCCACGGCTTCTTCGGCGGTGTCGAAGGCAATCACCGACAGCACCGGGCCGAAGATTTCTTCCTGGGCAATGCGCATGGCATTAGTCACGCCGTCGAAGATGGTCGGCTCGACGTAGGTGCCGCCGGTCTCTTCCAGGGTGCGCTTGCCGCCGGCCAGCAGCTTGGCGCCGTCCTTGTGGCCAGCCTCGATGTACGACAGTACGGTGTTCATCTGCTGGGTATCGACCAAGGCACCGACAGTGGTCTGCGGGTCCAGCGGGTTGCCTGGCTTCCAGCCTTTCAGGGCTTCTACCACCATCGGCAGGAACTTGTCCTTGATCGAACGCTCGACCAGCAGTCGGGAACCTGCAGTGCACACTTCGCCCTGGTTGAAGGCGATGGCGCTGGCGGCGGCTTCGGCGGCAGCTTGCAGGTCCGGGGCGTCGGCAAAGACGATGTTCGGGCTCTTGCCACCGGCTTCCAGCCAGATGCGCTTCATGTTCGACTCGCCCGCGTAAACCATCAGCTGCTTGGCGATCTTGGTCGAACCGGTGAACACCAGGGTATCGACGTCCATGTGCAGGGCCAGTGCCTTGCCCACGGTGTGGCCATAGCCTGGCAGCACGTTCAGCACGCCAGCCGGGATACCGGCTTCGATCGCCAGTTGGGCGATGCGGATGGCAGTCAGCGGCGATTTTTCGGACGGCTTGAGCACGACCGAGTTACCGGTGGCCAACGCCGGGCCGAGCTTCCAGCAGGCCATCAGCAGCGGGAAGTTCCAAGGTACGATGGCACCGACCACACCTACCGGCTCGCGGGTAACCAGGCCAAGCTGATCATGCGGGGTCGGGGCAACTTCGTCGTAGACCTTGTCGATGGCTTCGGCAGTCCAGTGGATGGCTTGGGCCGCACCTGGGATGTCGATACTGGAGGAGTCGCCAATCGGCTTGCCCATGTCCAGCGTTTCCAGCAGCGCCAGCTCTTCGACGTTCTTGCGCAGCAGGTCGGCGAAACGGATCAGCTTGGCCTTGCGCTTGGCCGGGGCCAGCTGCGACCACACGCCGGAGTTGAAGGTGGCACGGGCGTTTTCAACAGCGCGGTTGGCATCGGCCAGGTCGCAGCTGGCAACCTTGGCCAGGAAGCGTCCGTCGACCGGGCTCAGGCACTCGAAGGTTTCACCGGATGCGGCATCGGTGTATTCGCCGTTGATGAAGGCACGGCCTTCGATCTTCAGTTGCTGGGCACGTTGTTCCCAGTCCGCACGGGTCAGGGTGGTCATACGAAACTCCTCCTCTTGTTTAGGTGCAACGCCGCACTGAGGACTCACAGGCGTTGTCAGAATTCTGGCCGGGCGCCAAGCGCACACTGGCAAGCGATACCCTAAACCAGCCGGTGTAAACTATCAATATATTTGACACGAGAGGCTCAAAAGCCTACTGATGTTCATTTTATTAAACAACAACAGGAGCCGAACCATGAGTATCGATAGCATCATCGACTTCGCGCAGGTCCTCACCGAAGCCGAACGCTACCGCCCGGCTGCAGAGAAAGTTCTCAAGGGCGAACCGGACCAGGCGGTCTACAACCATTATTCCAGCCCGTGTGGGCAGTTTGCCGCTGGCGTATGGGAAGGTGAGGTGGGCCAGTGGACAGTGAACTACACGGAGCACGAATACTGCGAGATCGTCCAGGGCGTTTCGGTGCTGCGCGATCAGGACGGCGGGGCTAAAACCCTGCGTGCCGGCGATCGGTTTGTCATCCCCGCCGGCTTCAAAGGCACTTGGGAGGTGCTGGAGCCGTGCCGCAAGATCTATGTGATGTTCGAGCAGAAATAATTATGTAGCGCAGGGATTTTGCAGGCATGCGTGAGGATGACCCTGCCCGTTTCGGGCCATTCAGCCTCACAAGGAAAATCAGCATGACCAACGAAGAAGTTCTGCAAACCCTCGCTCACCTGGTCGGCACCCGCTACGTGCCGGAGCTGAAAGGCACCATTTGCGCCCTCACCGGGCGCACTCGCGTGGTTGGCCCCAACGAGATGTCCACCCGCGACTACGACGCCGCGCGCATCCAGATCAAGGCCGACGCCGACCTGATGATCCAGAGTTTCGCCTTCAACTGACCCTGCTGCAGCCCAAAAAAAACCCGCGTCCTTTCGGATGCGGGTTTTTTTTCAGGTCGCCGATCAATTACTTGATCTTGGCTTCCTTGTACACCACGTGCTTGCGAACAACCGGATCATATTTCTTGATCTCGATTTTGTCCGGGGTGGTGCGCTTGTTCTTGTCGGTGGTGTAGAAGTGGCCGGTACCGGCACTCGAAACCAGACGGATCAATTCACGCATGATGCTCTCCCTTAAACCTTGGCGCCAGCTTTACGGATGTCAACCAGAACGGCGTCGATGCCGCGCTTGTCGATGATACGCATGCCTTTGGCGGAAACGCGCAGACGCACGAAACGCTTCTCGGATTCAACCCAGAAACGGTGGTGCTGCAGGTTCGGCAGGAAACGACGACGGGTTTTGTTGTTTGCGTGGGAAATGTTGTTCCCGGTTACTGGACCCTTACCAGTAACTTGACAGACTCTCGACATGACTCAGCCCTCTAAAACCACATGCCCAACCCGGCATGGGTTGGCCGCTTAATCTCTCAGTCTTTGGCGCCTGGGCGCCGTGATTCTGGAGGCCTTATCGACCGGATCCGCTGATGCGACAGGCCGAGCCCCTAGAAAAGAGCGCTGCTTTATACCAGAAAGACTTGGCTGCAACAACAGTAGATGCACATTACCGCTAGCCAGAACGCGCCGGGCCAGCATAGCGGCAGGCCCCGCCAGTCGTCGACCGCTCGTCGCAAGATTTGCAAAAAAGGGTGTGGTCATTTGCCGGCGGGCGCACTAGGGTAGGCCTTTTACAGACTGCACTGGCAGATGGGCCACTGACAGCCAAGGAGCCACCATGCGTGCCGCCGCACTTTCCTTATTGTTCACCTCCCTGTTCGCCGCCGGCGTTGCCCAGGCCGCTCCGCTGAGCGTTTGCAGCGAGGCCAGCCCCGAAGGTTTCGACGTGGTGCAGTACAATTCGCTCACCACCACCAACGCCACCGCCGACGTGCTGATGAACCGCCTGGTGGAGTTCGATGCGGCGCAAGGCAAGGTGGTGCCGAGCCTGGCGACCAGCTGGACGGTATCGGCCGACGGCCTGGTGTATGACTTCACCCTGCGCGATGACGTCAAGTTTCACAGCACCCCCTACTTCAAGCCAAGCCGCAAGCTGAATGCCGACGACGTGCTGTTCAGCTTCCAGCGCATGCTCTACCCGGCCCATGCCTGGCACAAGACTGCGCCGGGCGGCTACCCGCATGCCCAATCGCTGCAGCTGGGCAGCCTGATCAAAGCGATCGAGGCACCGTCGCCGAACACCGTGCGCTTCACCCTCAGCCACCCGGACGCCACCTTCCTGGCCACCCTGAGCATGGGCTTCGCCTCGATCTACTCCGCCGAATACGCCGACAAGCTGCTCAAGGCAGGTACGCCGGAGAAGCTCAACAACCAACCGATCGGCACCGGGCCGTTCGTGTTCCAGCGTTTCCAGAAAGACGCCGTGGTGCGCTACCGCGCCAACCCGGACTACTTCGCCGGCAAGCCGGCGGTCGACCCGCTGATCTTCGCCATCACCACCGATGCCAACGTGCGCCTGCAGAAGCTCAAGCGTGGCGAGTGCCAGGTTGCCCTGTCGCCCAAGCCGTTGGACATTG
The DNA here is from genome assembly GCF_019691255.1 of Pseudomonas sp. USTB-Z. Lineage (NCBI taxonomy): Bacteria > Pseudomonadati > Pseudomonadota > Gammaproteobacteria > Pseudomonadales > Pseudomonadaceae > Pseudomonas > Pseudomonas sp. USTB-Z. Next base: position 17,218 of record NZ_JAECZP010000011.1, read on the forward strand.
CCGAAGCGGGCAAGGACGGTAACCTCAAGGTGGCCACCACCCCGGCATTCATGACTGCCTTCGTCGCCATCAACAGCCAGCACCCGCCGCTGGACAAGCCGGAAGTGCGCCAGGCGATCAACCTGGCCTTCGACAGGCAGGCCTACCTCAAGGCCGTGTTCGAAGACTCTGCGGTGGCTGCCAACGGCCCCTACCCCCCTAACACCTGGAGCTACGCCAAGGACCTGCCCGGCTACCCGCTGGACCTGAAGAAAGCCAAAGCCCTGCTGGCCAAGGCCGGGCTGGCCGAAGGCTTCAGTACCACCATCTGGACCCGGCCCTCGGGTAGCCTGCTCAACCCCAACCCCAGCCTTGGCGCGCAGATGCTGCAAGCCGACCTGGCGAAGATTGGCGTGAAAGCGGAGATCCGCGTGATCGAGTGGGGCGAACTGATACGCCGCGCCAAGGCCGGCGAGCATGACTTGCTGTTCATGGGCTGGGCGGGCGACAACGGCGACCCGGACAACTTCCTCAGCCCGCAGTTTTCCTGTGCGGCGGTAGAGTCAGGGACCAACTTCGCACGCTTCTGCGACAGCCGCCTCGACCAGCTGATCAGCGCCGGGCGCACCACCAATGACCAGAGCGTGCGCAGCCGGCTGTACCAACAGGCGCAGACACTGATCCAGCAGCAGGCGCTGTGGGTGCCACTGGCGCACCCGACGGCGGCGACCTTGCTGCGCCAAGGCGTCGAGGGGTACCAGGTGAGCCCGTTCGGGCGGCTGGATTTCAGCAAGGTGACGGTGACCAAGTAAGCCTGTACCGGCCTCTTCGCGGGTTTACCCGCGAAAGGGCCCGTACTGACCCTATAAGGCTCTCAGTAGTCCCTCAGGCCACAATCCACCCATGCTCGACCATCGACAACGGCTCCCCATCACCAATGATGATGTGATCCAGCACCCGCACATCAATCAACGCCAGCCCCCGCTTCAACGACAGGGTCAAATGCACATCGTCCTGACTCGGTTCACTGATCCCTGAAGGATGGTTGTGGCACAGGATCAATGCCGCAGCGTTGTGCACCAACGCCCGCCGCACCACCTCTCGCGGATAGACACTCGCCCGATCTATCGTGCCCCTGAACAGGATCTCGAATGCCAGTGGCCGGTGCTTGGTATCGAGAAACAGACACCCGAACACCTCGCTGGCCTCATGCCTGAGCATGGCTTTCAAGTAGCGTCGCACCGCTGCCGGGCTGTCCATGGCAGACTCCCGCTCAATCGACGTTGCAAGGTGCCTGCGGCCGATCTCAAGCAGTGCCTGCAGCTGGCTGTACCTCACCGGGCCCAACCCGAGCTCGCCGACGAAGGCCTCGCGGTCGGCCTCCAGCAACCGGCGCAAGCTGCCGAACTTCACCAACAAGCCTCGCGATAGCTCCACGACATTGCGCCCACGTATGCCTGAGCCGAGAAAAACGGCCAGCAGCTCCGTATCTGTCAGGCTCCCTGCCCCGCGCTGCAACAACTTCTCCCTAGGCCGTTCTTCCGCCGGCCACTCCCTGATGTTCATTCCGCCCCTGCCTTTGCTGCGGCCCATTTCGGCCCTGTGTTAATCTATTTCGCCTCGTACATGCGACGTTCCGCCGCAGGCATTTTCAAACGTCGCCGCCCGCTCTCACTGGAAAAAGGCAAGCCTATGCAGCGGCTGTATCGCAAGCGCATCGTTCTCGGCGTGGGTGGCGGCATTGCCGCCTACAAAAGCGCCGAGCTGATTCGCCGTCTCCTCGAGCACGGCGCGCAGGTGCGCGTCGTCATGACACGGGGTGGTGCCGAATTCATCACCCCGCTGACCCTGCAGGCGCTGTCGGGCCACCCCGTGCACATGGACCTGCTCGACCCGGCCGCCGAAGCAGCCATGGGCCATATCGAACTGGCCAAGTGGGCGGATCTGGTGTTGATCGCCCCTGCCACCGCCGACCTCATGGCACGCATGGCCCAAGGCATGGCAGACGACCTGCTGACCACGCTGGTGCTGGCCACTGACGCCACCGTCGCCGTGGCGCCGGCGATGAACCAGGCCATGTGGCGCGACCCGGCCACCCAGGCCAACCTCGAGCTGCTCAAGAGCCGTGGCATTCAGGTGTTCGGCCCGGCATCCGGCAGCCAGGCCTGTGGCGACGTCGGCCTGGGGCGCATGCTGGAAGCCACCGACCTGGCCTGGTGCGCCGCGGAAAGCTTCAAGCGCCAGGCACTGACCGGCAAGCACGTGCTGATCACCGCCGGGCCGACCCAGGAAAACATCGACCCGGTGCGCTACATCACCAATCATAGCTCCGGCAAGATGGGCTTCGCCCTGGCCGAAGCGGCCGCCGAAGCAGGGGCTCGGGTGACCCTCGTCACGGGCCCTGTGCACTTGCCAACCCCTGACCGGGTCAGCCGCATCGACGTCGTCAGCGCGCGAGACATGCTCGCGGCCTGTGAAGCGGCCATGCCGTGCGACCTGTTCATTGCCTCGGCAGCGGTTGCGGACTACCGCCCCGAAGTCGTTGCCACACAAAAACTGAAGAAAGATCCTACGACCGGCGACGGCATGCTGCTGCAGATGGTGCGTAATCCCGATATCCTTGCCACCATTGCTGGCCGCGCCGACCGCCCGTTCAGCGTCGGCTTTGCCGCCGAAACCGAGCACCTGCTCGATTACGCCACGCGCAAGCTCAAGGACAAGAACCTCGACCTGATCGTCGCCAATGATGTGGCCAACCCCAGCATCGGCTTCAACAGCGAAGAAAATGCCTTGACCGTGATCGACCGCCAGCAGCACCAGACCCTCTTCGCGCAGACCAGCAAGGGCAAGATTGCCCGGCAACTGGTCGCCTTCATCGCCGAACGGCTTAACCAGGTTCAATAAGTTACATGCACGCTCTTCAAGCCAAGATCCTCGACCCACGCCTGGGCAGCGAATTCCCGCTACCCGCGTACGCCACCCCCGGCTCCGCCGGCCTCGACCTGCGCGCCCTGCTCAAGGAAGACACCCTCCTCGAACCGGGCCAGACCATCCTGATTCCTACCGGCCTGTCGATCTACATCGGCGACCCGGGCCTGGCGGCAGTCATCCTGCCGCGCTCGGGCCTGGGCCATAAGCACGGCATCGTGCTGGGCAACCTGGTCGGCCTGATCGATTCGGACTACCAGGGCGAGCTGATGGTGTCGTGCTGGAACCGCGGCAACACGCCGTTCACCATCGCGGTTGGCGAGCGTATCGCCCAGCTGGTGCTGGTACCGGTGGTGCAGGCTCACTTCGACATCGTCGAAGCGTTCGACGAAAGCCAGCGTGGCGCTGGCGGCTTCGGCCACTCCGGCAGCCACTGAGCCGGCAAATGACCGTTCAGGCCAAGGATGGCGAACTCTCTGGCGAAACCACCGTCCAAGCGTTCAGTTTGCGCCTGCCCAGAAAGCCTTTGACTAATGGAGCTTCCAGAGATGAACGACATGGCCCACCTGGTCCCCGCCGCATTGCCCGACAGCATTTTCCGCGCATATGACATACGCGGCGTGGTCGGCAAGACCCTTCACGCCGAAACCGCCTACTGGATCGGCCGCGCCATCGGCGCGCAAAGCCTGGCCCAGGGCGAACCGCAGGTTTCGGTAGGGCGCGATGGCCGCCTGTCGGGCCCGATGCTGGTGGAACAGCTGATCAAGGGCCTGGTCGATGCGGGCTGCCACGTCAGCGACGTCGGCCTGGTGCCTACCCCGGCGCTGTACTACGCAGCCAACGTGCTGGCCGGCAAGTCCGGTGTGATGCTGACCGGCAGCCACAACCCTTCGGACTACAACGGTTTCAAGATCGTCATCGCCGGTGACACCTTGGCCAACGAACAGATCCAGGCCCTGCTGACCCGCCTGAAAACCAACGACCTGACCCTGGCCCAAGGCCGCGTGGAGAAGGTCGAGATCCTCGACCGCTACTTCCAGCAGATCGTCGGCGACGTAAAGCTGGCGAAAAAGCTCAAGGTGGTGGTGGACTGCGGCAACGGCGCCGCTGGCGTGGTTGCACCGCAATTGATCGAAGCCCTGGGCTGCGAAGTGATCCCGCTGTTCTGCGAGGTCGACGGCAACTTCCCCAACCACCACCCGGACCCGGGCAAGCCGGAGAACCTCGAAGACCTGATCGCCAAGGTCAAGGAAACCGGTGCCGATATCGGCCTGGCCTTCGACGGTGACGGCGACCGCGTCGGCGTGGTGACCAACACCGGCAGCATCGTCTACCCCGACCGCCTGCTGATGCTGTTTGCCCAGGACGTGCTGTCGCGCAACCCGGGCGCCGAGATCATCTTCGATGTCAAATGCACCCGCCGCCTGACCCCGCTGATCGAACAGCACGGTGGCAGCGCCTTGATGTGGAAAACCGGCCATTCGCTGATCAAGAAGAAGATGAAGCAGACCGGTTCGCTGCTGGCAGGCGAGATGAGCGGTCACATCTTCATCAAGGAACGTTGGTACGGTTTTGACGACGGTATCTACAGCGCCGCGCGCCTGTTGGAGATCCTCAGCAAGACCCAGCAGAGCGCCGAAAACCTGTTTGCCGCCTTCCCGAACGATATTTCCACGCCGGAAATCAATATTGATGTGACCGACGAGGGTAAATTCAGCATCATTGATGCACTGCAACGCGACGCCGACTGGGGCGAAGCCCACCTGACCACCATTGACGGTGTGCGGGTCGACTACGCCAATGGCTGGGGCCTGGTTCGCGCCTCCAACACCACCCCGGTGCTGGTGCTGCGCTTCGAGGCCGACAGCGACGCCGAGTTGCAACGTATCAAGGATGTTTTCCGCACCCAGTTGCTGCGGGTAGAGCCTGAGCTGCAACTGCCGTTCTGACCGACTATCTGTTCCTTACAGGAGCCCTGCATGACCCTCGATCGCGATGCCGCTTCCCATGTAGCCGAGGTTTTGTCCGAAGCACTGCCTTACATCCGCCGCTTTGTCGGCAAGACCCTGGTGATCAAGTACGGCGGCAACGCGATGGAGAGCGAGGAGCTCAAGACGGGCTTCGCCCGTGACATCGTGCTGATGAAGGCTGTGGGCATCAACCCGGTGGTGGTCCACGGCGGTGGCCCGCAGATCGGTGACCTGCTCAAGCGCCTGTCGATCGAAAGCCACTTCATCGACGGCATGCGCGTCACCGATTCGGCGACCATGGACGTTGTGGAGATGGTGCTGGGCGGCCAGGTCAACAAGGACATCGTCAACCTGATCAACCGCCACGGCGGCAGCGCCATCGGCCTGACCGGCAAGGACGCGGAGCTGATTCGCGCCCGCAAGCTAACTGTCAGCCGCCAGACGCCTGAGATGACCACTCCGGAAATCATCGACATCGGCCACGTGGGCGAAGTGGTGAGCGTGAACACCGACCTGTTGAACATGCTGGTGAAGGGCGACTTCATCCCTGTCATCGCGCCAATCGGCGTGGGTGCCAACGGCGAGTCGTACAACATCAACGCCGACCTGGTGGCGGGCAAGGTGGCCGAAGCGCTGAAGGCCGAGAAGCTGATGCTGCTGACCAACATCGCCGGCCTGATGGACAAACAGGGTCAGGTGCTGACTGGCCTGACCACCGAGCAGGTCAACGAACTGATCGCTGACGGCACCATTTATGGCGGCATGCTGCCGAAGATCAAGTGCGCGCTGGATGCGGTGCAGGGCGGCGTGAACAGCTCGCACATCATCGATGGCCGCGTGCCGAATGCAGTGCTGCTGGAGATCTTCACCGACAGCGGCGTGGGCACCCTGATTACCAACCGCAAGCCGCGCTGATTGATCGGTTAGCCTGCACTGGCCTCTTCGCGGGTAAACCCGCTCCTACAAAGGAAATCCCCATGTAGGATCGGGTTTACCCGCGAAAGGGCCAGATCAGGCGGCACAAAAAAGGCGACCCTCTGAAGAAGGTCGCCTTTTTCATTCCTGGGCCAGGATCAGATCCCGTACTGCGCCCGGTAGGCCTCGACAGCCGGCAGATGCTGTTTCAGCTGTGGATCGTCAGCCAGGAACTCCAGCACCTGGGTCAGCGAAACAATGCTGACCACCGGGATACCGAAGTCGCGTTCCACTTCCTGGATCGCCGACAGTTCGCCATTGCCGCGCTCTTCACGGTTCAGCGCGATCAGTACACCAGCGGCCTTGGCCTGCTGGGCGTTGATGATCTGCATGACCTCACGAATGGCGGTACCGGCAGTAATCACGTCGTCGATGATCAGCACGTCACCGGCCAGCGGCGCGCCGACCAGGCTGCCACCTTCGCCATGGTCCTTGGCTTCCTTGCGGTTGAAGCACCATGGCACGTCCAGCTGATGCTGGTCGGCAAGGGCCACGGCGGTAGTCGCCGCCAAAGGGATACCCTTGTAGGCCGGGCCGAACAGCACATCGAACGGGATCTTGCTGTCGACGATGGCGGCGGCGTAGCAACGGCCCAGTTCAGCCAGGGCGGAACCGGTGTTGAACAGGCCGGCATTGAAGAAATACGGGCTGGTACGCCCCGATTTCAGGGTGAATTCACCGAAACGCAGTACCCCGCGATCGATGGCAAAACGGATAAAGTCGCGCTGATACGGCTGCATGAATAGTCCCGGACACCACGGATTTAGCTAAATGGGTTGAGCTCGGGTATCATACACGCACGAGATTTATGGGGCCATTTATGCGGATCATCAGTGTGAACGTAAATGGCATTCAGGCTGCGGCCGAGCGTGGTTTGCTCAGCTGGCTGCAAGCCCAGAATGCCGACGTCATCTGCCTTCAGGATACCCGCGCCTCGGCCTTTGAACTCGACGACCCAGCTTTCCAGCTCGATGGCTATTTCCTTTATGCCTGCGACGCGGAGGTGCCTGCCCAAGGTGGTGTGGCCCTTTACTCGCGCATGCAGCCCAAGGCAGTCATCACCGGCCTGGGCTTCGAGACAGCCGACCGCTACGGGCGTTACCTGCAAGCAGATTTCGACAAAGTCAGTATTGCCAGCCTGCTGCTGCCTTCGGGCATGAACGGCGACGAAGACTTGAACCAGAAGTTCAAGTTGATGGACGACTTCGCCAAGTACCTGGACAAGCAGCGTCGCAAGCGTCGCGAATACATCTACTGCGGCTCGTTCTACGTGGCGCAGCAGAAGCTCGACATCAAAAACTGGCGTGACAGCCAGCAGTCGCCAGGCTTCCTGGCGCCAGAACGCGCCTGGATGGATGCAATCACTGGCGAGATGGGGTATGTCGATGCCTTGCGCGAAGTCAGCCGTGAAGGCGACCAGTACAGCTGGTGGCCAGACAACGAGCAGGCCGAGATGCTCAACCTGGGCTACCGGTTCGACTACCAGATTCTCACCCCGGGCCTGCGCCGCTTCGTACGCAACGCTCGCCTGCCGCGTCAGCCACGCTTCTCCCAGCATGCGCCGCTGATCGTCGACTATGACTGGACGCTGACCATCTAAAAGGCCATTGGGGCTGCGTTGCAGCCCCAATGGCTATTTGATCGGCCGCCAGATCATCGGGTAGCGATAAGGCTTGCCCTCATTCGCCCGCACCGCCGCAATGATGATCAATATCATCACTGCCACCGTGAGCATGGCAAACAGCACCAGCCCGATAAACACGAACATCAGCAGAAAGCAGATGAACCCGGCAATGGTCACGCTGATTTGAAAGTTCAGCGCCTCTTTGCCCTGGGCGTCGATAAAAGGGTCTTGCTCGCGCTTGAGGTGCCATAGCACCAGCGGGCCCAGCAGGTGCCCGAGCGGCACTACCAGGCCCAACAGCGCGGAGAGGTGGCAGAACATCGCCCATTGCCGGATTTCGGCATTGGGCGGGGTGATCGACAGGTTCGAATCGCTCATGCCCCGCACCTCCGTGGCTGGCTTCAGTCAGCCAGTGCTGCCTGCTGCAGCTCGAAAATCTCGTTCATGCCCTTCTGCGCCAGAGCGAGCATGGCGTTGAAATCTTCCGGCTGGAACGGTGCGCCTTCGGCAGTACCCTGCACTTCGATGAAGCCACCAGCGCTGGTCATGACCACATTCAGGTCGGTTTCGGCTGCGGAGTCTTCCAGGTAGTCCAGATCAAGCACGGCTTCGCCCTGGTACATGCCTACCGACACGGCAGCGATCATGTGCTTGAGCGGGTTGCCGCCCTTGAGGCCGCCGCGCTTCTTGATCACTGCCAAAGCGTCGCACAAGGCAACCATGGCGCCGGTGATGGACGCGGTACGGGTACCGCCATCGGCCTGGATCACGTCGCAATCGACGTACAGGGTGATGTCACCGAGCTTGCTCATGTCCAGCGCGGCGCGCAGCGAACGGCCGATCAGGCGCTGGATTTCCAGGGTGCGGCCACCCTGCTTGCCACGGCTGGCTTCACGCTGGTTACGTTCGCCGGTGGAGCGCGGCAGCATGCCATATTCGGCGGTCAGCCAGCCTTGGCCCTGGCCTTTGAGGAAGCGCGGTACACCGTTTTCAACGCTGACCGTGCAGATGACTTTGGTGTCACCGAACTCGACCAGTACCGACCCTTCGGCGTGCTTGGTGTAGTTGCGGGTGATGCGGATCGAGCGGAGCTGATCGGCAACGCGACCACTTGGACGTTTCATCTGGGATACCTGTACTGGGACTTTGAATCTGCCGAGCATTATAGAGCCCGCAGCCCGGGGAAGACATGCCTATTGTCGCGCCCGGCACAGCCCGTCGCCTTTTCCTACCGCAGTAGCCACCCGTCGGTAACATAGGCGGATTGGGCGCCACGGCGACACTGCGCTACAATCCTGCGCCTTGCAGCCGAGAGGCTCCCACCGTTCATTCATCTACGCGAGGTACTCCCCATGGTGCACAGCATGACCGCTTTTGCTCGTGTCGAGCGCGCCGGCAGCCAAGGCACCCTGGTCTGGGAGCTGCGTTCGGTCAACCACCGTTACCTGGAGCCGCACCTGCGCCTGCCCGAGGCCCTGCGCGACCTCGAAGGCGGTGTACGTGAAGGCCTGCGCCAGGGCCTGTCACGCGGCAAGGTGGAATGCACCTTGCGCCTCAACGAAGACAGTAATGGCAAACCGCTGAAAGTGGACCATGAGCGCGCCAAGCAACTGGTTGCCGCCGCCGAAGAAGTGGCGGGCCTGATCAAGCAGCCTGCCCCCCTGAACCCGCTGGAAGTGCTGTCATGGCCAGGCGTGCTGGTGGCCGACACCAGCGACCCACAGGCACTGAACGCCGAAGCCATGGCGCTGTTCGACGAAGCGTTGGCCGAACTCAAGGCCGGGCGCCAGCGCGAAGGCCAGGAACTGGCGCGGCTGATCAACGAACGCCTGGACAACATGGCCAGCGAAGTCACGACCCTGCGCGCCCTGGTGCCGCAGATGCTGGCGGCGCAGCGGCAGAAGATTCTCGACCGCTTCGGCGACATGCAAGCCGAGCTGGACCCACAGCGCCTGGAGCAAGAGATGGTACTGCTGGCCCAGAAAAGCGACGTGGCAGAGGAGCTCGACCGCCTCAGCACCCACGTCACCGAAGTGCGCCGCGTGCTCAAGGGTGGCGGCGCCGCTGGCCGGCGCCTGGACTTCCTGATGCAGGAGCTCAACCGCGAGGCCAACACCCTTGGCTCCAAGGCCTTCGACCCACGCAGCACGCAAGCGGCGGTCAACCTGAAGGTACTGATCGAACAGATGCGTGAACAAGTACAGAACATCGAGTAAGGCCACCCCTACCATGAACCACAGCAGCGGCACCCTCTACATCGTTTCGGCCCCCTCGGGTGCCGGCAAGACCAGCCTGGTCACCGCCCTGACCAAAGACGACCAGCAGATTCGCGTCTCGGTCTCGCACACTACCCGCGCCATGCGCCCGGGCGAGCAGCACGGGGTGAACTATCACTTCGTCGTCCACGAGGAGTTCAAGACGCTGATCGCGCAAGGAGACTTTCTGGAGCATGCCGAAGTGTTCGGCAACTTCTACGGTACTTCGCGCAGCGCGCTGCAGCACACCTTGGACCAAGGCTACGACCTGATCCTGGAAATCGACTGGCAAGGTGCCCAGCAAGTGCGCAAGCTGATGCCACAGGCGCTGTCGGTGTTCATCCTGCCTCCAAGCCAGGAGGCGCTTCGCCACCGCCTGGACGGACGCGGGCAGGACAGCGAAGAGATCATTGCCGGGCGCATGAAGGAAGCGGTCAGCGAGATGGTGCACTACGACGAGTATGACTACGTGATCATCAATGATGATTTCGACGCGGCGCTGGCAGACTTGAAAGCGGTGTTCCGCTCGAATCGGCTGCTGTTGAAGAAGCAGCAGCAGCGTCATGCGGCGCTGCTGAAGCAAATGATCGGCTAAAGATCGATGGGGGCTGCATTGCAGCCCTTCGCGGGCACGCCCGCTCCCACGGGTTAATCACTGCCTTGAGGCTTGTGCCACACCTTTGGGAGCAACTGTCTTGCTCAATTTCTAAAAGCTGGCGCGATCCGAGTGGGAGCGGCCTTGTGTCGCGAAAGGGCCGCGAAGCGGCCCCCGCATTATTTGCATCGACGCTGAAATCCCGGGGCTGCTGTGCAGCCTTTTCGCGACACAAGGCCGCTCCCGCAAGGACTGCGCCAGGCTTTAGATGTGGACGGCGACTTTTAGGGCTTCCAGCGCCGGTTCGACCTTGATGCCCAGCACTGCCGCCAGTCCATTACCCGTGCCAGGTCCTGCTGCCCCACCATGACCATCTGCAGTTCATACCTGTAGGAAACAACGGCGACCCTAGGTTTGATGAGTGGGTTTGCGGTGATGATGTTTCTCGATACCGCGCTGGGCTGAGGCTGAGCACCGGCCTGTGGGAGCGGGCGTGCCCGCGAAGGGCCGCAGAGCGGCCCCATTGGTTTATTCCTGCAGTGGCAAGGTAGCCTGCTGACGCAGGGTAGCCCCGAGGAAGTACGCCGGCGCACGCATGCGCGACAGCATCATCAGGCCGATACCAAGCACCGAGATGATCGCGGCAATCACGAACACCAGCCCCAGACCGCCCACATGCGAGCCGCTGCCGAAGTCCGGCGACGCGCTGTCGATGGCGGTACGCACGAAGATCACCGACAAGATCACCCCACCCACCAGCGGGCACAGGCCGCGCATGATGAAGTGGCGCAGGCTGTCGAACAGGCTGCCGCGGAAATACCAGACGCAGGCAAACGCAGTCAGCGAATAGTAGAAGCAGATCATCATGCCCAATGCCGTGATGGTATCTGCCAGCACGTTCTCGCTCAGCGTACGCATGGTCACGTAGAACAGGCCTGCGGCCAGGCCGGCGCAGATGGTGGCATAGCGCGGCGTTTGCGAGCGCGGGCAGACGCTGGCGAACTTCTGCGGCACCGCGCCGTAATAACCCATGGCCAACAGGGTGCGCGCCGGCGCCACGAAGGTGGACTGCAGCGACGCCGCCGTACTGGCCAGCACAGCGATGGACATCAGGATCGCCAGCGGCCCCATGACCGGGCCGGCCAGGTGGGCAAAGACGTTCTCCTGGATGCGTGGGTTGTTCAGGCCCAGGCCCGTTTCACTGATACCGGCAAACTGCAGGGTGGCGATGGCGGTGAACAGGTACAGGCCGAGAATCAACATCACGGTCCAGGTAGCGGCCTTGCCCGGCACCTCTTCGCTGCCCACCGATTCTTCACTGACGGTCAGGCAAGTGTCCCAGCCCCAGAAGATGAAGATCGACAGTGACAGGCCAGCGGCAAAGGCCGAGAACGACTCGACACCGAACGGGTTGAACCAGGCGAAATCGAACGCCAGCGGTGGCGGCGCGGTGGTGCCGCCGAAAGCGGCGAAAGCAAAGCCGATCAACACCAGCAACTGCAAGGCCACCAAGCCGTACTGCACAGTCATTGTGGTGGCGATACCCCGACAGCAGATCCACACTGCCAAACCAATGAACACGCAACAGGTAACGATGTTGATCAACAGGTTGTCGGCCAACGCTGCCAGCTCATGCTTGCCGGTGATCTGGCCAAGGAACAGGTAGAAGAAGTCCACCGCCACACCTGCCAGGTTCGACAGCACGATCGTGGTGGCAACCACCAGTCCCCAGCCGCCGATCCAGCCGATCATCGGGCCGAATGCACGCGCCGACCAGGTAAACGAAGTCCCGCTGTCCGGCTCCGCCGAGTTCAGCTCGCGATAGCCCAGGGCAACCAGCAGCATCGGCAGGAAGCCCACGATGAACACGGCCGGCAGGTGGGCGCCCACCTCACGCACGGTCGGGCCAAGGGCCCCAGTCAGGGTATAGACCGGGGCGATGGTGGAAATGCCCAGCACCACGCTGGCCAGCAGGCCCAAGCGGCCCTTGGCCAGGCCTTTGCTGCGCTGAGTGTTGCCCGCGTCGGCCGCCACATCGGGTGGGCGGCCGGCTTCTGTGTAATTGCTCATGAGTATTTGCCGTAAATTTTGGAATTGTTTTAACAAGCCTTGGGTACAAGGCTCGCTTTCACTCATTGAAAGCTTGCTATCGGGGACGAGTCATCCGAGACCTTCGGCTGACGCCAGAATCATTCCTGCCGTGAGCCCTCCCGTGCTGCGTAGGCATTGCAGGCCTCGCGAAACGCCTGAAACAGACGCAGCGAAACCGGGTTTTCGTTGAAGCGCCACTCCGGGTGCCACTGCACCCCGAGCACAAAGCCCGGTGCCGCAGGCATGGACACCGCCTCGATCAGGCCATCCGGGGCCCGTGCCTCGACGCGCAGGCCTGGGGCCAGACGGTCGATGCCCTGGCTGTGCAGCGAATTGACCTCGAACTGCGCCGCCAGGCCCAGGCGCTCGAACAACCCGCCAGGCTCGATACTGACCGAGTGACGAGGGCTGTATTGCACCTCCAGGGGGGCATCCTCGGGTTCGCGGTGGTCAAGGTAGCCTGGCAGCTCCTGCACACGCTGGTGCAGGCTGCCGCCAAGGGCCACGTTCAGCTCCTGGTAGCCTCGGCAGATGCAGAATACGGGCACACCGACGGCAATGGCTGCCTGCAGCAGCGGCAGGGTCAGGCGATCACGCGCCAGATCATGCCGGGTACCCGCCACACTGGGGGCGCCATTGTAATGATGCGGCTCGATATTTGAAGGCGAGCCGGTAAAAACAATGCCGTGCAGGCGGGCCAGCAGCGCTTGCGTGTCGCTGCCGCCATCACGGGCCGGCAAGATCAGTGGCAAGCCGGCAAAGCCGGCTGCCTCGACATACTTGTCGCCGACCGTGTGCGAGGAGTTCTTCCCTACCTGCTGACGGCAGGCGCTGACACCGATCAAAGGGACCGCATTTGCGCTCATGGGGTTACACCGTGTGCAGGTACCAGTTGTACTCGAGGTCTGAAATCGACACTTCGAACTCGGCCAGTTCGCTTTCCTTGCAGGCCACGAAGATATCGATGTAGTCCGGGCTGATGTATTGGTTGAGGACTTCGCTGTCATCCAGCGCGCGCAGGGCATCGCGCAGGTTGTTCGGCAGGCTTTGCTCCAGCTGCTCGTAGGAGTTGCCTTCGATCGGTGCCTCGGGCTCGACCTTGTTGGTCAGGCCATGGTGAACGCCGGCAAGGATCGCCGCGAGCATCAGGTACGGGTTGGCATCGGCGCCGGCTACACGGTGCTCAAGGCGCACATTGTCGCTGCTGTCGGTGGGCACGCGTACGGCCACGGTGCGGTTGTCCAGGCCCCAGCTCGGCGCATTGGGCACGTAGAACTGCGCACCGAAGCGGCGGTAGGAGTTGATGTTGGGGCACAGGAAGGCCATCGACGCCGGCATGGTTTCCAGCACGCCACCAATGGCGTGGCGCAGCGTATCGCTTTGCAGCGGATCGTCACTGGCGAAGATGTTCTTGCCGGTTTTCTTGTCCAGCAATGAAATGTGCACATGCAGGCCATTGCCTGCCTGGCCCGGGTAGGGCTTGGCCATGAAGGTGGTGTCCATTTCATGGTCGTAGGCGACGTTCTTGATCAGGCGCTTGAGCAGGATCGCATAGTCGCAGGCCTTCAGCGGATCCGCCACGTGGTGCAAGTTGACCTCGAACTGCGCTGGGGCGCTTTCCTTGACGATGGCGTCGGCAGGCAGGCCCTGTTCCTTGGCTGCTTCGAGCATGTCCTGCAAGCAGTCGGCGTACTCGTCGAGGTCGTCGATCAGGTACACCTGGGTCGACTGCGGGCGCTTGCCGGAGATCGGCGAGCGCGGCGGCTGCGGGCGGCCGTTGAGGTTGTCCTGGTCGATCAGGTAGAACTCCAGCTCGAACGCGGCGCAAATATCCAGGCCCAGGTCGTCGAACTTGCTCACCACCTGGCGCAGCACTTCACGCGGGTCGGCGAAGAACGGCTGGCCATCCAGCTCGTGCATGGTCATCAGCAGCTGGGCGGTGGGGCGCTTCTGCCACGGCTCGTCCGACAAGGTGCCGGGGATCGGGAAACAGATACGGTCGGCGTCGCCGATGTCCAGGCCAAGGCCGGTGCTTTCGACAGTGGAACCGTTGATATCAAGGGCGAACAGCGATGCGGGCAGGTTGATGCCCTTCTCGTACACCTTGTGCAGGCTGGCCCGCTCGATGCGCTTGCCACGTACCACGCCATTCATGTCGGAGATCAGCAGGTCTACGTACTGCGTGTCCGGATGGGCCTGGAGGAAGTCATTCATCTCGCTGGAAGAACTGGCGCACGGGGTTACCGACGTCATGGTGTACATCCTTTGATGTGCTGCGGCGATGTGGGGATACGGCTGGCGCCTCACGGGCGACGATGGTTGCAGCTGTTGTTCTTTTCACTTTCCCATCGTGGGGACTGGTTACCCGACCGGGCGCATTGATTCCGGGGGGCCGTTTCACTATAAAATGGCCCAGACGCAACAGACATTGGCAATTTGGCAAGCAGAGCGTGCATCAATGCAATATCAGATAACCCACGCAGACCTCTCTCTGGTCCTGGCACTGGAACGTGGCCGCTCGCTGGCCAAAGCCGCCGAACTGCTCAAAGTCGACGTTTCGACCGTATTCCGCTCGATCCGCCGATTGGAGTCAGCGCTGGGCACTGCTTTGTTCGTCAAGAGCCGAAAGGGCTATCTGCCGACTGACACCGCACAGGCCTTGGCCGAGCAGGCCGAACGTGCCGAGCAGGCGCTGGAAGCGGCGCGCATTGCCATGACCAGTGGCGAGCAGGTGGTCAGCGGCACGGTGCGCCTGACCTGCACAGAGGCGGTGATGCACAGCCTGTTGCTGCCGGCGCTGGCCGAGTTCATGTCCAACTACCCGGCTTTGTCGCTGGAGATGGGCACCTCCAATACCTTCGCCAACCTCAGCCGGCGCGACGCCGACATCGCCCTGCGCCTGACCAACACACCTCCGGAGCACCTGGTTGGCCGCAACCTGGGTTCGACCTCCTATGTAGTCTGCGGCCAGCCACAGTGGCGCGAGCGCCTGAGCGAGTCCCCCGCCAGCGTGCCGTGGATCGCACCAGACGACTCGATGCAGGACCACCCTACGGTGGTCTGGCGCAACCAACAACACCCGGGCCTGAGCCCGCGCTACCAGTGCAGCAGCATGTCGACCATCGCCCAGTTGGTAATGGCCGGCCTGGGCGTGGCAGCACTCCCGGACTACATGGTGCATGCGCTGCCTGGGGTGGATGCTCTCAGCGGTCCCCTGCCCGGCTGCGACACTCAGCTGTGGTTGCTGACCCGGCCGGATTGCCGGGCGTTGCGCTCGGTGCAGACCTTGTTCGAAGAGCTGACCCCGCGGTTGCGTGACGCGATGCTCTGAGGTTATCGTCAGGCTCATGCATTGAGGGTGTCTGTTCCGGCTCTTTCGCGGGTAAACCCGCCGCTACAAGCTACGCGGTCCCTGTAGGAGCGGGTTCACCCGCGAAGAAGGCATCGCAGGGTTTGCAGGTACCGCCCGGCAAAACAGCGCTTCCCTATTGGCTGGTGAATTTTTATACTATCGAGTCCGCCTGCCCATTAATGGGCTGCACGCCCACCGCAATTGCTACTGAGGAAGACCATGGCCCGCGTAACTGTTGAAGACTGCCTGGAACACGTGGATAACCGCTTTGAGCTGGTCATGCTCTCGACCAAGCGCGCTCGCCAGCTGGCGACCGGCGGCAAAGAGCCACGCGTTGCGTGGGAAAACGACAAGCCAACCGTTGTTGCCCTGCGTGAAATTGCCGAAGGCATCGTCACCAACGAGTTCATCGCCGCTGAAGAGATCGTCACCGAGGATCCGGTGTTCGCCGCGTTCGAGGACGAGAACAACGAGGCTGTCTGATTGATGCCAGGTCGACGTCGTACGGCGCAAGGCCCTCTTCCTCGGCAGGAGGTGAACCCATGCCGGGTATAGAAGCCTTGGCCGAACGGCTGTCGACCTATCTTGGCCCCGAACAGGTCAACCTGGTTCGGCGTGCCTATTTCTACGCCGAACAGGCTCACGATGGGCAACGCCGCCGCAGTGGCGAGCCCTACGTGACCCACCCCCTGGCCGTGGCCAGCATCCTCGCCGACATGCACATGGACCATCAGAGCCTGATGGCGGCCATGCTGCACGATGTGATCGAAGACACCGGCATCGCCAAGGAAGCCCTCAGCCAGCAGTTTGGCGAGACCGTGGCCGAACTGGTCGATGGGGTCAGCAAGCTGACCCAGATGAATTTCGAGACCAAGGCCGAGGCACAGGCGGAAAACTTCCAGAAGATGGCCATGGCCATGGCCCGCGATATCCGCGTGATCCTGGTCAAGTTGGCCGACCGCCTGCACAACATGCGCACCCTGGAAGTGCTGTCTGGCGAAAAACGCCGGCGCATCGCCAAGGAAACCCTCGAGATCTACGCCCCCATCGCCAACCGCCTGGGGATGCACACCGTGCGCGTGGAGTTCGAAGACCTTGGCTTCAAGGCCATGCACCCGATGCGCTCGTCGCTGATTCATCGAGCAGTGAAGAGCGCACGCGGCAACCGCAAAGAAATCGTCGCCAAGATCGAGCACTCGCTGGCCAACTGCCTGTCCGCCGACGGCATCGAGGGCGAGGTCAGCGGTCGGCAGAAACACCTCTATGGCATCTACAAGAAGATGCGCGGCAAGCGCCGTGCCTTCAACGAGATCATGGACGTGTATGCCTTCCGCATCATTGTCGACAAGGTTGACACCTGCTACCGCGTGCTCGGCGCCGTGCACAACCTGTACAAGCCGCTGCCCGGACGCTTCAAGGATTACATCGCGATCCCCAAGGCCAATGGCTACCAGTCGTTGCACACGACCCTGTTCGGCATGCACGGCGTGCCCATCGAAATCCAGATCCGCACCCGCGAAATGGAAGAGATGGCCAACAACGGCATCGCCGCGCACTGGCTGTACAAGTCAAACGACGACGAGCAGCCCAAGGGCAGCCACGCGCGTGCCCGCCAGTGGGTCAAGGGTATCCTCGAACTGCAGCAACGTGCCGGCAACTCCCTGGAATTCATCGAGAGCGTGAAGATCGACCTGTTCCCGGACGAGGTCTACGTGTTCACGCCCAAAGGCCGGATCATGGAGTTGCCCAAAGGCTCCACGGCCGTCGACTTCGCCTACGCGGTGCACACCGACGTTGGCAACAGTTGCATCGCGTGCCGCATCAACCGCCGCCTGGCGCCGCTGTCCGAACCGCTGCAAAGCGGCTCGACAGTGGAAATCGTCAGCGCCCCGGGCGCTCGGCCCAACCCGGCCTGGCTCAACTTTGTGGTCTCAGGCAAGGCACGCACGAATATCCGCCACGCGCTCAAGCAACAGCGCCGTTCCGAATCCATCAGCCTGGGCGAGCGCCTGCTGAACAAGGTGCTCACTGGCTTTGACAGCAGCCTGGAGAAAATCCCCCAGGAACGCATCGAGTCTATTCTCGCCGAGTACCGCCTGGAGCTGATAGAAGACCTGCTCGAAGACATCGGCCTGGGCAACCGCATGGCCTACGTGGTCGCGCGCCGCCTGCTGTCGGCCGAAGGGGAACAGTTGCCGGCGCCAGAAGGCCCGCTGGCGATCCGCGGTACCGAAGGCCTGGTGCTGAGCTACGCCAAGTGCTGCACGCCGATCCCGGGTGACCCGATTGTCGGCCACCTGTCGGCCGGCAAAGGCATGGTCGTGCACCTGGAAAACTGCCGCAACATCAGTGAAATCCGCCACAACCCCGAAAAGTGCGTGCAACTCTCCTGGGCCAAGGACATCACTGGCGAGTTCAATGTCGAACTGCGTGTCGAACTGGAACACCAGCGGGGGCTGATCGCCCTGCTGGCCAGCAGCGTCAACGCCGCCGACGGCAACATTGAGAAGATCAGCATGGACGAACGCGACGGCCGTATCAGCGTGGTCCAACTGGTGGTCAGCGTGCACGACCGCGTGCACCTGGCGCGTGTGATCAAGAAGCTGCGTACCCTGACCGGTGTGGTCCGCATCACCCGCATGCGTACGTAGTCCGCCAACCGCAAGGAGTCATCATGAGCAAAACCGTCATCAACAGCGACAAGGCCCCTGCCGCCATCGGCACCTACTCGCAGGCGATCAAGGCCGGCAACACCGTGTACATGTCGGGCCAAATCCCTCTGGACCCGAAGACCATGGAACTGGTCGAAGGCTTCGAAGCCCAGACCGTGCAGGTGTTCGAGAACCTCAAGGCCGTGGCTGAAGCTGCTGGCGGTTCGTTCAAGGACATCGTGAAACTGAACATCTTCCTCACAGACCTGAGCCACTTCGCCAAGGTAAATGAGGTGATGGGCCGCTACTTCGAACAGCCCTACCCGGCCCGCGCCGCCATCGGCGTTGCCGCGCTGCCGAAAGGCGCCCAGGTCGAAATGGACGCCATCCTGGTCATCGAATGATGCCCTGGTGACGGGCCCTGCCCGTCACCCTCCTTCCTCTGCAAGGTTACCCCGTCATGCGTCAAGCACTGCCCTTCGCGCTGGCAGCCCTGCTACTGGGCGGCTGCACCAGCCACAAACCCGAAGATTTCAACGGCATCTGGATCAACCAGGAAGCCATCACTGCGGCGGTCAAAGCCGGCAGCCTGCGCCAGGCGCTGAATGAGCACGGCCCAGTGTTCGAGTGGAAGCTCGACGTGGCCAATCAGCAAGCTAGCTATAGCAATGGTTTCGAGGCCGCTGACGGCCAGCTGAGCGCCAATGAAAAGCAATGGCAGGCCCGTTTCCAAGGCGGCCAGACCGAGCAGCTTTCGCTCGATGGCGACGAGCTGCTGGCCGTCGACCAGAACGGCACCAAGCAAACCTTCGTGCGCGCCAAGACACCGGCGGCAGCCAATGCACCACTGGGCAGCAGCTTCGAGAAGGCGCTTTACCAGGCCTACCTGGGTGGTGACTGGAAGATCGTCGACGGCCAAGGCAAAGGTGCCAGTGTACGCTTCAGCGATACCGGCAACGTCACCGGCCTACCGGGGCCGGACCGCTTCGCCCTGTGCCTGGCAGGTGATTGCGCGACCATGGGTGGCAACAATGACAGCCTGTGGCTGGAGCGCAACCAGCGTGGCGCACCGTTCATCATCAAGCGCGATGGTGACAAGCTGGAGATTTTCCAGGCAGTGAACCGTGCCCAGCCGGATGAAATGCCAGAGCTGGCAGCGGGCAAGCGTCAATGGGCGCTGGAGCGCAGCTGAGATGATGCGCGGTTCCTGTAGGAGCGGGGTTACCCGCGAAGAAGACACCGCGGTGGATGGCACGGGCTTCGCCCGTGTTCGCGGGCAAGCCCGCTCCCACAGGGATCGCGCCAGCTTTTAGAAATTGAGCAAGACAGTTGCTCCCACAAGGGACCGCGCCACCTGCCAGCTAGGCTTTTCCTGCCAGAATCGCGGCGTAGCCTTCCTTGTAGCTCGGATACTCAGGCGCCCAGCCGAGCGCCCGCGCCCGGGCATTGCTGCAGCGCTTGCTGCCAGTACGCCGCACCCGCTGCTCATCGGACCATTCGGTAACGCCCATATACGCCCGCAGCCAGGCCACCACATCGGCCAGCGGCGCCGGGTCGTCATCGACGCCAATGTAGCAGTCGTCCAGAGCCTTGCCATCAGCATCGGCCTGCAGCAGAAACGCCAGCAGGCTGGCGGCATCTTCGGCATGAATGCGATTGCCATACAGCGGTGGCTCCTCGGCAACGCGGTAACCCTGACGCACCTGGCTCAGCAACCACTCACGCCCTGGGCCATAGATACCGGTCAGGCGGACCACGCTCGCCGGGATCCCGCTGGCCAGTGCCAACCGTTCAGCCTCCAGCATCACACGCCCGGAATAACCCTCAGGCTCGGTGGCAGCGCCCTCCTCTATCCACTCGCCGCCTTTCTGCGCATACACACTGCTGCTTGAGATGAACAGCAGCCGACGCGGGCGCTGGCCACGCTCGGCCAACCAGGCCAACACATGGCGCAAACCATCGACATAGGCTGCTTGGTAACCCGCCTCATCGTGCTGGCTGGCCGCCACGCAGTACACCAGGTAGTCCAGCGGGCCCTGTGGCCAGGACTGCGGTATCGACGGTTCGGCCAAATCTGCGGCAACCGGCTGAACCCCTGCGGGCAGCTGACCAACAGAACGGCGCAGGCCGCTCACCTGCCAGCCTTTAGCCAACATCTGCTTGGCCAGACGCCCACCCACATCACCACAACCCACCACCATCACGGAAAGGTCTGACATCTCTAAACTCCCTAGACCAATTGATCAGCCTGGCCACGCTACACGATGGGCGGCTAGACCATAGGCGAAAAAAGCTACAATATTACTTTTGTTAACAAGAATTACTTGCAATAATGGCCGCCAAATTGTTCTCGGCCTACATCGAGGCCTTGGAGAACGTTCACTTTTTCTTCATCAGGTCCGGCCAGCATGACACGTACTCAACCTTCCGCTTCGCCAACCCCGTCGCGCGCCTGGCGCGCCATCGCCGCGCTGACACTCAGCCTGGTGCTGGCCCCGGTGGCCATGGCCGATGAGCCAACCACCAACAGCGCCACACCTGCCGCTGCTACTGCCCCGGCCGCACCCGCTGCTGCCCCGGTCGATGCGCCGGCGCCTGGTGCCACTGCCACCAACCCGGCAGATACAACGGCCGCAGCAGACCCAAGCGTTCAAGCCCTGGTCGAAGACACCTCGCTGGGCATGGCCCATGACCTGTCCCCATGGGGCATGTACAAGAACGCCGACATCGTGGTGAAGATCGTCATGATCGGCCTGGCCATCGCCTCCATCATCACCTGGACCATCTGGATTGCCAAAGGCTTCGAGCTGATGGGCGCCAAGCGCCGCCTGCGGGGTGAAATCGCCCAGCTGAAGAAGTCCACCACCCTGAAGGAAGCCAGCGAGGTTTCCAACAAGGAAGGCACCCTGGCCCATACCCTGGTCCACGATGCCCTCGAAGAGATGCGCCTTTCGACTAACGCCCGCGAAAAAGAAGGCATCAAGGAGCGCGTCAGCTTCCGTCTGGAGCGCCTGGTGCATGCCAGCGGCCGTACCATGAGCAGCGGCACCGGCGTCCTCGCAACCATCGGCTCCACTGCGCCGTTCGTTGGCCTGTTCGGTACCGTATGGGGCATCATGAACAGCTTCATCGGCATCGCCAAGACCCAGACCACCAACCTGGCCGTCGTTGCCCCAGGTATCGCCGAAGCGCTGCTGGCCACTGCTCTGGGCCTGGTCGCGGCAATCCCGGCCGTGGTCATCTACAACGTCTTCGCCCGCTCCATTGCCGGTTACAAGGCACAGGTGTCCGATGCCTCCGCTCAGGTACTGCTGCTGGTCAGCCGTGATCTGGACCACCAGGGTAGCGAGCGCGCCGCCCCGCACATGGTGAAAGTGGGGTAAGCCATGGGCCTGCATCTCAACGAAGGTGGCGACGACCTCGCCGAAAACCACGAAATCAACGTTACGCCGTTCATCGACGTGATGCTGGTGCTGCTGATCATCTTCATGGTCGCCGCCCCCTTGGCCACGGTCGACATCAAGGTCGACCTGCCGGCCTCAACCGCCAAACCGGCGCCAAGGCCAGAGAAACCGGTGTTCGTCAGCGTCAAGGCCGACCAGAAGCTGTATGTCGGCGACGATCAGGTTGCTGCACCCGACCAGCTTGGCCCGATGCTCGACGCCAAGACCAAGGGTGACAAGGAAACCACCATCTTCTTCCAGGCTGACAAAGGCGTGGATTACGGCGACCTGATGGAGGTGATGAACAACATGCGCGCGGCCGGCTACCTGAAAGTCGGTCTGGTAGGTCTCGAGACGGCAGCCAAGAAATGATGAAAACGCGCTCTAACATGGCGCGCTACGGTGGCAGCCTGGCGATCGTGCTGGGTGTGCACGTGGTCGCCGTGCTGCTGACGCTCAACTGGTCGGTACCACAGGCCATCGAACTGCCCCCGGCAGCGATGATGGTCGAACTGGCACCGTTGCCGGAGCCTGCGCCACCACCACCCCCAAAGGCAGCTCCGCAGCCACCGGCACCGGTCGAGGAACCACCGTTGCCGAAGCTGGCAGAAGCGCCCAAGCCCAAGATCGCCATCCCCAAGCCGCCCAAGCCAAAGGCCAAGCCCCAGCCGCCCAAGCCCGAGAAAAAGCCTGAGCCGCCGAAGGAAGCACCACCCACCGAGCAAACGGTGGACGCACCGCCCAGCAACTCGCCACCGCAGAAGTCCGCGGCACCGGCACCGAGCATTGCGTCCAACAGCAACGCCCTGCCAACCTGGCAGAGCGACCTGCTGCGCCACCTTGCCAAGTACAAGCGTTACCCAGAAGACGCGCGCCGTCGTGGCCTGCAAGGCATGAACCGCCTGCGCTTCGTGGTCGACGCCGAAGGCAAGGTCGTGTCGTACTCCATGGCCGGTGGCTCGGGCAGTGCCGCACTGGACCGGGCGACCCTGGAAATGATCCGTCGGGCCGGCACGGTACCCAAGCCGCCACCCGAGTTGCTGAACAATGGCACGATTGAAGTCGTGGCACCGTTCGTCTACTCACTGGACCGCCGCTAAGACTTTTGTTTCTGTCACAATTCGGCAAGTCTGATAACGTGCGTCTATCAATTGCAGCCGCTATGCTGGGCTCGCAACTTCATGGACGCACGTTATGACCCTCACAGAATTACGCTACATCGTCACACTCGCCCAGGAACAGCACTTCGGCCATGCCGCCGAGCGCTGTCATGTGAGCCAACCCACCCTGTCGGTCGGTGTGAAGAAGCTCGAGGACGAGCTTGGCGTTCTGATCTTCGAGCGCAGCAAAAGCGCAGTACGTCTGACCCCGGTCGGCGAAAACATCGTCGCCCAAGCGCAGAAGGTACTGGAGCAGGCCCAAGGCATTCGCGAGCTGGCCCAGGCCGGCAAAAATCAGCTGACCGCTCCGCTCAAGGTCGGCGCTATCTACACCGTCGGCCCCTACCTGTTCCCGCACCTGATCCCGCAGCTGCACCGCGTAGCGCCGCAAATGCCGCTGTACATCGAAGAAAACTTCACCCACGTACTGCGCGAAAAGCTGCGCAATGGTGAACTGGACGCGGTGATCATCGCCCTGCCGTTCAACGAAGCCGACGTGCTGACGCTACCGCTATACGACGAACCGTTCTGCGCCCTGATGCCTGCCGACCACCCATGGACGGCGAAGAAGACCATCGACACCGCCATGCTCAACGACAAGAGCCTGCTGCTGCTTGGTGAGGGCCACTGCTTCCGTGACCAGGTACTGGAAGCCTGCCCTACCCTGAACAAGGGGGGTGAAGGCTCACGGCACACCACGGTTGAGTCCAGCTCGCTGGAAACCATCCGTCACATGGTGGCTTCCGGCCTTGGCGTATCGATCCTGCCGCTGTCGGCAGTGCACAGCCATCACTATGCCCCCGGCGTCATCGAAGTGCGCCCGCTGACGGCACCGGCACCGTTCCGCACGGTCGCCATCGCCTGGCGCGCCAGCTTCCCGCGGCCAAAGGCCATCGAGATCCTCGCCGACTCGATCCGCCTGTGCTCGGTCGCCAAAAACCCTGCGGAACAACCGGCCTGAGTCATGAGTGAGCTGTCGAAGGTCCCGGTCACAGTACTGAAAGGCGTGGGCGAGGCTATGGCGGAGAAACTCGCCAAGGTCGGCCTGGAAAACCTGCAGGACGTGTTGTTCCACCTGCCCCTGCGCTACCAGGACCGTACGCGTGTGGTGCCAATCGGCCAACTGCGTCCCGGCCAGGACGCGGTTATCGAGGGCGTGGTCAGTGGTGCCGATGTGACCATGGGCAAGCGCCGCAGCCTGGTGGTGCGCCTGGGCGACGGCAGCGGTGTGCTGACATTGCGCTTCTACCACTTCAGCAACGCGCAGAAGGAGGGCCTGAAGCGGGGCACCCACCTGCGCTGCTACGGAGAAGCCCGCCCCGGCGCTTCGGGCCTGGAAATCTACCACCCGGAGTACCGTGCGCTGAACGGCAACGAGCCACCACCGCCGGTGGAGCAGACCCTGACGCCGATCTACCCGTCCACCGAAGGCCTTACCCAGCAACGCCTGCGCCTGTTGTGCCAGCAGAGCCTTGCGCTGCTTGGCCCGCGTAGCCTGCCCGACTGGCTGCCTGACGAGCTTGCCCGGGACTACCAGCTGGCACCCTTGGACGAAGCCATCCGCTACCTGCACAACCCGCCGGCCGACGCTGACCTCGACGAGCTCGCCGAAGGCCAGCACTGGGCTCAACACCGCCTGGCCTTCGAAGAGTTGCTGACCCATCAGCTGTCGCAGCAACGCCTGCGCGAAAGCCTGCGCAGCCTGCGTGCGCCGGTACTGCCCAAGGCCACGCGCCTGCAGGCGCAATACCTGGCTAACCTGGGCTTCCAGCCGACCGGCGCGCAGCAGCGGGTAGCCAACGAAATTGCCTACGACCTTAGCCAACACGAACCGATGATGCGCCTGGTGCAGGGCGACGTGGGTGCCGGCAAGACCGTGGTCGCAGCACTGGCGGCGCTGCAGGCGCTGGAGGCTGGCTACCAGGTGGCATTGATGGCACCCACCGAGATCCTCGCCGAGCAGCACTACATTACCTTCAAGCGCTGGCTGGAACCGCTGGGCATCGAAGTCGCCTGGCTAGCCGGCAAACTCAAGGGCAAGGCCCGGGCTGCTTCCCTGGAGCAGATCGCCAACGGTGCACCCATGGTGGTCGGCACCCACGCGCTGTTCCAGGAAGAGGTAAGGTTCAAGCACCTGGCCCTTGCGATCATCGACGAACAGCACCGGTTCGGCGTGCAGCAGCGCCTGGCCCTGCGCAAGAAGGGCGTGGCCGGCGAACTGTGCCCGCACCAGTTGATCATGACCGCCACACCTATTCCGCGCACGCTGGCCATGAGCGCCTACGCCGACCTGGACACCTCGGTGCTCGACGAATTGCCGCCAGGCCGTACGCCGGTGAACACCGTGCTGGTGGCCGACAGCCGCCGCTTCGAAGTGGTCGAGCGGGTACGCGCCGCCTGCGCCGAGGGGCGCCAGGCCTATTGGGTATGCACGCTGATCGAAGAGTCCGAAGAACTCACCTGCCAGGCCGCCGAAAGCACCTACGAGGAGCTTGGCAGCGCGCTAGGCGAGCTGAGGGTGGGGTTGATCCACGGGCGCATGAAACCGGCGGAAAAAGCCGAGATCATGGCCGAGTTCAAGGCTGGCAACCTGCAGCTTCTGGTCGCGACCACGGTCATCGAGGTGGGCGTGGACGTGCCCAACGCCAGCCTGATGATCATCGAGAACCCCGAGCGCCTGGGCCTTGCACAGTTGCACCAGCTGCGCGGCCGGGTAGGCCGAGGCAGTGCCGTGAGCCATTGCGTGCTGCTGTACCACCCGCCGCTGTCGCAGATCGGCCGCGAGCGCTTGGGGATCATGCGCGAGACCAACGACGGCTTCATCATCGCCGAAAAAGACCTTGAACTGCGTGGCCCGGGCGAGATGCTCGGCACCCGCCAGACCGGTCTACTGCAGTTCAAGGTCGCCGACCTGATGCGCGACGCCGACCTGCTGCCGGCCGTGCGCGACGCGGCCCAGGCCTTGGTATCACGCTGGCCGGAACACGTCAGCCCGCTGCTGGACCGCTGGCTGCGCCACGGCCAACAATATGGCCAAGTGTGACGCCAGTCCCAGAATGGATCCAGATTTGCTCGCAGGCTGGTTATACTTCGCGTTTAAAAGAAACAGTGGATACGGACCATGACTGAAGTTGCCCTGGACACCGCAACCCCACACGCCCCCTCCGTCATCAGGCTGCTGCTCGACAAGCTCGGCGTGCCCTACCGCCAGGTGGTCGAGCACTCGCACCTGCCTGCGGCTTCGCGGGTGCAGGCTGTCCTTCTCGACGACGAGGTCGGCGCCCTCATGGTGCTGTTCCCGCAGAGCCACCTGCTGGACCTCAACCGCCTGGCCGAGCTGACCGGGCGCAAGCTGACCGCGGTGTCGGTGCCGCGCCTGAAGCAGATGCTCGACAAGCACCACCTCAAGGCCCTGCCGGGCATCCCGGCACTGACCAGCTCGCCATGTCAGTACGAAAAGAGCCTGCTCGACGCCGAAACTGTCTTTATCCAGTCAGGCGAAGCCGGCCTGTTGCTGGAAATCGAACGCGCACACTTCAAGCGCATGCTGGCCAAGGCCAGCGCCAGCAGCTTTGGCCAGCAAGTCGAAGCGATCAGCCCCAATCTCGACCGCCCCGATGACGACACCCGGGAAATCACCGATGCGGTCCAGGCCTTCACTGCCCGACGCATTCAGAAACGCCTGGAAGAAACCATCGAAATTCCACCGCTCGCCGACACCGCGCAGAAGATCATCAAGCTGCGGGTAGATCCCAACGCCAGCATCGACGACATCACCGGCGTGGTCGAAACTGACCCGGCGCTGGCGGCACAGGTGGTGAGCTGGGCTGCATCGCCCTACTATGGATCACCGGGCAAGATCCGCTCGGTGGAAGACGCCATCGTGCGTGTGCTGGGTTTCGACCTGGTGATCAACCTGGCCTTGGGCCTGGCGCTGGGCAAGACCTTGAGCCTGCCCAAAGACCACCCGCAGCAAGCCACGCCCTACTGGCAACAATCGATCTACACCGCCGCGATCATCGAAGGCCTGACCCGCGCCATGCCGCGCGCAGAACGCCCCGAGGCCGGGCTGACTTACCTGGCCGGGCTACTGCACAACTTTGGCTACCTGCTGCTGGCGCACGTGTTCCCACCGCATTTTTCGCTGATTTGCCGCCACCTTGAGGTCAACCCGCATTTGAACCACACCTATGTGGAACAACACTTGCTGGGCATCAGCCGCGAACAGATCGGTGCCTGGCTGATGAAGCTGTGGGACATGCCAGAAGAGCTGTCGACTGCCTTGCGCTTTCAGCACGACCCAGCCTACGACGGCGAATATTTCGCGTTCCCCAACTTGGTGTGCCTGGCCACCCGCCTGCTGCGCTCGCGAGGTATAGGCTCAGGGCCGCAGGAAGAGATTCCTGACGAGCTGTTGGAACGCCTGAGCATTACCCGGGACAAGGCTGAGGATGTGGTGAACAAGGTGCTCGAAGCCGAGAACCTGCTGCGTGAGCTGGCTTCGCAGTTCCACACACCGCATTAAGCATTAACACATAGTCTGTGGCAGCAACTGTCTTGCTCAATTTCTAACAGCTGGCGCGATTTTGGACTGTGGGAGCGGGCTTGCCCGCGAACACCGGCGAAGCCGGTGCCATGCACCGCGTCGCTTGTTTCGCGGGCACGCCCGCTCCCACAGGTAAAGCGTCATCATCCCCGTCGGGCTTCAGCCTTTCTTCTTTGGTTTCAAGTATTTCATCAACCCCTGGAACCACATCACCAGCGCCGGATTGCCCTTGATCTGGATGTGCTTTTCCTGAATCCCCTGCATGAACGCCAGCTGCTTGTTACCCGCCTGCATGGTGGCGAAGCCATAAGCGGCGTCCCTGAATGCAATGGCGAACGCCGGCTGTGGGTGCGCGCCGCCCTTGCTGCTGATGCGCTCGTTGCTGACGATGAAGTGTCGGGCGACCTTGCCGTCCAAGGTCTGCATCTGGAACACCAAGTCCTTGCCCTTGAGCTGCTGCTGGAATGCGGGGTTATTACGGCTGGCCCTGACCATCAACAGCCCCATGGCCCAGAGAAGAAAGCGGAACTTCATCAACGCGCCTCGAATGAAAAGTGACTAAGGCGCGTAGTTTATCCTTTTCCAGAACTATTTATGCAGGTTCGAAACATTTTGCCTGCAGAAAGCACAACGGGCGCCTTGGGGCGCCCGCTTGGCCGACACTGGGGTTGTCAGGGAGCGATCACTTGCCTTTCTTGGCTGGCTTGGCGGGGGCGTTAACGCTGTCACGCAGGTTCTTGCCAGGCTTAAAGGCCACGGTATTGCTGGCCTTGATCTTGACCGGTTCCCCAGTTTGCGGGTTCTTGCCGGTACGCGCACCGCGATGACGTTTTTCGAAGGTGCCGAAACCGACCAGGGTCACGGTGTCCTTGTCCAGGGCACCGGTGATGCTGTCGAGAATCGCGTTCAAAACCTGATTGGCCTTTTCCTTGGTCAGATCAGCCTTATCGGCGATGACGGCGGCGAGTTCTGGTTTGCGCATAGTGAAGCCTCTTTGACGGAATTCTTGTTGTTATGCCGTGCTGCCTCTGGGAGCAGCGCTCAAGGCACCGCAGGCTCTAATCTGCGGCAGACGGGAGTGAGAATGGCACGAGCTCAGGGGCCGCGCCAGTATCTGGGCGGCCATTGTGCAGGCAACAACAGGATAAATCCGACAGAACAGCCGCTATTTACGCCATAACCGCTGGTAACTGACGATTCAGCGCCAGCTTATCCATCACCGCCGCTCCGGTCAGGGCGTAGCCCAGCAACTTGCCGTCGGCATCAAGGCAAAGCACCTTGAGGTCACTGCCCTGCCCCTCTACCTGCCAGGTGCCTTCGCAACCCTGTGGCGCTGGCGAGACGACCAGCGGACAGGCCGGGGTTTTCACGGTGATAGGCATCGGCCCGTAGGAAACTACCGTCGGCTTGCCGGCCAGGGTTTGCGCCAACGCCCGGGCACAGCTCATCAGCGGCATCACGTACAGCAGGTTGATGCCATCGACTTCGGCACAGTCGCCAAGGGCGAAGATGTTGGCGTGTGATGTACGTAGCTCGCGGTCTACGCTTACACCTCGATTGGTCTGCAGCCCAGCTGCGGCAGCCAGGTCGGTACGTGGGCGCAGGCCGATGGCCGAAACCACCAGGTCGCAGGCAATCACGCTGCCATCCGACAGGTGCGCCTCCAGGCCTTGGGTCACCTGCTGCAGGCGGGTCAGCACCGGCCCCAAGTGAAAGCGTACTCCCAGCCCCTCCAGCCCACCCTGTACAGCCGCCGCAGCGGCCGGGTGCAGCAGGGTCGGCATGACCTGTTCACACGGCGCCACAACGTCGACCTTGAAACCACCCAGGCTCATGTCGTTTGCGAATTCGCAGCCGATCAGGCCGGCGCCGAGGATCAGGACACGCTGCTTGCCCGCGGCGGCAGCACGGAAGCGCGCGTAGTCCTCCAGATCGTTGATCGGGAATACCAGATGGCCGCCATCACCCTCGATCGGCACCTGCACGGTCTGCGCCCCCCAGGCCAGCACCAGATCGCGGTATTCCACGGCTTCTTCGCCGATCCACAGCCGCTTGTGGCCCGGGTCGATGCCGCTGATGCGGGTATGGGTGCGGACCTCGGCGTTCAATTGCTCGGCCATGGCACCCGCCTCAGCCATGCACAGGCCGTCGGCGTCCTTCTGCTTGGCAAAGCCCATGGAAAGCATCGGCTTGGAGTACGAACGACCATCGTCGGCGGTGATCAGCAACAGCGGCGTCTGCGTATCGAGCTTGCGAAATTCACGGGCCAGGTTGTAGCCCGCAAGGCCGGTACCGATGATTACCACAGGGGACGTCATGTCGTGCTTTCCTCGATTAACCGATGGAGATCATTTCAAAGTCGCTTTTGCCGACGCCACAGTCGGGGCACAGCCAGTCCTCAGGCACATCCTCCCAACGGGTGCCGGGGGCGATGCCGTCGTCGGGCCAGCCTTCGGCTTCGTCGTAGATCAGGCCACAGACAATACATTGCCACTTTTTCATCAGGTCTATTTCCTCGGTTCAGGCTGGGGCTTGTGTTGCGGCTGATGGCCTCTTGGCGGGCAAGCCCGCGCCTACAGTGACCGCGCAGGCCGGGCGGGCTTGCCCGCGAATGGGGCCAGCGCGCAATGCGTGGGGGCTTTGTAGCGGCCCTGCCGGCAGTATGCAAGCAGTTGGGGCAATCATGCTAAGCTCGCCGCCTCTCTGGCTGTAACAAAGCATACCGACGTGTCGTACGAATCCCCGCAAGCAGCCGCTGTCGCGTGGCTGCCGTATTCACAGCTGGCGACCGACATCGACCAGCCCACCCTTGACTGGCTGTTCGACGAGGGCTCGCTGACCCGCCGCCTGACCCGTCTGTCCATCGATCACTTTTCCGTCACCCCGCTGTTCGAGGGCTGGCAGCCGCTGCGCGATGACGAATGCCAAGCGCTGGGCATCGCTGCTGGCGCCGAAGGCTGGGTGCGCGAAGTGTACCTGCGCGGCCATGGCCAACCTTGGGTATTCGCCCGCAGCGTGGCCAGCCGCAGCGCCCTGGAACGTGGCGGTCTGGACCTGGAATCCTTGGGCAGCCGCTCGCTGGGCGAGCTGCTGTTCTGCGACCAGGCGTTCATCCGTCATCCACTCGAAGTGTGCACTTATCCACAGGCCTGGCTGCCGTCCGAAGCTGCACATGCGGCGCTGTGGGGCCGCCGCTCGCGCTTCGAGCGCAACGGCCTGGACCTGCTGGTGGCAGAGGTGTTTCTGCCGGCATTGTGGCAAGCGGCCAAGGAGGAAAACCGCTGATGTACCTGCAACTGCTCAAGTCGCTCAACCGCCTGCATCCACGGGCCTGGGACTTCGTCCAGCTCAGCCGCATGGACCGGCCGATAGGCATCTACCTGCTGTTGTGGCCGACCCTGTCGGCAGTGTGGATTGCCGGCAATGGGTCACCCACCCTGGCCAATGTGCTCATCTTCGGCCTTGGTGTGGTGCTGATGCGCGCCGCCGGCTGCTGCATCAACGACTTTGCCGACCGCAAGGTTGACGGCCATGTCAAGCGGACCGCCGACCGCCCCCTGGCCAGTGGCCGGGTGCGGCCACGCGAGGCGCTGACACTGTTCGCGATTCTGGTCGGGGTGAGTTTCCTGCTGGTGCTGTGCACCAACAGCCGCACCGTCTGGCTGTCGTTCGGGGCGGTGGCCTTGGCGTTCTGCTACCCGTTCATGAAGCGCTACACCTACTACCCGCAGGTGGTGCTGGGGGCGGCGTATTCGTGGGGCATTCCCATGGCTTTCACAGCCGCTGGCGGTGAATTGCCGGCCGGCGCCTGGCTGCTGTATATCGCCAACCTGCTGTGGACGGTAGGCTACGACACCTACTACGCCATGGTCGACCGCGATGACGACCTGAAGATTGGCGTGAAGTCCACTGCGATCCTGTTCGGCGACGCTGATCGCAGCATCATCCTGACCCTGCAGTTGCTGTCGCTGGGCTGCCTGTTGCTGGCCGGTAGTCGCTTCGACCTGGGTGGCTGGTTCCACCTTGGGTTGCTGGGTGCGGCGGCGTGCTTTGCCTGGGAATACTGGTCAACGCGCAAGCTGGACCGGGAATCGTGCTTCAAGGCATTTCTGCACAACCACTGGGCGGGGATGCTGGTGTTTATCGGAGTTGTACTGGATTACGCGTTGCGCTGAGTAGTTTGGGGCTGCTGCGCAGCCCATCGCGATACAAGGCCCCACACATTGCTCGGCGTACGTCGAACCATGTGTGTGGCCTTGTGTCGCGATGGGCCGCACAGCGGCCCCGGCTATCTCAAGGCTTGGCAACGTGCCAGACGTCTTTCATGCCGTCACCGGTCATGTCACCGGCCTTCTTGTCCTTGATGAAGGTATACAGCGGCTTGCCGTCGTAAGCCCACTGCATCGAACCGTCGTCACGCTCTACATGGGTCCATTTATCCTTCGGTGCTTCGTCTTCTTTCTTGACCATCAACGGTGGCCAGTTCTTGGCGCACTCGCCATTGCACATCGACTTGCCACCCGCATCCTTGTCAAAGGTGTACAGGGTCATGCCGGCCTCATCGACCCACTTGCCATCCTTCTCCATGGCATGGTGGGCCAACGCCACCCCCGGGAGCGCCAACGCAGTGAAAAGGGCCATCCAGCTCAGCGTATGTCGTGTCATTGGATTCACCATTGTTTCGGGGGGAAATGAGTTCGGGTTGCCATTAAAGCGGCCCTCTGTAGCCTAGTTCAGTCACGGAATGTCGCCAGAACGGCCAACACCCTGTCACACAGCTGCAATAATTCCGTTATCTAATGCGGGCCAAGACACCGAATCCAGGAGAGGTTTTGAGCATGGTAGGCAGGAACATTCTGATCGTCGACGACGAAGCGCCCATTCGCGAGATGATCGCCGTTGCCCTGGAAATGGCCGGCTATGACTGCCTGGAAGCGGAAAACTCCCAACAGGCACACGCGATCATCGTCGACCGCAAACCGGACCTGATCCTGCTCGACTGGATGCTGCCGGGCACCTCCGGCATCGAGCTGGCCCGCCGCCTGAAGCGCGACGAACTGACCGGCGATATCCCGATCATCATGCTCACCGCCAAGGGTGAAGAGGACAACAAGATCCAGGGCCTGGAAGTGGGCGCCGACGACTACATCACCAAGCCGTTCTCGCCGCGTGAACTGGTAGCGCGACTGAAAGCCGTGCTGCGCCGCACGGGTCCGAGCGACAGCGAGGCGCCGATCGAGGTCGGCGGCCTGCTGCTCGACCCGATCAGCCACCGTGTGACCATCGACGGCAAGCCGGCCGAGATGGGCCCTACCGAATACCGCCTGCTGCAGTTTTTCATGACCCACCAGGAGCGCGCCTACACCCGAGGCCAATTGCTGGACCAGGTGTGGGGCGGCAACGTCTACGTCGAGGAACGTACCGTCGACGTGCACATCCGTCGCCTGCGCAAGGCGCTGGGTGAAGCTTACGAGAATCTGGTACAAACCGTCCGGGGCACTGGCTACCGCTTCTCGACCAAGAGCTGATCGAGCTCTGGAGCGCCAAGCTGCACATCGTTGTACAAGGATCGTCAATTGAACCAGAACTGGCATGCAACCCTGATTCGCCATCTGCTGTTGCTGATTACCGTCTGCCTGATCGGCGGGCTGGTCAGCGGCTACTATGGCTGGAGCCTGGCCATTGGCCTGGCGCTCTATCTGGGCTGGACCCTCAAGCAACTGCTGCGCTTGCACGACTGGCTGCGCAATCACCAACCCGACGAAGCACCGCCCGATGGCTACGGCCTGTGGGGCGAGGTATTCGATAGCATCTACCACCTGCAACGCCGCGACCAGCGCGTACGGGGCCGCCTGCAGGCAGTGATCGACCGGGTGCAGGAGTCCACTGCTGCGCTGCGTGACGCGGTGATCATGCTCGACAGCGACGGCAACCTGGAATGGTGGAACCGCGCCGCCGAGACCCTCCTGGGCTTCAAGACCCCACAGGACGGCGGCCAGCAAGTGACCAATCTGGTGCGCCATCCGCTCTTCAAAGAGTACTTCGAGGCAGAAAACTACCTCGAACCGCTGGAAATCCCGTCGCCAATCAATGACCGCATGCGTGTGCAGTTGCACATCACCCGCTACGGCAACAATGAACACCTGATGCTGGTGCGCGATGTCACCCGTATTCACCAGCTGGAACAGATGCGCAAGGACTTCGTCGCCAACGTGTCTCACGAGCTGCGCACGCCGCTGACGGTAATCACCGGCTACCTGGAAACCCTGCTGGACAACGTCGAGGACGTGAACCCGCGGTGGAGCCGCGCCCTGCAGCAAATGAGCCAGCAAGGCTCGCGCATGCAAACCCTGCTCAACGATTTGTTGCTACTGGCCAAACTGGAAGCCACCGATTACCCATCGGACAACCAGCCGGTGGCGGTCGATGCCCTGCTCGCCGCCATCAAGAACGACGCCCAGGCCCTGTCCGGGCCGCGCAACCAGCGCATCAGCCTGGAAGCTGCGCCTGGCGTCAAGCTGAAGGGCAGCGAGTCGGAATTGCGCAGTGCCTTTTCCAATCTGGTGTTCAATGCAGTCAAGTACACCCAGGACGAAGGCAGCATCCGCATCCGCTGGTGGGCCGATGCCCAGGGCGCACACCTGTCGGTGCAGGACTCGGGGGTGGGCATCGATGCCAAGCACTTGCCACGCCTGACCGAGCGCTTCTACCGGGTAGACTCCAGCCGTGCATCGAATACCGGCGGTACCGGGCTGGGGCTCGCAATCGTCAAGCATGTGCTGATGCGCCACCGGGGCAAGCTGGAAATCAGCAGTGTACCGGGGCATGGCAGCACCTTTACCTGTCACTTTGCGCCAGCACAATTGGCCAACGAAAAGGCTTGAGATTGAGGCTGCTGCGCGGGCCTTCGCGGGCATGCCTGCTCCCACAGGGACTGCAATGAGTCCGCTGCCCTTTGCTTTTACGGCCCCAGCCGCTACATTGGATCCC
Organism: Pseudomonas sp. USTB-Z; assembly: GCF_019691255.1. Taxonomy (NCBI): domain Bacteria; kingdom Pseudomonadati; phylum Pseudomonadota; class Gammaproteobacteria; order Pseudomonadales; family Pseudomonadaceae; genus Pseudomonas; species Pseudomonas sp. USTB-Z. The sequence continues at coordinate 51,777 of NZ_JAECZP010000011.1, forward strand.
CTGTGCCAGCAAAAGCTGGCACTTTTTTTCTCTCTATCTCAAAGACGGACCCCGTAAAAACTCCATCATGGACCCTTCCTCTGGCATTAGCCTCACCTCGTTATTCGCCGACTTCGGCATGATCATCTTTGCCTTCCTGCTGGTGCTGCTCAACGGCTTCTTCGTTGCCGCGGAGTTCGCCATGGTCAAGCTGCGCGCTACACGCGTAGAGGCCATCGCCGAAAAGCACGGCTGGCGTGGCAACATCCTGCGCAAGGTTCACAACCAGCTCGACGCCTACCTGTCGGCCTGCCAATTGGGCATCACCCTCGCCTCGCTGGGCCTGGGCTGGGTGGGTGAGCCCGCCTTCGCCCACCTGCTGGAACCATTGCTGGCCTATTTCGGCGTGGACAGCGCCGAGCTGGTCAAGGCGATCTCGTTCTTCGTCGCCTTCTTCGTCATCTCGTACCTGCACATCGTGGTCGGCGAGCTGGCCCCCAAGTCCTGGGCTATCCGTAAGCCAGAGCTGCTGTCGCTGTGGACCGCCGTGCCGCTTTACCTGTTCTACTGGGCGATGTACCCGGCCATCTACCTGCTCAATGCCAGCGCCAATACCATCCTGCGTATTGCCGGCCAGGGCGAGCCTGGCCCGCACCACGAGCACCACTACAGCCGCGAAGAACTTAAGCTGATCCTGCACTCCAGCCGTGGCCAGGACCCAAGCGACCAAGGCATGCGCGTGCTGGCCTCGGCCGTGGAAATGGGCGAGCTGGAAGTGGTCGACTGGGCCAACTCGCGTGAGGACATGATCAGCATCGACGCCCATGCGCCTCTGAAGCAGATCCTGGCCCTGGTGCGCCGCCACAAGTTCAGCCGCTACCCGGTGTACGACGCCGAGCGCGAAGAATTCACCGGCCTGCTGCACATCAAGGACCTGCTGCTGGAGCTGGCTGAGCTGGAGCACTTGCCGGAGACCATTGACCTGGAAGACCTTGCCCGGCCACTCGAACGCGTGTCGCGGCACATGCCGCTGGCCCAGTTGCTGGAGCAGTTCCGTAAGGGCGGCGCGCACTTCGTGTTGGTCGAGGAAGCCGATGGCAAGGTGATCGGCTACCTGACCATGGAAGACGTGCTGGAAGTGCTGGTGGGCGACATCCAGGACGAGCACCGCAAGACCGAGCGTGGCATTCTCGCCTACCAGCCGGGCAAGCTGCTGGTGCGCGGCGACACCCCACTGTTCAAGGTCGAACGCCTGCTGGGTATCGACCTTGACCACATCGAGGCCGAAACCCTGGCCGGGTTGATCTACGAGACGCTCAAGCGCGTGCCGGAAGAAGAGGAAGTGCTGGAAGTCGAAGGGCTGCGCATCATCATCAAGAAGATGAAAGGGCCCAAGATCGTACTGGCCAAGGTGCTGAAGCTGGATTGATGGCCAAGGGGCTGCTGCGCAGCCCATCGCGACGCAAGGCCGCTCCCACAGCTACAGCACCTGCCTCTGGCTATGTGGGGCCTTGTGTCGCGAAAGGCCTGCGAAGCAGGCCCGGCAATCTCAAGGGTTGCCGGCAGTGAAATCCGGCATCCCGCTGATCGGCCTGTCGAAGCGGTAAGGTATCGACTCCAGCGCCAACCCCACATTGCGCTGCACCACAAAATGCAGGTGCGGCCCAGTGCTGTTGCCGGTATTGCCCGACTTGGCCAGCATCTGGCCCTGCCGTACCCGTTGCCCCTCCGCCACCATCACCGAACCACGCATCAGGTGAAGGTAGACGCCCATGGTGCCGTCCGGGTGCAAAATCCTGACAAAGTTACCCGAGGGGTTGGGGCCGCGCCCGCTCTGGCTGTTCTGCGTCTTCACCACCACCCCTTCCCGCGCCGCGATGATGGGTGTGCCTTCGGGCATGGCGATATCCATGGCGTAGCGCCCTCGGGGCCCAAAATGACTGACACGGCCATTGGGGCCCTGAGTGACGCGGAACGGCCCGCCAATCCACGGGAACGCATAGCGGAAGCCTAGCGGCCGTTTGCCCGGATCACCCATGGCCTGCAGCAGGGTCGAACGGTAGTTCAGCAGCAGCCCGGGCCGCCCCCTGAGCACACTGAGCATCTGCGTGGTGCGCGGCGGCAGCAGCCGGCGCACGATACGCGGGGCATCACCGCCTTGTGCGTTGACCAGGTTGTCCAGCCGCAACTCTACCTCTACCGGCACATGCAGCTCGTTTCGTGCCGAAAAGCTCACGCCACCGTCGAAGGTTTTCGCGTTCAGCAGTACCTGGCCTTCGAGCGTTTCGACCATGGGCTCGAGCAACACCAAGGGCTTGGCGCCGGGGCCAGGGCGGTCGGAATAGGAGACGACACCGGAATCGTCAGTGATCTTGTAGAGCGTCACGCCCTGGCTCGACGCCGAGGCCATGAGCAATGCACAGAACAGCAGCAGGCGCGCGGGCATGATAGTGGCTTTTTGACAGTTATGATCTGTCGAAGCCTAGCAGCGGGTTTTACGGTAGGTATTGCAGTTGGTCGGATGGGGCAACTCGGGCTTGGGCAGGAGCACCCGTGTGCTGCTCCTGCCCAAAGCATGACGCGGGGCCGGGGTCAGGCACCGGGGGTGAAGTGCTTCTGCGCAGTGCCGCGGGCAATCAACCGAGACAGGTAGTCGAGCTTCTGGGCATCCTGGTCGACAAACTTGAACGTCAACTGCAACCAGTCGCTGTCAGGTTTTGGCTCCAGCGCCGCCACCGCATGCAGGTAGCCGTTCAGGCGAGCGACTTCGGCACTTTCGCCCTGCTCCAGGTCCAGCACCGCACCTTCCAGCACCTGTGGCAGCACTTCGCTGCGGCGTACCACCAGCAGTGCCTCTTTCAGGCTCAACGCCTTGATCACGCATGGCTGCATGCCACTGGCCAGGCGCAGCTGGCCCTGGCCACGGCCGCTCGGCGCGGGGGCAGCAGGTGCGGGTGCGGGTGCGGCGACCAAAGGCTTGGCCGGTACCGGCGCCGCCACCTTGACCGCTTCGGGCTTGCCCGCCGTCAGCGCGTTCAACGAATCGTTGGCAAACGCCGGGTTGGCTCGCGCCGGGCCGATGGCCATCAGGCTGTCGAGCTTACCGATCTTGGTCAGGGCTTTCTTTACCTTGGTCAGCAGTTGCTCGTTGGTGAACGGCTTGCCTACAAAATCGGAAACGCCCGCCTGGATCGCCTGAATGACGTTTTCCTTGTCGCCACGGCTGGTCACCATGATGAACTGCAGGTTCTTCAGTGCAGGCTGCTGACGGCACCAGGTCAGCAGTTCCAGGCCTGACATTTCCGGCATTTCCCAGTCGCAGAGGACCAGATCGAACGCTTCCTTGCCGAGCATGGCCATGGCCTTGCGACCGTTGACCGCGTCGTCGATGGCCATACCCGGGAAGGCGTTGCGCAGACACTTGCGGACCAGATCACGGATAAACGGGGCGTCATCCACGACCAGCACATTCACTTTACTCATCGATACTCCTTATGAATCCCGACTAGCCTACTGCCAAATGATGGCCATTTGCTACAACCTGGTCACGCCGGGACTTCTTCACATCGTTCGCGGGTGCCTGCCGGCTCTCGACCGCAAACGAAAACGCCCGGCCAAGGCCGGGCGTCGATGCTCGGGAGCAACCTTACTTATCGTCAGATTCACCCGGAACATTAGCCTTTTCGCCGTTGGCGACAGCAGTGCCCTGCACTTCTGCCGTCATGCGCTTGAGGCCCATGTGGCGCACGTCGGTACCGCGCACCAGGTAGATCACCAGTTCGGAGATGTTGCGCGCATGGTCGCCAATACGCTCCAGCGAGCGCAGCACCCAGATCACGCTCAGCACCCGCGAGATAGAGCGCGGGTCTTCCATCATGTAGGTCACCAGCTCACGCAGCGCGGTCTTGTATTCGCGGTCGATGGTCTTGTCGTACTGGGCCACCGACAGCGCCAGGTCGGCGTCGAAGCGGGCAAAGGCGTCCAGCGCATCCCGGACCATGTTGCGCACCTGGTCGCCAATGTGGCGCACCTCGACATAACCACGCGGCGACTCGCCCTCTTCGCACAGCTGGATGGCGCGGCGGGCGATCTTGGTCGACTCGTCACCGATGCGTTCCAGGTCGATCACCGACTTGGAAATGCTGATGATCAGGCGCAGGTCCGAGGCCGCTGGCTGACGGCGGGCGAGGATGCGCAAGCACTCCTCGTCGATGTTGCGCTCCATCTGGTTGATCTGCTCGTCAACCTCGCGCACCTGCTGGGCCAAACCAGAGTCGGCTTCGATCAGCGCGGTAACCGCGTCGTTGACCTGCTTTTCCACCAGCCCGCCCATGGCCAGCAGGTGGCTGCGCACCTCTTCCAGCTCGGCGTTGAACTGCTGGGAAATGTGATGGGTAAGGCTTTCTTTGTTGATCATCGTTTTGTCCTTTGGTAGCGCGGCCCTGTAGGAGCGGGTTCACCCGCAAACACCGGCAACGCCGGTGCCAGACACCGAGGTGCCTGTTTCGCGAGCGGCGCTTAGCCGTAGCGACCGGTGATGTAGTCTTCGGTCTGCTTCTTCGCCGGGTTGGTGAACAGGGTATCGGTATCCCCGAATTCGACCAGTTTGCCCATGTACATGAACGCGGTGTAATCCGAAACACGCGCCGCTTGCTGCATGTTGTGGGTCACGATGACGATGGTGTACTTGGATTTCAATTCATAGATCAGTTCTTCGACCTTCAAGGTCGAGATCGGGTCCAGCGCCGAGCACGGTTCGTCAAGCAGCAGCACCTCCGGCTCCACGGCAATGGTGCGGGCGATGACCAGACGCTGCTGCTGGCCACCGGACAGGCCCAGCGCCGACTCGTGCAGGCGGTCCTTGACCTCGTCCCACAAGGCCGCGCCCTTCAACGCCCACTCGACGGCTTCATCAAGCACGCGCTTCTTGTTGATGCCCTGGATGCGCAGGCCGTAGACCACGTTCTCGTAGATGGTCTTGGGGAACGGGTTCGGCTTCTGGAACACCATGCCCACACGCCGGCGCAGTTCGGCAACGTCTTCACCCTTGCGGTAGATGTTGTTGCCGTACAGGTTGATGGCACCTTCCACACGGCAACCGTCAACCAGGTCGTTCATCCGGTTGAAAGTGCGCAGCAGGGTCGACTTGCCGCAGCCGGATGGGCCGATGAAGGCGGTCACACGCTGCTTCGGGATGTTCATCTGCACGTCGAACAGCGCTTGCTTGTCGCCATAGAACAGGCTCAGGCCCGGCACTTCGATGGCCACGGTTTCTTCAGCCATTCGCAGGCTTTGTTTGTTGCGGCCCAGGGCAGACATGTCGATGCCATGGGTGTGGGAATCTTGCTGCATGGTCAACTCCATACGCTATCAAGTCGTTTCAAAGGGCCGCCCGGCTTAAGGGCGGCACGCTTGCAATCAGGGTCAGCCGTCCAGTGCCTTGTACTTCTCGCGCAGGTGGTTGCGAATCCACACGGCAGAGAGGTTGAGGGTCGCGATCACCAGCACCAGCAGCAGCGCAGTGGCATAAACCAGCGGCCGCGCAGCTTCGACGTTCGGGCTCTGGAAGCCGACGTCATAGATGTGGAAGCCCAGGTGCATGATCTTCTGGTCCAGGTGCAGGTACGGGTAGTTACCATCCACCGGCAGTGACGGCGCCAGCTTCACCACACCTACCAGCATCAGCGGCGCCACTTCGCCGGCGGCACGGGCCACGGCGAGGATCATGCCAGTCATCATGGCCGGGCTGGCCATGGGCAGGACGATTTTCCACAGGGTCTCGGCCTTGGTTGCGCCCAACGCCAGCGAGCCCTCACGCACGGTGCGCGGAATTCGCGCCAGGCCTTCTTCGGTGGCCACGATCACCACCGGCACCGCCAGCAATGCCAGGGTCAGCGATGCCCACAGCAGGCCCGGGGTGCCCAGGGTCGGCGCCGGCAGCGCTTCGGGGAAGAACAGGCGGTCGATCGAGCCGCCCAGCACATAGACGAAGAAGCCCAGACCGAACACACCGTAGACGATCGCAGGAACACCGGCCAGGTTGTTCACCGCAATGCGGATAAGCCGGGTGACCGGGCCCTGCCTGGCGTATTCACGCAAGTACACGGCAGCCAGCACGCCAAACGGGGTAACGATCACGGCCATGATCAGGGTCATCATCACGGTACCGAAGATGGCCGGGAAGATACCGCCCTCGGTGTTGGCTTCACGCGGGTCGTCGCTGAGGAACTCCCAGACCTTGCCGAAGTAGGTGCCCAACTTGGTGAACGCCGACATGCCGTTCGGCTGGACAGCATGCACTACCTTGCTCAGGTTGATTTCCACTTCACGGCCGTTGCCATCCCGGGCCACCAGGCTGTCGCGGGAAAAAGCCTGGTGCAGGCCGGTCAGGCGGTCTTCGATGGCCTTGTAGCGGCTGTTCAGTTCGGCACGGTCGGCGTCCATGTCGGCCTGGGCGGCGGCGTCCAGCTTGCCGTCCAGCTCCAGCTTGCGTGCTTGCAGGCGCAGGCGCTCAAGGCCATGGTTGATGGCACCGATGTCCTTCTTCTCCAACTGCTGCAGCTCGCTGTTGAGCTGGTTGGCACGCTTGAGGCGGGCCTGCAGTTCGCTCCAGGCAGTGGGGCCTTCGGCAACCACGCGGCCTTGTTCCTTGACGCTGACCAGGTAGCCATAGAAGTTGCCCCACTCGCGGCGCTCAAGGGCCATCAAGTCAGCCGGGCGCTGTTCGTCGACCAGCCAGTCGCCGACCACCCAGGTAAAGTCGCTGCCATTGAGGTCGCGGTTACCCACCTTGATCAGCTCGCGGGTCATGAACTCCGGCCCCTGGTCAGGCACTGGCAGGCCAGCCCCCTTCAGACGAGCACGGGGTACTTCCTCCTTCTGCACCACTTCGCCAATGACAACGTGATCGGCCTGGCCCGGCACCTTGTAGGTGGCCTGGACAAGATCGGCTGGCCAGAAGTGGCCCAGGCCGCGCACGGCGATCACCGCCAGCAGGCCGACGGTCATGATCACGGCCATGGCCACCGCGCCGCCGCTCATCCAGACGCCTGGGGCGCCGCTCTTGAACCAGCCTTTGAGGGAATCCTTTTTCACGGATCGCTACCTTTCTATCAAAGCGACGAGTATTTCTTGCGCAGACGCTGGCGAATCAGCTCGGCCAAGGTGTTCATGATGAAGGTGAACATCAGCAGCACCAGGGCGGCCAGGAACAGCACGCGATAGTGGCTGCCACCGACTTCCGATTCCGGCATTTCCACAGCCACGTTGGCGGCCAGGGTGCGCATGCCCTCGAACAGGTTCATCTCCATCACCGGCGTGTTGCCGGTAGCCATCAGCACGATCATGGTCTCGCCTACCGCACGGCCCAAGCCGATCATCAACGCCGAGAAGATGCCCGGGCTGGCGGTGAGGATGACCACGCGAGTCAGGGTCTGCCAAGGCGTCGCGCCCAGTGCCAGCGAGCCCAGGGTCAGACTGCGCGGCACACTGAACACGGCATCTTCGGCAATCGAGTAGATGTTCGGGATGACCGCGAAGCCCATGGCGATACCGACTACCAGGGCGTTGCGCTGGTCGTAGGTGATGCCTAAATCGTTGGTGATCCACAGGCGCATGTCGCCGCCGAAGAACCAGCTTTCCAGGTGCGGGCTCATGGTCAGGGCGAACCAGCCGGTGAACAGGATGACCGGAATCAGGATCGCCGCTTCCCAACCATCCGGTACACGCAGGCGGATCGACTCCGGCAGCCGGCTCCAGAAGAAGCCGGCCAGCAGGATACCGATCGGCATCAGCAGGAACAGGCTGAACACACCGGGCAGGTGGCCTTCCAGGTACGGGGCCAGGAACAGGCCGGCGAAGAAGCCGAGGATCACCGTCGGCATCGCTTCCATCAGCTCGATCACCGGCTTGACCTTGCGGCGCATGCGCGGGGCCATGAAGTAGGCGGTGTAGATGGCTGCGGCAATGGCCAGCGGTGCGGCCAGGATCATGGCGTAGAACGCGGCCTTCAGGGTTCCGAAGGTCAGCGGCGACAGGCTCAGTTTGGGCTCGAAGTCAGTGTTCGACGCGGTCGATTGCCAGACGTACTTCGGCTCGTCGTAGTTCTCGTACCACACCTTGCCCCACAGCGCGCTGAACGAAACTTCCGGGTGCGGGTTGCGCAGGCTAAACGGCAACAACTTGCCGCCTTCTTCGATGATGATGCGGTTGGCGCGTGGCGACAGGGCCAGCGTGCCAGGGCCTTCGGCAGCCGGCTTTACCAGCAGGGTTCGGTGTGCAGTGCTGTGGAACACGCCCAGTTTGCCTTCGGCGTCGAGGGCGATGAAGCCCTTGCGGCGCTCTTCGGCGTCGATCTGCACGATCGGCGCCTTGCCCATCTGGAAGGTACGGATCTGCTTGAAGCGCGATTCGCCATCCGGGTCGCGGGCCATGAACCACTGGGCCAGCCCGCCCTTGGAGTCACCGATGATCAGCGAAATGCCGCCAACCAGCTGGGCCGTGGCAGTAATTTCGGTGTCGGCGCTATCAGACAACTTGTAACGGCCGTTGAGGCTCTTGTCGCGCAGGCTGAACACATCGGCCGTGGCACGGCCGTTGATCACGTACAGCCAGTGCTGGCGTGGGTCGATGAAGATATTCTTCACCGTCTCGGTCATTTGCGGCAGTTCGATGCGGTTCTGCTCGGTGGTGACCTCTTCGGTCATCATGTTTTCCGTGCGGGTCAGCTCGACCACCTGCAGGTGAGCACCGGTAGAGCCGGCCAGCAGCAGGGTGTCGCCGTTGACGTTGACGCTGACGTGGTCCAGCGCACGCCCCTGCTCGTCGAGCACGAACGATTGCTCGCCGTACGGGTAGTCGATGCCAGGGGTGATGGTTTTCTTGTTGTCCGGGTAGGTGATCTTGTAGGTGTGCTGGAAAACCAGCGCCTGGCCATTGGACAGGCCCAGCACCACCAGCGCGCTACCCGGCTGGTCAGTACTGATGGACGTGACCTGGGTGTCCGCCGGCACTGCCAGATCGACACGCTTGAGTTCGTTACCGGTCTTGGTATCGAAGAACAATGCCTGGCCCTTGTCCGAAACACGCATCCCCACCTGATTCTGCTCTTCAAGCGCGATCATCAGTGGCTTACCGGCATCCTGCTGCAGCCATGTCGGCTCCAGGGCTTTCTTGCTGGTCAGCTCGGCGCCCTGGAACAGTGGCAACACCACATAAGCCAGGTAGAAGAAGATCAACGTGATTGCCGCCAATACGGCAAGCCCGCCTACCAGCACATACCAGCGGGTCAGGCGGTCCTTGAGCGCGCGCATGCGGCGCTTGCGTTGCAACTCGGGCGTATTGAAATCAATGCGCACGGGCTGGGAGTTTTGGGTCATGTTGGAATTGGCCAGATCATTCATGCGCACACCCTAGCGGTCCCGTGTGACAAAAACATTACAAAGTGGTGACGCGCGAAAGCCCGCCGCACAGGGAACCTGGCTTCGGACTGGAAATTCGTGGAAGAGGCCGGGCTGTGGCACCGGCCTCCTCTTAATTACTTACTTCTTTGCAACGTTACCGGCGTGCGACAGGCCCAGGTCAGCCAGAGTCTTGTCGACGACTTTGGCCGGCAGCGGGATGTAGCCATCCTTCACCACCACCTGCTGGCCCGCTTGCGACAGCACCAGCTTGACGAACTCGGCTTCCAGCGGGGCCAGAGGCTTGTTCGGCGCCTTGTTGACGTAGACGTACAGGAAGCGCGACAGCGGGTAGGTGCCGTTCAGGGCGTTGGCTTCATTGTCTTCAATAAACTCACCGCCGTCTTTCTTGGCCAGGGCTACGGTCTTCACGCTGGCGGTCTTGTAACCGATGCCCGAGTAGCCGATGCCGTTCAGCGAGGAGCTGATCGACTGCACGACCGAAGCCGAGCCAGGCTGTTCGTTGACGTTAGGCTTGAAGTCGCCTTTGCACAGGGCTTCTTCCTTGAAGTAGCCGTAGGTGCCCGATACCGAGTTGCGGCCGAACAGCTGGATTGGCTTGTTGGCCAGGTCGCCGGTCACACCGACGTCGCCCCAGGTCTTGATCTCGGCCTTGCCACCGCACAGGCGAGTGGAAGAGAAGATGGCGTCAACCTGAGCCATGGTCAGGCCCTTGATTGGGTTGTCCTTGTGCACGAACACGGCCAGGGCGTCGACGGCGACCGGGATGGCGGTCGGCTTGTAGCCGTACTTCTGCTCGAAGGCTTGCAGCTCGACGTCCTTCATCTTGCGGCTCATCGGGCCGAGGTTGGCGGTACCTTCGGTCAGCGCGGGTGGCGCGGTAGAAGAGCCGGCAGCCTGGATCTGGATGTTTACGTTCGGATATTCCTTCTTGTAGGCCTCGGCCCACAGAGTCATGAGGTTCGCGAGGGTGTCGGAACCAACGCTGGAGAGGTTGCCCGAAACACCCGTGGTCTTGGTGTAGGTCGGGATCGCAGGATCGACAGCGGCTACCGCGTTGGCGGTTGCAACGCCAGCGGCGGCAAAGGTAAGGGCCGCCATCAAACGCTTCAGTTTCATGCCTTGCTCCTAGCAGGAATATTGGGGTGTTGGATGGAACGGGCCCAAGTATCGGCAGGCCGCATGAACACGATATGACTTCATTATGACAATTGGATGAAAGGCCATCACTGAAAGCAGGTGTGGCCTCTTCGCGGCTAAAGCCGCTCCTACAGGTTCGGTGTCGGCCTTGAGGCCTGTGCAAAACCCTGTAGGAGCGGCTTTAGCCGCGAAGAGGCCAGTAGCCGTAGCGCAGATCAGCGCTTGTTGGCGAGCAGGTACAGGCCCACGGCCAGACCGACGGCGCACAGGCCTGCCACGTAGTAGGCAGGCGCCATCGGGCTCACCTTCAGCAGTGCGGTCACCACCATCGGCGTCAGCCCGCCAAAGATGGCGTAGGCCACGTTGTACGAGAATGACAACCCGCTGAAACGCACCACCGCCGGGAACGCCTTGACCATTACATAAGGCACTGCGCCAATCACACCCACGCACAGGCCGGTCACGGCATACAGCGGGAACAGCAACTCGGGGCGGGTCGGCAGGCTGTGGTAGAAGGTCCAGGAGCTGGCCAGCAGCAGCAGGCTGCCGATCACGAATACGCGGCCTGCACCAAAGCGGTCGGCCAGGCTGCCGGCACCTATACAACCAAAGCTGAGCAACACGATGGCCAGGCTGTTGGCTTTGAGCGAGTCGGTCGGGCTGATGTGGTAGAAGCTCTGCAGCAGCGCCGGGGTCATCAGGATGACCACCACGATGCCGGCAGAAAGCATCCAGGTCAGCAGCATGGACAGGATGATCGGACCACGGTGATCGCGCAGCACAGCGCGCAGCGGCAGCTCCTCGGCCAGTGCCTTGCGTTGCTGCATTTCGGCGAACACCGGGGTTTCGTGCAGCCAACGGCGCAGGTACACCGAGAACAGGCCGAACACACCGCCAAGCAGGAACGGGATACGCCAGGCGTAGTCAGCCACTTCTTCCGCGCTGTACACGCTGTTGATCAAGGTCGCTACCAGCGAGCCCAGCAGAATGCCGGCAGTCAGGCCGGCGGTCAGGGTGCCGCAGGCATAGCCGGTGTTGCGAGCCGGCACGTGTTCAGAGACGAACACCCATGCGCCCGGTACTTCGCCGCCGATTGCCGCGCCCTGGATCACACGCATCAGCAACAGCAGGATCGGTGCCCACATGCCGATCTGCGCATATGTCGGCAGCAGGCCCATGATCAGGGTCGGCAGGGCCATCATGAAGATGCTCAGGGTGAACATCTTCTTGCGCCCGAGCAAGTCGCCGAAGTGGGCCATGATGATGCCGCCCAGCGGCCGCGCCAGGTAGCCGGCGGCGAAGATGCCGAACGTTTGCATCAGCCGCAGCCACTCGGGCATGTCGGCCGGGAAGAACAACTTGCCCACCACCGTCGCGAAGAACACGAAGATGATGAAATCGTAGAACTCCAGCGCGCCGCCCAGGGCGGACAGTGAGAGGGTCTTGTAGTCGCTGCGGGTCAGCGGCCGCGAGGGCTGCTCGATACTGCTGGGCACGGAAGTCATCGCTCGTTGTTCTCTTTATAGGGCATGCAGGCCGCTTGGCGCGCGGCTTCTGGATTGGAGACAGGCGAAGATAGCAAATTGCCGAGCTACGCCGAAAGCGATACAAAATCCACACAGATATTCGTGAATGCGCGGTCGTCGCTGGCCGTTATGCCCTATATACTGGCATTTCGTAGGATTATGTTGCTCCTAACGTGGGATGTTGTGCGAAAACGCCGGTCACTATTGTCAGGCGGTTTCGCAGAGTTTCCCTACGGCCGCCCAGTGAAACGAAATCGGCGTAGTATGTTTCAAGCTGAATCGTTTACCCGGCCTTTGCGCCACACCAACGAAAAGCGTCACGGGTCAGAGGCCCCATCGCATGATTGAGCTCGAACAAGAAGATCCAATCCCGCAAGGCGACCTGGCCTTGCAAATCACCGCATTGCCGCGAGAAACCAACGGTTTCGGCGATATTTTCGGCGGTTGGCTGGTTGCCCAGATGGACCTGGCAGGCACGGCCATGGCCAGCCGTGTCGCCGGCGGCCGCGTAGCCACCGTAGCCATCGACCGCATGGCCTTCCTGGTGCCCGTCGCGGTCGGCGCACAGCTGTCTTTCTATACCCAGACCTTGGAAATCGGCCGCAGCTCGATCCAGATGATGGTCGAAGTGTGGAGCGACGACCCGCTGTCCAGCGAATGGCGCAAGGTCACAGAAGCGGTATTCGTCTTCGTCGCCATCGACGGCAGTGGTCGTACCCGCTCGGTGCCTCGTCGCTGAGCCACGCTGGCGGTAAACTCATTGCATCTGCCCGGGTCCAAGGCCCACTGGCAATCAATGAGAAGAACGCAATGGCTACCTTTCAGGTCGTAACCGAGCAACATGGCGAACTCAACTGCTGGCGTATCAGCAGTGACCGTGCCGAACTCCTGATCGCCCAGCAGGGCGCACAGGTCCTCAGCTACCAGCAGGTGGGCGAACCGCCACTGCTGTGGCTGAGCGACCAGGCCATCTTCCGCCAGGGCAAGTCGGTACGCGCCGGGGTACCGGTGTGCTGGCCATGGTTTGGCAACCTGCAGCGCAACCCTCAGGCCGTCCAGGCCATGTACCAGGGAACACCGGCGCCTGCCCACGGGCTTGCGCGCACGCGTGACTGGAAATTGCTGGGTATCGAAGAAGTGGGCGAGGCCCTGCGGATCGAGTTCGAACTGCCTGAAGCGCGGGGCGACCTGCCCGGTTGGCCCCATGATGTCGAGCTGAAACTGGTGGTGGAGATGGGCGCAAACCTGACACTGAGCCTGACCAGCCGCAACATGGGCAATACCCCCGTGACCATCAGCCAGGCCCTGCATAGCTACTTCGCGGTCAGCGATGTGCGCCAGGCGCGGGTCGAGGGTGTCGACGGGCTGGGTTATATCGAAACCCTGGCGGGCTGGGAACAACGCCAGCAGCAGGGGGCACTGACGTTTGCCGGGGAGACGGACCGAATCTACCTGAACACCCCGCAGACCCTCAGCATCGTCGACCCGCATTGGAATCGGCGGATTACCTTGACCAGCAGCGGCTCGCGCTCGGCGGTGATCTGGAACCCGTGGACCGAGCGAGCCAAAGACTTGGCGGACATGGCTGATGATGGCTGGCAGCGGATGTTGTGCATCGAGACGGCGAATGTGTGGGATGACCTAGTGGAGTTGAAGCCTGGGGCGAGTCATTCGCTGGGCGTCCAGATCGGTTGTGAAAATATCTGAGCCCTGCTCTTTTATTACCGGCCTCTTCGCGGGCTTGCCCGCTCCCACAGGTTCTCCACAAGCCTCGAAATTGTGGGTTACCTGTGGGAGCGGGCAAGCCCGCGAAGAGGCCGGGGCAATTATCAAAGGTCTGCGTCTTCCACCACCCTCACCTTGTCTGCATCCAGCGCATAGGCCGCATCGGCCAGGTCATTGCTGACCTTCTCCACCTTCAGCTTGCCGCTGACCCACAGCGGGGTGTAGATGTCATCGATCTTAAGGCCTTTCGGGTAGCGCACCAGTACCAACTGGTTGGGCGGCGGTGGCGGCACATGGATGCACGCCCCCGGGTACGGCACCAGGAAGAACAACGTGCTGTTGCCCTTGGCGTCACTCTCCAGCGGCACAGGGTAGCCACCCAGGCGGATATCCTTGCCATTCATGGCTGCAACGGTCTTGGTCGAGTACATCACCGCAGGCAGGCCCTTGCTCTGCTTGAGGCCTCCCTTGGCGGTAAAGGTGCCCATGGCTTCCGGTGAGTTGTGGTCGATTTCAGGCATTTGTTCCAGCGCCTTCTGGTCCGACCTGGGCATCAGCTCCAGCCAGTCGGTTTCGGGCAGTTCGGCATGGGCCAGGGTACTGGCCAACAGCAAGGGGACAAGGAAAAAGGCACGCATGGAAATGCTCGGCAACTCGAATGAATTGCCGAGCATTCTAACCAGTAATCAGCGTTTCTTGATGAATCCGTAGATCACCAGCAGCACCACGGCACCGACCAGCGCGCCAAGGAAGCCCGCCGCTTGCCCAGCCTGGTATATACCCAGCGCCTGGCCGCCATAGGTAGCCAACAAGGAGCCGGCAATACCCAGCAGGATGGTCATGATCCAGCCCATGCTGTCATCGCCCGGTTTGATGAAGCGGGCCAGCAGGCCGACGATGAGGCCGATGAAGATGGTTCCAATGATACCCATGGCAATCCCTCTGCAGTGAAGTTGGAACAAGCCAAAGCCTAGACGGGCTTCGGCTTGTTGCCATATTCAGAGGGCATGCCGCTTGCGGAAGTTCGATTCGAAGCCCGATCAGTTACTGATCAGCGCCTCTACTTCGGCAATCTTGCGCTCGAGGGTGGCCATGTCAGGGCAGCGCAGGGTGGCGTGTCCTACCTTGCGGCCAACCTTGAAGGCCTTGCCGTAGTGGTGCAGGTGACAGTCGCCGATGGCAACAACCTTGTCCACGGCCGGCACTTCACCGATGAAGTTGAGCATCGCGCTCTCGCCCACCTTGGCGGTCGAGCCAAGTGGCAGGCCGGCAACGGCACGCAGATGGTTCTCGAACTGGCTGCACTCGGCGCCTTCGATGGTCCAGTGCCCGGAGTTGTGCACGCGCGGGGCGATTTCGTTGGCCTTCAAGCCACCGTCAACCTCGAAGAACTCGAAGGCCATCACGCCAACGTAATCCAGCTTCTGCAACACACGGCCGACGTAATCTTCGGCCAGAGCCTGCAGCGGGTGTGCCTGGCTGGCTACCGACAAGCGCAGGATGCCGCTCTCGTGGGTATTGTGCACCAGCGGGTAGAAGCGGGTTTCACCATCGCGGCCACGCACGGCGACCAGCGACACCTCGCCGGTGAACGGCACGAAGCCCTCCAGCAGGCATGGCACGCTGCCCAGCTCGGCGAAGGTACCCACCACGTCTTCTGGCGTGCGCAGCACCTTCTGGCCCTTGCCGTCGTAACCCAGCGTGCGGGTTTTCAGCACGGCCGGCAGGCCGATGCTGGCCACCGCGGCGTCCAGATCTGCCTGCGAGAGGATGTCGGCGAAGGCCGGGGTGGGGATGCCCAGGTCGCGGAACATGCTCTTTTCGAACAGGCGGTCACGGGCGATGCGCAGCGATTCGGCGCTGGGGTACACGGGCACGAACTGCGAGAGGAAGGCCACAGTCTCGGCCGGGACGCTTTCGAACTCGAAGGTGACCAGGTCGACTTCGTCGGCCAGCTGACGCAGGTGGTCCTGATCGCCGTAGTCGGCACGCAGGTGTTCGCCCAGGGGCGCAGCACAGGCGTCCGGTGCCGGGTCGAGGAAGGCGAAGTTCATGCCCAGCGGGGTACCCGCCAGGGCCAGCATGCGGCCCAGCTGGCCGCCACCGATTACACCGATCTTCATGGGTTGAGCCTCAAGCCTGGCGCGGGTCTGGGTTGTCCAGCACGGTGTCGGTCTGTTCCGTGCGGAACTGCTTCAACGCCGCGTGGTACTGCGGGTACTTGGCGCCCAGAATGCTGGCCGACAACAGGGCAGCGTTGACCGCACCGGCACGGCCGATGGCCAGGGTGGCAACCGGCACACCGGCTGGCATCTGCACGATCGACAGCAGCGAATCGACGCCCGACAGCATCGACGACTGCACCGGCACGCCCAGCACCGGCAGGTGGGTCTTGGCGGCGCACATGCCTGGCAGGTGGGCTGCGCCACCGGCACCGGCGATGATCACCTCGATGCCACGGCCCTCAGCCTCCTCGGCATACTGGAACAGCAGATCCGGGGTGCGGTGGGCGGAAACCACCTTCACTTCGTAGGGAATGCCGAGTTTTTCCAGCATATCGGCGGTGTGGCTAAGGGTGGACCAATCGGACTTGGAGCCCATGATCACGCCAACCAGTGCACTCATCGTCGAGCCTCTCCTGCAAGCGCCTTCTGGCGCGCTAAAAGCAACAAGCCACGCAGGTGGGCCGGCGTGGCTTGTCATACGGATTCTGAATCGACCAGGTCGGCCGAAGGCGCGGGATTGTAACGTATTTAAAGGCTGGCCGCCCACCCCTACAAGCACATGCCGGATCAAAGGGCAAGCTGTCTCGTGGGACAACTTTTTCCTGCTGCCTCGGGGTCGACGAGTGCTGCACGCTCGCAGCCCTTACTCGCGCACTTTGGTACGTCTACATGAAAACTCCATGCTTTTTCGCACTTTCGTTTGGCCTGGTACTCGGCTTGCAATTGCCAAGTGCTTCGGCGGCCCACTCGCTCACCGTCACCGTCTATGTGCACGACGACCTGGCCGATATGCACGACGGGAAATTGAACGAAGACTTCTTCCAGCATTGGCTGAACGAAATGCGCAGTTTCAGCCAACATCCCATCGAAGTGATATTTCAACGCAATGTAAAACACATAACCGATATTGCTTATGCAGGAATGCCGTCCGAAAAGCTCCTGGAAGCTTTCAGCCAGCAGGTGTATGCACAACAGCGACACCGGCTCTACTCTCTCATGGACAAACATCTCCTGCTCACTCGCAACAGCTACGATCATAGCGGCCTGAACTACAACGCCGGCTTGGCCTATTTCAAGCAGAAAACGGCCATTGCCTCTGTGGCCGCATACGGTGCTGCAGCTCATGAAATTGGCCATCTGCTAGGCGCCACGCATGAAGACGCCGAACTGAAGTTCAATGGCTGGGTGTGCGAAACGTACACGCACCCCCGTGTACCGGCACGATCCAACTGCTACCGCTACAGCGACAGGAATCGTGCAAATATCACTGATTACCTGAAATACAACTCAAATTGACGCTTCACCTTGTGCGCCAGACGACTCCAGCTTGCGCCATAGCAAGCGGACGTTAGCCTTACGAACCAAAGCACAGCGGTACAGGCGGATTTCCAGCGGCACATGCCATTGGCTACCGCCGCAGATCGCCAGCTCACCGCGTTCGAGCTCGCCACGCATCGACAGGCGCGGCACCCAAGCGATGCCCATCCCCTCCAGGGCCATGCTCTTGAGGCTGTCGGCCATGGCGGTTTCGTAGACGGTGGTATAACGCAGGTTGCGCTGGCGCAACAGCAAGTTGACCGAGCGGCCGAGGAATGCGCCGGCGGTGTAGGCTAGCAACGGCACACTGCCCTCGCCCTCCAGGTCGAACAACGGCTTGCCATCGGCATCCACGGCGCACACCGGCAGCATTTCAGTGGTGCCCATGTGCAGCGACGGGAAGATCTCGGCATCCATCTGCAAGGCCGCGTCCGGGTCGTAGAACGCCAGCATCAGGTCGCAGCCGCCTTCGCGCAGTGCATGTACGGCATCTCCGACGTTAGTCGCAACCAGGCGGGTGGCGATGTTCAAACCGTCGTTGCGCAGCTGGGCCACCCAACGGGGGAAGAAACCCGACGCCAAGGAGTGGGCCGCAGCTACCTGCACCACTTCGCCCTGCCCGCCTTCCAAGTGATGCAAATGGCGGAGAATTTCGCTCAACTGGTCGACAACAGTACGTGCTGTGACGAGAAATAGCTGACCCGCCTCGGTCAACTCGATGGGTGTGCGAGAGCGGTTCACCAGTTGCAGGCCCAACGCCGCCTCAAGGCTGCGAATGCGCCGGCTGAAGGCCGGTTGGGTCACGAAACGCCGCTCTGCGGCCTGGGAAAAACTGCGGGTAGCGGCCAGAGCACTGAAGTCTTCCAGCCATTTGCTTTCAAGGTTCACGAAGCACATCTCCCGGCGCGCACCAAAATGGAACACGCTCGAATATCAATTGGCGTCACATGAAACACTATGCCGTTTGTGCATAGGTTAGCGTGCAATAGCATTGGCCGCAAAAACACCTTCAGGCCTAGGATTGGCGCCATTCCGGCATGTGCCGGGTCAAAATCGAGATGATATACATCATGTCCTCTGCTGCATCGTTCCGCGTCGAAAAAGACTTGTTGGGTACCCTTGAAGTTCCTGCAGATGCCTACTACGGCATCCAGACCCTGCGCGCTGCCAACAACTTCCACCTCTCCGGTGTTCCGCTGTCGCACTACCCGAAGCTGGTCGTGGCCCTGGCCATGGTCAAGCAGGCCGCTGCCGACGCCAACCGTGAGCTGGGTCACCTGAGCGATGCCAAGCATGCTGCCATTTCCGCAGCCTGCGCCCGCCTGATCAAAGGCGATTTCCACGACCAGTTCGTGGTTGACATGATCCAGGGCGGCGCTGGTACTTCTACCAACATGAACGCCAACGAAGTCATTGCGAACGTTGCGCTGGAGGCCATGGGCCACCAGAAGGGTGAGTACAAGTACCTGCACCCTAACAACGACGTGAACATGGCGCAGTCGACCAACGACGCCTACCCGACCGCAATCCGCCTGGGCCTGTTGCTGGGTCACGACGCGCTGCTGGCCAGCCTTGATAGCCTGATCCAGGCCTTCGCTGCCAAGGGTAAAGAATTCGACCACGTACTGAAGATGGGCCGTACCCAACTGCAGGACGCCGTACCGATGACCCTGGGCCAGGAATTCCGCGCCTTCGCCACCACCATGACTGAAGACCTGCAGCGCCTGCGCTCGCTGGCTCCGGAACTGCTGACCGAAATCAACCTGGGCGGTACCGCCATCGGTACTGGCATCAACGCCGACCCTGGCTACCAGGCCTTGGCCGTACAGCGCCTGGCCACCATCAGCGGCCATCCGCTGGTACCCGCTGCCGACCTGATCGAAGCCACCTCCGACATGGGCGCCTTTGTGCTGTTCTCCGGCATGCTCAAGCGCACCGCGGTCAAGCTGTCGAAGATCTGCAACGACCTGCGCCTGCTGTCCAGCGGCCCGCGTACCGGCATCAATGAGATCAACCTGCCAGCGCGTCAGCCAGGCAGCTCGATCATGCCAGGCAAGGTCAACCCGGTTATTCCAGAAGCTGTGAACCAGGTGGCCTTCGCCATCATGGGCAACGACCTGGCCCTGACCGTCGCCGCCGAAGGTGGTCAGCTGCAGCTGAACGTGATGGAGCCGCTGATCGCCTACAAGATCTTCGACTCGATCCGCCTGCTGCAACGCGCCATGGACATGCTGCGCGAGCACTGCATCGTCGGCATCACCGCCAACGAACAGCGCTGCCGTGAACTGGTCGAGCACTCGATCGGCCTGGTTACCGCACTGAACCCGTACATCGGCTACGAGAACGCCACCCGTATCGCCCGCGTTGCCCTGGAAAGCGGCCGCGGCGTACTGGAACTGGTGCGCGAAGAGAAGCTGCTGGACGACGCGATGCTCGACGACATCCTGCGTCCGGAAAACATGATCGCTCCACGTCTGGTTCCGCTGAAGGCGTAATCAGGCCGCTGTAAACAGTCTCACCAGGTCGAGGGACTAGACACCTCTCAACCTTTCCAAGGCCCGAGCGCTTGCTTCGGGCCTTTTTTTTTGCCTGAAGGTTTTGGCGACCGCTATGCAGGCCTTCGCAACACCCGGCCGCACCGGCAGGGTATGTGGTTTGCCTGCAGCCCCGGATATCGGCACACAACTTGCTCCATAATGCGTCCCAGCCCAACGGGATTACCCAGCATGCTGCACAGCCACCTGACCACCCTCAACGCAGTTTCGCTGATCCTCAACGTCTTCCAGGCAGACGGTTGCGAGGCGTCGGCGTTGCTGGCCGGTAGCGGCATTGGCCCGGCAGACCTGGGGCATGCCGATGCGCGCATCACCACCCAGCAGGAGCTGCAGGTTTGCGCCAATGCTGTGGCCCGGCGCGAGGACATTGGCCTGGAACTGGGCCAGCGCATGCGTGTGTCGTGCTACGGCATGCTCGGTTACGCGCTGCTCTCCAGTGCCACTTTGGGTGACGCCTTACGCCTGGCGCTGCAGTATCCGGCACTGCTGGGAACAGTCTTCAAGCTGCGCTTGCTCGACGACGGCCAACGTGTCTGGTTCAGCGCCAGCGATTACCAGGACAGCCCGGCGCTGAGCGCTTTCAACGCCGAGTTCTGTCTGGTGTCACTGAAAGTCATCTGTGACGACCTGCTTGGCCGGCCATTGCCGCTGCTTGGCGCACGCTTCGAACACCCTCGCCCTGGTTACCACGCGCTCTATGCCGAAGCGTTTCAATGCCCGATCGGTTTCGCCGCCGAGGACAATGCCTTTGCCTTCGAACGGCGATGGCTGGATATGCCGCTGCCGCTGGCCGACCCGATTACTCACAAAGCCATGAGCGAGCGCTGCCGGCGCCTGAACCTTGAATTCACCGGTCGCCAGGCATGGCTGGGGCGGATTCGCCAGCTGTTGGCGCAGCAACTGGACGCAGCACCTGGGCTGGAAGGGCTTGCGCGGCAGATGAACTGCTCGTCGCGCACCCTGCGCCGGCATTTGCAGGCGCTGGGCAGCAGTTATCAACAGCTGCTGGATGAGCTGAGGTTCGAGCGGGCCAAGCAGTTGCTGGCCGATGAGCAGATGCCGATCTACCGGATTGCGGAGACTTTGGGGTTCAGTGAGACGGCCAGTTTTCGGCATGCCTTCCAGCGCTGGAGTGGCGTGGCGCCCAGCCATTTTCGTGGTTGACCTGTTCTGGCCTCTTCGCGGGTAAACCCGCTCCTACTGGGGCGTCACAACCCCTGACGCCCTGGTGGCCATTGTAGGAGCGGGTTCACCCGCGAAAGGGCCGGGCCTGCCGGCCAATGTCCAAAGGCCGTTCACCGTTGCCGCCGCTGCCTTACCCGCGACGAGGCTGGGATAGGTCACCACCCATATGGCCAAAGACCTTGGCCATATCGATCCCCTTTTGGCCGTTTGCGTCGTTCTCCCCTGCTGATCAGCCCATGACAATGGACCCACGCCAGTCCCACCGGAGAACAACAATGCTGACGATCTATTCCGATGACCACCGCCTGCACCACGGCCGCTGCGAGCTGATCGATGGCAAGCTGATGCCCTGTTTCGAAATGCCTTCGCGCGCCGACCATGTGCTCGACCAAGTGAAAACCCGCAACCTCGGCGACATCCAGGGCCCGACCGACTTCGGCCGTGCGCCGCTGTTGCGCGTCCATAGCGCCGATTACCTGGATTTCTTCGAAGGCGCCTGGGCGCGCTGGGCTGCACTGGGCCAAGAGGGTGACCTGCTGCCCTTCACCTGGCCAGCCCGCACACTGCGCCAGGTCAAGCCGACCGGCCTGCATGGCGAACTGGGTTACTACAGCTTCGATGCCGGCGCCCCCATCACCGCAGGCACCTGGCAGGCGGCCTATAGTGCTGCACAAGTTGCCCTGACCGGCCAGGCAGCGATTCAGCAAGGCGCCCATGCGGCGTTCGCCCTGTGCCGTCCGCCAGGGCACCACGCTGCCGGCGAAGTGATGGGCGGCTACTGCTATCTGAATAATGCCGCCATCGCTGCCCAGGCCTTCCTCGACCAAGGCCGACGCAAGGTCGCCATCCTTGACGTCGACTACCACCACGGCAACGGTACCCAGGACATCTTCTACAGCCGCGACGACGTGTTCTTCGCCTCGATCCACGGCGACCCGCAGGACGAATTCCCATTCTTCCTCGGCTATGCCGATGAAACCGGCGAAGGCGCAGGCCAGGGCTACAACATCAACTACCCCTTGCCGGCCGGTAGCGACTGGGCCGCCTGGAGCGCAGCCCTGGAGGATGCCTGCAAGCGCATCGCCAGCTATGACGCCGACGTACTGGTCATCTCACTGGGTGTGGACACCTTCAAGGACGACCCCATCTCGCAGTTCAAGCTGGACAGCCCGGACTACCTGGAAATGGGCAAGCGCATCGGCCAACTCGGCAAGCCGACCCTGTTCGTGATGGAAGGCGGCTACGCTGTGGAGGAAATCGGCATCAACGCGGTCAATGTGCTGGAAGGCTTCCAGCGCGCCCAGCCAGGAGCCCGATAATGGTCCGACTCAAACGTCTGCTCGCCCCGTTCATCGCTGCCACCCTGTTCGCGGGCGCCCTGCATGCGCAAGCCGAGCAGCGAACCCTGCGTGTATATAACTGGTTCGATTACATCACCCCGCAGACCTTGACTGCCTTCCAGAAGGACAGCGGCGTGAAGCTGGTGTACGACATCTTCGACACCAATGAGGCATTGGAAGCCAAGCTGCTAACCGGCAACTCCGGCTATGACGTGGTAGTACCGTCCAACGTGTTCCTCGCCAAGCAGATCGAAGCCGGGGTGTTCCAGCCGCTGGATCGCAGCAAGCTGCCGAACTGGCAACACCTGGACCCGGCACTGATGAAGCTGATCGAAGCTAACGACCCGGGCAACAAGTTTGCCGTGCCGTATATGTACGGCACCGTGCTGATCGGCTTCAACCCGGCCAAGGTCAAGGCTGCGCTCGGCGACAACGCACCGGTGGACAGCTGGGACCTGATCTTCAAGGAAGAGAACATCGCCAAGCTCAAGCAGTGCGGCGTGGCCCTGCTCGACTCGCCGTCGGAGATTCTACCGCTGGCCCTGCAGTACCTGGGCTTGCCGCCGAACAGCGACAAACCGGCTGACTACAAGAAGGCCGAGGAGCTGATGCTGAAGATTCGTCCGCATATCACCTACTTCCACTCCTCGAAGTACATGGCAGACATCGCCAATGGCGACATCTGTGTGGCAGTGGGCTACAGCGGCAGCTTCTCGCAGGCAGCCAACCGCGCCCGTGAGGCGAACAACGGCGTGGTGGTGGACATGCGCCTGCCCAAGGAAGGCGCGCCGATCTGGTTCGACATGCTGGCGATTCCAAAGGGTGCAGCGAACCCGGAGGATGCGCATACGTTCATCAATTACCTGCTGCGGCCAGAGGTGATTGCGCCGATCAGCGACTTCGTGGGGTATCCGAACCCGAACAAGGATGCGACCGACAAGGTGAATCCGACGATTCGCAACAACCCCAACCTGTATCCGACGGCAGAGGCGATGGCCAAGCTGTATACCCTCAAGCCTTTGACGCGAAATGCCGAACGGGCCAGAACCCGCGCCTGGACGCGGATAAAGTCCGGTACCTGATGTTGAACCGGGGGCTGCTTTGCAGCCCCCTTCATTTTCTCCAGACTTTGCGTAGTTTCATCAAGGCTTCAGCAATCTCGCCCTCCGGCACTGCCGCAAAGCCCAGTACCAGCCCTGCCCGCTTATCCACAGGCACCTCGCAGTCCGCCAACCAGAAATTGCTCAGTGGTGTCACTTCCACCCCCACCGCTTCAGCCGTGGCCACCAACTCCTGCTCCCGAGCAAAGTTATCCACATCGACCTTCACATGCAGCCCAGCCGCCACTTCCGGCATTGCGCCCAACCCCGGAATATCCACAGGCCAACCGGCCTTGAGCACATCGCGCCGCTTCAATGCCGCCTTGCGCATACGGCGGATATGCCGCTGAAAATGGCCACGGGCCATGAACTCGGCCATCACGCACTGACTGCTGACCTCCGAATGCCGCATTACCAACGCTTTGCCTTGGCTGAAAGCCTGCACCAGCTTCGACGGAAGCACCAGGTAGCCCAGACGCAACGCCGGGAAGGCGATCTTGCCGAAGGTGCCGACATACAGCACCCGCCCGTGCCGGTCGAGCGCTGCCAGCGGGGCCAGCGGTGCACCGCTGTAGCGATACTCGCCGTCGTAGTCGTCCTCGATGATCCAGCCGTCACTGCGTTCAGCCCAGGCCAGCAATGCCAGGCGACGTGCAAGGCTCATGGTCACCCCGGTCGGGTATTGGTGCGCAGGCGTGACATAGGTCAGTCGGCAATCCGTCAATTGTTCCAGCCGGCTGCAGTCCAGCCCGTCTTCATCCACAGGCACGCCACACACCCGGCCGCCCGCGAGCGTGAAGGCATGAGCGGCCGCCCGATAGCCTGGGTTTTCCACAGCCACACCGTCGCCCGGTTGCAGCAGCAACTGTGCACAAAGGCTGATGGCCTGCTGCGCACCGCCTGTGATCACAATTTGTTCAGCCGTACAGCTCAGCCCCCGCGAGCGGCGTAGATAGGCCGCTATCAGATCGCGCAAAGCCGGCTCGCCAGCGGGGTCACCATAGCCCAGTTGCGCAGGGGACGGGTTGCGCCAGAAACCCGCCTGTAGCTTGGCCCAGACGTCAAACGGGAACAGGTCAAACGCCGGAATGCCAACGCGAAAAGCACGCGGCGCACCGCTTCTGGGCGGTGGCAAATGGTTGTTTTTCAGGCGCTGCAGAGGTGCGCCTAAAAGCCTCCCGCTGGATAAATCCTCAGTATTTTCTTCACGAAATGTGGATAACCCTGTTGATAAGCCCAGGGATAACCCTGTGGATACTTGTGTGGACAGTTTCGGCAGCCGGCTAACGTAGGTGCCATCACCGACCCGGCTTTCGATGAAGCCCTCGGCATACAGTTGATCGTAGGCGCGCACCACGCTGTTGCGTGAAAGCGCCAACATGGCAGCCAGGTCGCGCGTAGCCGGCAGGCGAGTACCACTGCTCAGGCGCCCATCCAGTACGCGCGCTCGCAACACCTGATACAGCTGCTGGCTAAGCCCGCGGCTGCGATCCAGGGCGATCCCGGCAGGGTCGAAAGGCAGGATGAGGGGCGACTCGCGCATGATATTGGACCTATGAAAACAGGCATTAATGGATCTTACACAGAACCAATAGCCTGCCTAGGATGGAGCCATTCGACAAGGATCCCGCCATGTACAACAGTAAGCCGCACCAGGAACACGACCTCACCCGCTTGCACCAGCACATGCTAGACACCCGCCTGGCCGTTCTGGTCAGCCAGGGCGAACAGGGCCTTCTGGCCACGCACCTGCCGGTGCTGGTCGATACCGCCGAGGGCGATTTCGGCACTGTGTATGCCCACCTGGCCCGGGCCAACCGCCAATGGCAAGACCTGCAGCACGGCGGCGAAGCACTGTTGGTATTCCCCGGCGCCGATGCCTATGTCAGCCCCGGTTTTTACCCAAGCAAGGCCGAAAACCCAAAGGTGGTGCCGACCTGGAACTACCTGGCGGTGCACGCTTATGGCCCGGCCGAAGTTATCCATGAGGCCGAGCCGCTACTGGCTATCGTAAGCCGCCTGACCGACCGCCACGAACAGGGTCGCAGCGAACCCTGGAAAGTCACCGATGCCCCTGCCGACTACATCGAGGGCATGCTCCGCGCCATCGTCGGTATCCGTCTGCCCATCGCACGCCTGCAAGGTGCGCGCAAACTCAGCCAGAACCGCTCCGGGCACGACATCGATGGCGTGCGCGAGGGCCTGAGCGCCAGCCCCGATCAACGGGACAATCAACTCGCGGCGCACATGCGCCAACTCTGAAGGAATAGCCCATGCCCAACCTTACCCTGCGCCCTGTCACTGCCCAAGATCACGCGGCCTGGCACGCCCTGTGGCAGGCCTACTTGCACTTCTACAAGACCGAGCTGGCCGATGCCGTCAGCCTGAGCACCTGGCAACGCCTGCTCGACCCCAGCGAGCCAACCCATTCGACACTGGCCTGGGTCGACGGCAAGGCGGTGGGGATGGTCAACTTCATCTACCATCGTTCCAACTGGAGCATCGAGAATTCCTGCTACCTGCAGGACCTGTATGTGGACAGCACGCAACGTGGCCTGGGCATTGGTCGACAGTTGATCGAGCACGTCTACACCACTGCCAAGGCCGACAACTGCATCAAGGTGCACTGGCTGACCCACGAAACCAACGCCACCGCCATCAGCCTGTACCAGCAGGTTGCCGAGCGCTCGGGCTTCATCCAATTCCGCAAAGGCTTGTAGGCCGCACATGACAGACGCATTGAACTGGAAACCCGCCGCAACCCCCAAGGCCGAGCCCATTGAAGGCCGCTTCATCCGCCTGGAGAAACTCGATCCAGGGCGCCATGGCGAAGACCTCTGGGAAGTGCTGCAGGGTCCGGCCTCCGATCCGGTGCTGTGGGACTACCTGCCGTACGGCCCGTTCGCCGAACGTGCCGCCTTTGACCGCTGGCTGGAAGGCAACGCTGCTGGCCGCGACCCGCTTTTCTACACCGTCATCGACCGCGCCAGCGGCCAGGCCCAAGGCATCCTCAGCCTGATGTCGATCGTGCCTGACCACGGTCGGATCGAGATCGGCCACATTGCCTTCGGTGCCGCCATGCAGCGTACGCCCAAAGGTACCGAGGCGGTGTACCTGCTGGGCAAGCTGGGCTTCGCGCTGGGTAATCGACGGCTGGAGTGGAAGTGCAATAACGCCAATGCCCGCTCCAAACGTGCGGCAGAGCGATTCGGCTTCGTCTACGAAGGGGTGTTCCGCAAGCACTTGGTGGTGAAAGACCATAACCGCGATACGGCGTGGTATTCGATTACCGATGATGAATGGCCGGCGGTGGCTGCCGGGTTTGAGCGGTGGTTGAGTGAAGAGAACCAGCAGCCGGGTGGCCAGGTGGAAAGCCTTGAGGTGTGCCGCCGAGGTTGAACGGTGTGCTGAATCAGCTGGCCTCTTCGCGGGTGAACCGCCCCTACAGGGATGCGCGTTGCGAGTTGCGGGTCTACCCGCGCAGAGGCTAGTGATTCCGGCACAAAAAAAGGGGAGCATCCGCCCCCCAGAGGTTAACCACTTGTAGATGAGGGCTTAAATCAGCCCTCGATCTCGATCAGGATTTCACCCGGCGTCACGCGATCACCCTTGGCCACATGGATGGCCACAACCTTACCGGCGATGGCCGCCTGCACTTCGGTTTCCATCTTCATGGCTTCGGTGATCAAGACCGCCTGGCCGGCCTTGACCATGTCACCTTCCTTGACCAGCACATCAACGATGTTCCCCGGCATGGTGGTGCTTACGTGGCCAGGGTCAGTAGCTTGCTTGCGCTTGCTGCCGCCACCGCTGACGAACTCGTTGAGTGGCTCGAAGACCACTTCCTCCGGCATGCCGTCGATCGACAGATAGAAGTGACGCTTGCCTTCGGCCTTCACGCCCACACCGGTGATGTCGACGCGGTAGGTTTCGCCGTGTACGTCGATGACGAACTCGGTCGGCACGCCTTCACCGCCTGGGGCAGCCACGGCACCGGCTTCCGGAATCGGCAGCAGAACTTCAGGCGTCAAGGTGCCAGCTTCGCGTTCTTCGAGGAACTTGCGGCCAATGTCCGGGAACATGGCAAAGGTCAGCACGTCTTCTTCGCAACGGGCCAGGGCACCGATGTCGCTACGCAACTTGGCCATTTCCGGCTTCAACAGGTCAGCCGGGCGCACATCGATCACTTCTTCGCTGCCGATAGCCTGGCGACGCAGTTGCTCGTTGACCACACCCGGGGCCTTGCCATAGCCACCTTGCAGGTACAGCTTCACCTCATTGGTGATGGTCTTGTAGCGCTCACCCGCCAGCACGTTGAAGAAGGCCTGGGTGCCGACGATCTGCGAGGTCGGGGTGACCAGCGGCGGGAAGCCGAGGTCTTCACGCACACGCGGGATTTCGGCCAGCACTTCGTTCATGCGGTTGAGGGCGCCCTGCTCCTTGAGCTGGTTGGCCAGGTTGGAAATCATGCCGCCCGGTACCTGGTTCACCTGCACCCGGGTGTCCACCGCGGTGAACTCGCTTTCGAACTGGTGGTACTTCTTGCGCACGGCGTAGAAGTACAAGCCGATCTCCTGCAGAAGCTCCAGGTCCAGGCCGGTGTCGAACTCGCTGCCCTTAAGCGCAGCAACCATCGACTCAGTACCCGGATGGCTGGTGCCCCAGGCGAAGCTGGAGATGGCGGTATCGATGTGGTCCGCGCCATTTTCCACAGCTTTGAGCTGACACATGGCAGCCAGGCCGGCGGTATCGTGAGAGTGGATGAACACCGGCAGCGACTGTTCAGCCTTCAGCGCCTTGACCAGCTCGCCAGTGGCGAACGGGGTCAACAGGCCAGCCATGTCCTTGATCGCCACCGAGTCGCAACCCATGGCTTCCATCTGCTTGGCCTGGTTCACGAAGGCTTCGATGGTGTGTACCGGGCTGGTGGTGTAAGCGATAGTGCCCTGGGCGTGCTTGCCGGCGGCCTTGACCGCTTCGATGGCCACGCGCAGGTTACGCACGTCGTTCATGGCGTCGAAAATGCGGAACACATCGATACCGTTGACCGCCGCCTTGGCGACGAAGGCCTTGACCACGTCGTCGCTGTAGTGGCGGTAGCCCAACAGGTTCTGGCCGCGCAGCAGCATTTGCAGGCGGGTGTTTGGCAGCGCTGCGCGCAGCTTGCGCAGGCGCTCCCACGGGTCTTCCTTGAGGAAGCGCACGCAGGCGTCGAAGGTGGCACCACCCCAGACTTCCAGCGACCAGTAGCCAACCTTGTCGAGCTTGTCGCAGATCGGCAGCATGTCTTCGGTACGCATGCGGGTAGCCAGCAGTGACTGGTGAGCGTCGCGCAGGATCGTGTCGGTTACGTGAATTTTCTTGGACATTATGGGGTTCCTCACAGGCCTGCGTGGGCGGCGATGGCGGCGGCGATGGCCAGGGCCAGCTCTTCGGGTTTGCGCTTGATCGAGTAGTTGGTCAATTCAGGGTGGCTTTCGACAAAGCTGGTATTGAACTGGCCGCTACGGAATTCCGGATTGCGCAGGATTTCCTGGTAGTACGCGGCGGTGGTCTTCACCCCTTGCACGCGCATGTCGTCCAGGGCCCGCAGGCCGCGGTCCATGGCTTCTTCCCAGGTCAACGCCCACACCACCAGTTTCAGGCACATGGAGTCGTAGAACGGTGGAATGGTATAGCCGGTGTAGATCGCCGTGTCGGTGCGCACGCCCGGGCCGCCGGGGGCGTAGTAACGGGTGATCTTGCCGAAGCTGGGCAGGAAGTTGTTTTTCGGATCTTCAGCATTGATACGGAACTGCAAGGCGTAGCCGCGGTGCTGAATGTCTTCCTGCTTGACCGACAGTGGCAGCCCCGAGGCGATGCGGATCTGCTCACGCACGATGTCGATACCGGTGATTTCCTCGGTAATGGTGTGTTCCACCTGCACCCGGGTGTTCATTTCCATGAAGTACACTTCGCCATCGGCGAGCAGGAACTCCACGGTACCGGCGTTCTCGTAATTCACCGCTTTAGCCGCACGCACCGCCAGGTCGCCGATGTAGGCGCGCTGCTCAGGAGTGAGCTGTGGGCTCGGGGCAATTTCGATGAGCTTCTGGTTACGACGCTGGATAGAGCAGTCGCGCTCGAACAGGTGCACTACGTTACCGAAGCTGTCACCGAGAATTTGCGCCTCGATGTGCTTCGGGTTGACGATGCATTTCTCCAGGAACACTTCGGCCGAACCGAATGCCTTGGTCGCCTCGGAAATGACCCGCGGGAAGTTCTGTTCCAGTTCTTCGCGGCTATTGCAACGGCGAATACCACGGCCGCCACCACCGGAGGTAGCCTTGAGCATCACCGGATAACCGATGCGATCACCTTCGCTCAGGGCTTCATGAATATCGGCAACGTTGCCTTCGGTGCCCGGGGTTACCGGCACACCGGCGGCGATCATGGTGCGGCGCGCTTCGGTCTTGTCGCCCATACGGCGAATCACGTCGGCGGCCGGGCCAATGAACTTGATCCCGCGCTCGGCGCAAATTTCTGCCAGTTCGGCGTTTTCCGAAAGGAAACCATAGCCCGGGTGCAGGGCATCACAGCCGGTTTCCACAGCCAGGTTCACCAGCTTGCGCGGGTTCAGGTAACCGGCCAGCGGCTCGGCACCGATGCTGTGTGCTTCGTCAGCGCGCTTGACGTGCAAGGCATGCCGGTCGGCGTCGGAAAAGATCGCTACCGAGCGAATGCCCATCTCGGCGCAAGCACGCACGATCCGAACTGCGATTTCACCTCGGTTGGCGATCAGGATTTTTTTTATCACTGGAGTCTTCCCAAAGCCGTAGGAACAGTCGAGCCGGTTCTACCGGTCGGCGCGTGACCAGACGATGCTGGCCAGTCGCGTATTCACCCTAGCGCTGTAGGTCGATAAACAAAAATCAATATTTGTTAGAGGCTGTATTAGCAAAAGCTTATAGTTGGGTAACAAGGTGTTGCCGAAGAGCTGATTAAAATGCGTAAGTCCTTGATGCGTATGACATTGCGTCAACTCCAGATCTTCAATGAGGTGTGCGATTTGCGGTCGTACAGCCGTGCTGCGGAGGAGATGGCGCTGACGCAACCCGCCGTTAGTCTACAGATCCGTCAGCTTGAAGAGCTGATCGGCCAGCCATTGTTCGAGTACGTGGGCAAGAAGCTCTACCTGACCGAGGCGGCCGAAGCCCTGCAGCGCGCCAGCCACGATATCTTCGGGCGCCTGGAGAGCCTGGACATGCAGCTGTCGGACATGCAGGGCTCACTGCAGGGTCAGTTGAAACTGGCGATCGAGTCCAGTGCCAAGTACTTCGTGCCACACCTGTTCGCCGCCTTCAAGCAGCGTCACCCGGAAGTCAACCTGACCCTGACGGTAGTCAACCGTGCCCAAGCCATCCGCCGCCTTTCCGATAACCGCGACGACCTGATCATCATGTCGATGGTGCCGCAAGACATGGGCCTGGAGTTTCTGCCGTTCCTCAACAACCCGATCGTTGCGGTTGCGCCGCCACAGCACCCGCTGTGCAAGCTGGACCAGTTGCGCATGCAGGACCTGGAGCCTCATACGCTGCTGGTCCGCGAGCAAGGTTCGGGAACACGCAAGGCGTGCGAAGAGTACTTCAAGGACAAGCGTGTGCATTTCGCCCAAACGCTTGAAGTGGCCTCGGCCGATGCCCAGCGCGAATGCGTGATCGCCGGGCTGGGGATCGCCCTGTTGACCCGTCACGCAGTCAACCTGGAGCTGGCTACCGGGATGCTGAAGGAATTACCGGTCGAGGAGCTACCGCTGTACCGTAGCTGGTGCGTGGTGCAGGCCAAGGCCAAGCGGCAGTCGCCGGTGGCCTTGGCGTTTCTTGCATTCATCCGCGGTGAACGTGCATTGATCAGCGCGCTTGTTGAACGTTTTTCGGGGAAACTGCCGCCGACGACTGCCATACCGTGAGTGCTTGCAGCTCGGGGTAGTCCGCCAGGTCGCGGAGCAGTTGACGTTGGTCGCAATAGCTCTCGATCGCGCGGCGGTATTCCATACGTCGCTGATCTTTTTCCTGCTGCTTGCGAGCCTTGGCGTTGGGTTGGTACGTACCGTCGAAGTCACGAGCCATTGCCTGTCTCCCAGATAGTATGCGGGAGTTTCAGACTGGCCTTGATGGTTTACCGTTTGGCGGTGGAATGGTGACAGAATCGTGAATTTTCACCTGCCTGGACCGGCCTCTTCGCGGGCTTGCCCGCTCCCACTGGAATTGCACCGATTTATAGAGGTGCACAGTACCTGTGGGAGCGGGCAAGCCCGCGAAGAGGCCAGTGCAGGTTGAATTCAGTCGTCGGTAGCCTTGATCGACTTGGGCGACAGACGCAAGCTGCGCAGGCTGCGTTTCACGCTCTTCAGGTGGTTGACCAGGCTAGGCCCGCGCGCCATGGCAACGCCCATGGCCAGCACGTCGATCACCACCAGGTGGGCAATACGCGAGGTCAGTGGGGTGTAGATCTCGGTGTCTTCATGCACGTCGATCGCCAGGTTGACCGTCGATAGCTCGGCCAGCGGCGTCTGGCTGGGGCACAGGGTAATCAGGTTGGCGCCGCTCTCACGGACCAGGTTGGCAGTGATCAGCAGGTCCTTGGAACGGCCCGATTGGGAAATACACACCGCCACATCACCCGGTTTCAGGGTAACGGCCGACATCGCTTGCATGTGGGGGTCGGAATACGCTGCCGCGCTGAGCAGCAGGCGGAAGAACTTGTGCTGGGCATCGGCCGCAACGGCACCGGACGCGCCAAAGCCATAAAACTCTACCCGTTGCGCCTGGGCCATGGCGCTCACGGCTTGTTGCAGTGCTTGCGGATCAAGGTGCTCGCGCACTTCCATCAGGGTGTGCAGGGTGGTGTCGAAGATCTTCAGACTGTAGTCGGCGACCGAATCGTCTTCGTGGATAGCGAACTGGCCGAAGCTGGCCCCGGCAGCCAGGCTTTGCGCCAGCTTCAGCTTCAGGTCCTGGAAGCCCGAGCAGCCTATGGCCCGGCAGAAACGCACGATGGTCGGCTCACTGATACCCACGCTGTGCGCCAAATCGGCCATGGAGCTGTGCATGACGGCAGCCGGGTCGAGCAGCACGTGGTCGGCCACTTTCAGTTCCGATTTGCGCAGCAGGTGGCGCGATTGGGCGATATGTTGCAACAGATTCACAGGCTGGACTCGGTTATGATCGGCGTGCCGGGTTGTAGCTTTCTTGTAGTTATACTACATGGACGCCAACCCGCCCAGTTAAACGAACGTGGAGAGTGGTGGTTTGACTATTCCTTGCGACATTCTGGTCTTCGGCGGCACCGGTGATCTGGCCCTGCACAAATTACTTCCGGCGCTCTACCACCTGTTTCGCGAGGCCCGTCTGAACCCTGCCGTGCGGGTCATCGCACTGGCCAGACGCAACCTGCCACGCATCGACTATCTCAAGCTCGCCGAACGCCATTGTCGGGCGCAGATTGCCCGCAGCGACTTCGACGAAGAGGTGTGGCAGCGGTTTTCCGCGCGGGTCGACTACTTCCCGATGGATGCTTCACAGAGCGCCGATTTTGGCCGCCTGGCACGCTACCTGGGTGAACCCGGCGGGCTGACGCGCATCTTCTACCTGGCCACCGCCCCCAACCTGTTCGTGCCAATTGCCAACCACCTGCGCATTGCCGGGCTGGCCGACACCGAAGCGCGCATCGTGCTGGAAAAACCGATCGGCCATTCCCTGGAATCCGCCACTGCCATCAATGAAGCCATTGGCACGGTGTTCGAAGAAAGACAGGTGTTCCGCATCGACCACTACCTGGGCAAGGAAACCGTGCAGAACCTGATGGCCCTGCGTTTTGCCAATGCCCTGCTGGAGCCGGTATGGCGCAACAACCAGGTCGACCATGTACAGATCAGCGTTTGCGAGACACTGGGCGTAGAAAACCGCGGTGCCTACTACGATCGCGCCGGGGCTATTCGCGACATGCTGCAGAACCACCTGCTGCAACTGCTTTGCCTGGTGGCCATGGAGCCACCCGCGCAGTTCGAGGCAGAAGCGGTACGCGACGAAAAGGTGAAAATCCTGCGCGCCCTCAAGCCAATCACCGGCCAGGATGTGCAGGACAAGACGGTACGTGGCCAGTATGGTGCCGGGCGTATCGGCGGCCAGGAAGTGCCGGCCTACTACTTTGAAAAGGACGTCGACAACGACAGCGATACCGAAACTTTCGTTGCCATCGAGGCGCACATCGACAACTGGCGCTGGGCGGGCGTGCCTTTCTATCTGCGCACCGGCAAACGCATGGCGCGGCGCGCTTCGCAGATCGTCATCCAGTTCAAGCCAGTGCCTCACGAACTGTTCAGCGGCGGCCAGGTCAACCAGTTACTGATACAGCTGCAACCGGACGAACGCATCAGCCTTCGCATGATGACCAAGAGCCCAGGCAAAGGCATGCGCCTGGAACCCGTGGACCTGGACCTTAATCTGGCCCAGGTGTTCAGCCAGACTCGCCGCTGGGAAGCCTACGAGCGTCTGCTGCTGGATGTGCTCGAAGGTGATTCGACGCTGTTCATGCGCCGCGATGAAGTGGAAGCAGCCTGGGCCTGGGTAGATCCAATCATCAAGGGCTGTGAAGAGCACTTCCAGGCGCCCCGCCCCTACCCGGCTGGCAGTTTCGGGCCCGAGCAAGCCAACAGCCTGCTCGCCAGGCATGGCAGGCACTGGCATGGCTGAATGACCTGCGCGATGGCGCGACCTTTAATCTGAAACAGCAGCAGATGAAATTCGAAGGTGCGAAATCCATAACGGGAAGGCCTTCGACTAACGATGCCTCAGCCAGCTTGCGCAGGCCGTGACCTGGCCCCGGACCGATGAGCGGGATGCCGCCAGGTGAATATTCATACAGTAGATATTTGCCCCTTACCCGGCATCGCCCTAGAATGGCCCGATGCGCACAGACGACCTCTCTCTCCTGCTGAATTCCCTCAACGATGCCCAACGCCAGGCCGTAGCGGCCACGCTCGGGCGTCAACTGGTGCTTGCCGGCGCCGGTTCCGGTAAAACCCGCGTGCTGGTACACCGCATCGCCTGGCTGATCCAGGTCGAGCAGGCATCACCGCACTCGATCCTGTCGGTGACGTTCACCAACAAGGCCGCAGCAGAAATGCGCCAGCGGATCGAGCAACTGTTGGGCATCAACCCGGCAGGCATGTGGGTCGGCACCTTCCACGGCCTGGCCCATCGCCTGTTGCGGGCCCACTGGCAGGAAGCGCGGCTGGTGCAGAACTTCCAGATCCTCGACAGCGACGACCAGCAGCGCCTGATCAAGCGGGTCATGCGCGAGTTGGGCCTGGACGAGCAGAAGTGGCCGGCACGCCAGGCCCAGTGGTTCATCAACGGGCAGAAAGACGAAGGCCTGCGCCCGCAGCATATCCAGGCGGGGGGCGACCTGTTCCTGGCGACCATGCGCGAGGTCTATACGGCCTACGAGCAGGCGTGCGAGCGCGCCGGTGTCATCGATTTCTCCGAGCTGCTGCTTCGCGCCCTGGACCTGTGGCGTGACCACCCGGGCCTGCTGGAGCACTATCAACGACGCTTCCGCCACGTGCTGGTGGACGAGTTCCAGGATACCAACGCCGTGCAGTACGCCTGGTTGCGCCTGCTGGCACGCGGTGGCGACAGCCTGATGGCGGTAGGCGATGACGACCAGTCGATCTACGGCTGGCGCGGCGCCAAGATCGAGAACATTCACCAGTACACCGCCGACTTCCCCGACGCCGAAATGATCCGCTTGGAGCAGAACTACCGCTCCACCGGCGGCATCCTCAAGGCGGCCAACGCGCTGATCGCCAACAACAGCGGGCGCCTGGGCAAGGAACTGTGGACCGACATGGGCGAAGGCGAACCACTGACCCTGTACGCGGCCTACAACGAGCACGACGAAGCGCGCTATGTCGTGGAAACCATCGAGAGCCTGGTCAAGCAGGGTAATGCGCGCAACGAGATCGCCATCCTGTACCGTTCCAACGCCCAGTCGCGCGTGCTGGAAGAGGCCCTGCTGCGCGAACGCATCCCCTACCGCATCTATGGCGGCCAGCGCTTCTTCGAGCGCGCCGAAATCAAGAATGCCATGGCTTACCTGCGCCTGATCGAAGGGCGTGGCAACGATGCCGCTCTGGAGCGGGTGATCAACGTGCCGCCGCGTGGTATTGGCGAAAAAACCGTCGAAGCCATCCGCGAGCACGCCCGTCACAGCCAGCTGTCCATGTGGGAGGCCATGTGCCAGCTGCTCGCCGCCAAAGCCCTGAAGGGCCGCGCCGCCAGTGCCCTGGGGGCCTTTATCGAGCTGATCGAGGGGCTGGCCGCCAAGGTTGTGGACATGCCGCTGCATACCATGACCCAGACCACCATCGAACAGTCCGGCCTGATCACCTATCACCAGGAAGAAAAAGGTGAAAAGGGCCAGGCACGCGTAGAAAACCTTGAGGAACTGGTCAGTGCGGCACGCAACTTCGAGTCCACCGACGAAGACGCCGACCTGTCCCCGCTCTCGGCCTTCCTTGGCCACGCCTCACTCGAAGCTGGCGATACTCAGGCTGACGAGCATGAAGACAGCATCCAGCTGATGACCCTGCACAGCGCCAAAGGCCTGGAGTTCCCCTATGTGTTCCTGGTGGGCATGGAAGAAGGCTTGTTCCCGCACAAGATGAGCCTGGAAGAACCCGGCCGTCTGGAAGAGGAACGACGCCTGGCCTATGTAGGCATCACCCGCGCCATGCGCCAGCTGGTCATGACCTATGCCGAAACACGCCGCCTTTATGGCAGCGAGACTTACAACAAGGTGTCGCGTTTCGTGCGTGAAATTCCGGCCGGCCTGGTTCAGGAAGTACGCCTGTCCAACAGTGTCAGCCGCCCGTTCGGCGGGGCCAAGACGGCCACCAACAGCAACCTGTTCGCCAATGCCAGCATTCCGCAGACCGCGTTCAACCTTGGCCAGCGTGTGCAGCATGCGGTATTCGGCGAAGGCGTAATCCTCAACTTCGAGGGTTCTGGCGCTCAGGCGCGGGTGCAGGTGAATTTTGCCGAAGGTAGCAAATGGCTGATGCTGGGGTATGCCAAGCTCGAGGCTGTCTAAGCCCACAAGGGTCGGGCCTGCCAACTTTGTAACATCAGGCAAAAGCTCGAAACACTATGTCGCTGGTCATGTGCCCGGGAACCTGTGCACCATGACGCGCGTGCAATCCACAACAGGGGATATCCCACTTATGCAACGTTTTCTTAGCATCGCACTGGCGCTCTGCGTCGGCCTGACGCTGAGCCTGGACGCCAGCGCCAAGCGTTTCGGCGGCGGCAAGAGCTCGGGCTCCGCGCCTATCCACCAGACCCGCCAGGCTACGCCAACCACGCCTGCTGCCGCGCCGACCGCACCTGGCCGTGCACCGGCTGCCGCCAGCGGTGCTTCGCGCTGGTTGGGCCCACTGGCCGGCCTCGCCGCCGGTGGCCTGCTGGCTTCCATGTTCATGGGCGACGGTTTCGAAGGCTTCCAGATCATGGACTTCCTGATCGTGGCGCTCATCGCCTTCCTCGTGTTCCGCTTCATCGCCGCGCGCCGCCGCCAACAGCAGCCACAAATGGCCATGCCAGGCCATGCGCCGATGCAGCGTGAGGCTCACGCGCAGCCTGCCCAGCCTTCGATTTTCGGGGGTTCGGCCGCACCTGCTGCCGCAGCCGCACCGGTGATCAACGCCCCGGCCTGGTTCAACGAGCAGAGCTTCCTGGCGGCAGCCCGTAACCACTTCCAGTCGCTGCAGCAGCACTGGGATGCCAATGAAATGGACAAGATCAGCGAGTTCGTTACCCCGCAAATGCTTGAGTTCCTCAAGCGTGAGCGTGCTGAACTGGGTGATGGCTTCCAGTCCACCTACATCGATAACCTGGAAGTGCAACTGGACGGTGTCGAAGACCGCGCCGACCGCACCGACGCGACCCTGACCTTCCGTGGCGTGTCGAAGAATTCGCGCTTCGACCAGGGCGAAGTGTTCAGCGAAAGCTGGCACATGGTTCGCGCCCAAGGCGAGAACCAGCCTTGGCTGGTAGCCGGTATCCGTCAAAACGGCTAATCGCTGCGTGCTAAACAGAGAACCCCGGGCTTGCCCGGGGTTTTTGCTTTTGCCAAAGTGGGCTACTAGGGTATAAGGCGCAGCGTTGTCATCTAGGTCAGAGGAAGTGAACCGTGGAAGAAGTGATCGAACAACTCCGTGAAGCGAATGAGCCAGTACCAGTGCCCCTGGAGCTTCCCGATGAAGACCAGCTGGTAGAGATCGAAGAACAGCTGTTCATCAATATTCCATTCGTGTTCAAAGAGTTTCTGCTGACCGTAAGTGATGTGGTTTACGGCTCCCTTGAGCCTGTTACCGTCACTGATCCGCAGTCGCACACCTACCTGCCAGATGTGGCCTCCAACGCCTGGGATGCCGGCGTACCGCGTGACCTGATTCCGCTGTGCCAGGACGGCGACAATTACTATTGCGTCGAAGAGGACGGCACCGTGGTGCTGTGGGATGCCGAAGAGGAAATTGTCGGCGAAGACAGTTGGGAATCGGTGTGGCACTGGGCGCGAGATGTTTGGCTGGAGAGCTGATCGCTAGCACTTATAGAGAAGCTCGCGATCTGAGTCAGTAACAATGACGTCTCAGCGCCTCAAGATCGTTAAAATCGCCAGGCCTTCTGCGCCTGGCGACATCGCTGTAGCCCCATCTCCTCGGGCGGGCGGGATACCTTGCCCAAGGCGTAACCCCCTCAGTGCGAGTTTTCGCGACTGTTCTCCAGCGTCTCTAGCAACGCGATCTGCATGCGCGTGTGCACGCGGATAAACCAGCGCCACAACAACGCCACCACCACCGCAGCTACCACGGCAATCACCAGCAGCAATTCGCTGGTGGGCAGAATGCTGGCGGACAATGCCGACAACAGCAGGAAAATCACCAGCAGCGACAACAGCGGGATCACTTCGGCGATCACACGGCGCACGCGCTGGGTATGTCGCCCGGCCATTTCCGGCTTCACGCCCATCTCTGCCAGCAGCATCGAGAGTGCCTTTAGCTTGCGGTACGCAGCGATCAGGAATGGCAGTGACAGCAACAAAGCAGCCCCCCATATGACGGCCTTCTGCTGGCTGACATCGCTGACCCACTCACTGAGCCAATTGCCGATACGCCCTGCAAAGTAGCCGCCACTGAAGAAGATGGCGATCACCAGCGCCAGGTTCACCCCAACCTGCAACAGGATACGCCGGATCATCGCCGCCAGCATGGCACTCTCGCCCTGCGGCTGGATGTTGCGTAACCACTCGCCATACAACGACAACACGCGTGCGAGGCGGGCGGGCACCACATTGCCCAGTTTCTGCGACAACGGGTCAGCCGCGCGGATCAGATAGGGTGTCAGCAACGTGGTGATTGCCGATACCGCCACCGCCACCGGGTAAAGGAAGTCGCTGGTCACCTGCAGGGTCATGCCCAGCGCGGCAATGATGAAGGAGAACTCGCCGATCTGCGAAAGCCCCATGCCCACACGCAAAGACGTACGCCCGTCATTGCCGGCAATGAACGCCCCCATGCCGCAAGACAGCATTTTGCCCAGCACCACCGCCAGGGTGATGACAACGATAGGCCAGGCATAGTCGATCAGTACCTGAGGGTCGATCATCAGGCCGATGGCGACAAAGAAGATGGCACTGAACAGGTCGCGTACAGGCTCGATCAGGCGTTCGATCTTCAGCAACTGGCGTGATTCGGCCATGATCGCGCCAATCAGGAAAGCGCCTAACACCATGCTGTACTCCAGCTTCACAACCAGCAGGCAGAAGCCGAAACACAGGCCCAGAACAGTGATCAGCAACATTTCGTTGCTTTCGAACTTGGCGACATAGGCCAGTAACCGCGGTACCAGCAAAATACCGATGACCAAGGCGACAATCATGAACAGCGACAGCTTGCCGACAGTGGAGAACACTTCGCCCGAACTGACCGTGCCGCTGACCGCGATGCCCGACAGCAGGGCAATGATACCGATACCCAGAATGTCCTCGACGATCAGCACGCCGAAGATCAGCTGGGCAAAGCGCTCGTTCTTCATCTTCAAGTCGTTGAGCGCCTTGACGATGATGGTGGTGGAGGAAATGGCCAGAATGGCGCCCAGGAACAGTGAATCCATGGTGCTCCAGCCAAACCAGCGGCCAATCTCGAAACCGATCCAGATCATCAGGACGATTTCCAGGAACGCTGCGATGAACGCCGTGGCACCGACCTTGAACAGCTTGCGCAAGCTGAACTCGAGCCCCAGGCAGAACATCAGGAAGATCACCCCCAGTTCGGCGAGGGTCTTGATGGTGTCTTCGTCATGAATCAGGCCGAACGGCGGAGTGTGCGGGCCAATGATGAAGCCGGCGACAATGTAGCCCAGCACCACCGGCTGCTTGAAACGGTGAAAAAGAATGGTGACCACGCCAGCGACCAGCATGATGACTGCCAGGTCCTGGATGAAGCTGATGGCATGCATGGCGTGATACTCCTTTTCTCGTCTTGTGAATGCCTGGGCAGACCGCTCCTCTGCCGAGGCAAACCTGAGCGAGCAGCAAGTACATACTGTATTGAATCTGGGAACACCCATGTTGCATGGGCGTACTCAGGTTAACATCGCGCTCCGCCGCAAAAAGCCAGTGCAATATGCAGAAACAGATCGGCTGGAAAAGCGCCGCTGATGGCATGATCAGCGTGACGATGATGCGCCAGCCAACGTCCCGTATCAGCAAGGCACATTCAAAAGAGGGGAACAGCAGTGTCAGCAGATAACGCCCTCCATTCGCCCGATTCAGCGCAACCTCACCGTGAGCACACTATGGAACCTGGAAACGCCCAGCTGAGCATGACCGTCCTGATGACCCCGGACATGGCCAACTTTTCTGGCAACGTACATGGCGGCACCCTGCTCAAGTACCTCGACGAAGTGGCTTATGCATGCGCCAGCCGTTATGCCGGCAGTTATGTGGTGACCCTGTCGGTCGACCAGGTGATCTTCCGTGAACCCGTGCACGTGGGTGAACTGGTGACCTTCCTGGCGTCGGTCAACTACACCGGCAACACTTCGATGGAAGTTGGCATCAAAGTCGTGACCGAGAACATTCGCGAGCGCTCGGTGCGCCATTCCAACAGCTGCTTCTTCACCATGGTCGCGGTCGACGACAACCGCCGCCCGGTGCCGGTGCCACCACGCCAGCCGCACAGCAGCGAAGAAAAGCGCCGCTTCCTGCAAGGCCAGCAGCGCCGGCAGATCCGCCAGGAACTGGAAAAGCGCTATCAGGACTTGAAAACCGACGCCATTTAAAGCGCCAGTAACTGCGCTTCGAAGCGCACCCGTGGGTGCGCAATGCGGTCCTGGGCCCGTACCAACTGCAATTCGTAGCTGGCGCAGGCCTGGGTTTCCAGCAGCACTTCATGCACTGCCGCAGCCGTGAATTCGAATGCCTGCACCCAGCTGTCGCCGAGCAGCACACGCGCCAGGAACAAGCCTGAGGTCAGGTCACCCACCCCCACCGGCTGACGCGGAAACGCCAGCAGTGGGCGGCGCAAGTGCCAGCTGTGCTCGGCGGTCACCAGCAACATTTCGAACTGTTCTTCGGCCCGCCCGGGGTACGCCAGGTGCTTGACCAGTACAACCTGCGGCCCACGCTGCAGCAGGCTGCGCGCCATGTTCACGCAATCCTCCAGCGACTGGGCGCGGCGCCCACAGAAGCTGTCCAGCTCCAACTGGTTGGGGCACAGGATGTCCGCTGTGGCTGCAGCCTCGTCAAGCAGAAACTCACTGACTTCGGGCGGCACGATGCAGCCCTTTTCCGGGTGCCCCATGACCGGGTCGCACAGGTATAACGCTTTTGGGTTTACCGCCTTGATCCGCTCGACGCCGGCCAGGATCGCTCGCCCTTGTTCGGCACTGCCCAGGTAGCCGGAAAGCACTGCATCGCAGTGGCCCAGCTCGCCGATATTGGAAATGCCTTCCACCAACGCAGGAATTTGCGCTGGGGCAAGCACTTCACCCGCCCACTGGCCATACTGTGTGTGATTGGAGAACTGCACGGTATTGAGTGGCCAGGCATTGACCCCGATACGCTGCATGGGGAATACCGCGGCGCTGTTGCCGGCGTGGCCGAACACCACGTGGGACTGAATGGCGAGCAGGTGCGGGGTACGTTTCATGCGGGAGGTTTCCAAAGCTGTTTCTAGGATTGTGCGCAGCGCAGTATGAACTCGATTGCTACCTGTACGACAGGCCAGGAACGCAGTTAAGCTGGATCTACCTGTTTGGAGCATATGCAAATGTTGACCCTGGAGAACCTCTTCGTCCTGATGCTGGTAGCCACGGCAGGCGCCTGGTTGTGGCACAACCATGGGTTGCGTGAAAAGGCCCTGGAACGGGTCAAACAGCATTGCGCCAAACTCGACCTGGAGTTGCTTGACGATGCCGTAGCGCTCAAGCGCATCGCCTTTGTCCGGGATGCCAATGGCCGCAAGCGCCTGGCACGCGTCTATGCCTTCGAATTCACCGTCACGGGTGAGCAACGTCACCCCGGCACCGCGACCCAGTTCGGCGCCCACAGTGTGCAGATCGAGCTGGCGCCCTACCCGTTCGAAATCAAGACCCCACCGCGCGCCGACAACGTCATAGAGATGCAGCAATGGCGCCAGGAGCATAACCGCTGGCGCAACTGATCAACTGACGCGACATTCATCCAACCCGGCTTGCAATGCGGGTTGCGGTTGCGGCTGATCGAAAATCAGCTCGATACGCGTGTCCTTCCGCCAGTCGCTGGGCTCCCAAGCGGGCATATCCCCATTCAGCCCATTGAATGACCACCAGCCCTCCATGCTGTGGATAACTCCCTTGGCCCGTCGCCATGGCCAAGCACACAAGAAAGCCTTTAGCCGCTGTGGATAAAACTGTTGGCCGGGGTGCCACCGCCAGCCAATACTCCAACCACCCTCCCCCTGCTGGGCAAGGCAAATCGGTTGACTCGGGTCAGCCCACAGTGCTGCTGGATCGATTCCAGGATTGTCGACAATCCTGTTTTTCAAGAATGGGCTGTCAACAATCTGTGGGGATACCGTCGGGAGGCCGGACAAAGGCAACTGCCCCTGCACGGTCCACATGATCTTCTTTTCTTTAAATTTATTACTTATCAACAACTTATGTATTTCATCCACAGCCTCTGACTTATTGAAAACCACGCTTTCAGAGGCGTTGAAAGCCTGCTGTTGAGCCTCTGGCAGAGGCTCGTTTCGAGCCATGGCCTGGGCATCCACAACCATCATGAGTGGCTGAATTGTCAGCACTCCAACCCAAGGCGCTTGTTGCAGCTGAGCCAGCAGCTGCAAGGGATGGCCCAGGCCGGAAGGTTCGATAAACAGCCGGTCAGGCCGCGATTTGCGCAGCAGTCGTCCCAGGCCCACCTGGAACGGCATGCCGTTGACGCAGCACAGGCAGCCCCCTGCGACCTCGCCGATGGCGATGCCGTCTTCGTCACGGCTGAGTAAGGCCGCATCCAGGCCGACAAGGCCGAACTCGTTGATCAATACCGCCCAGCGCTCGTTGGCTGGGCGCTGAGCCAGCAAGTGACGGATCAGCGTGGTCTTGCCAGCACCAAGCGGGCCGGCAATTACATGGGTGGGAATGTTCTGCAGCATGGGGTGGCTTCAGGCGGCGGTGATGCCTCACTATGCGCCGTCAGGCCAGCCAGTCAAGGCTGAGCAGCAAACGCCCCCGCTGCGTAGAAGGGGACCGATGCACCAGGCCTGCCCCTTCGTTACCCTGCCATTTTTCGCCTTTAAGTACCGCAACCTCGGCGGCCTGCAGGTGTTGGATGTTATCCACAGGTGGCTGAGCTGTGTGTAACTCTCCACGACAGCTATCCCGCTCTTGCAACCACTCACTACCTGGGCCGACGTAAGTGGTGAGCAAGCGCAACGGTACGTTATCCACATGGAAGCGTGGGCACATCGGAGCGTTCAACACGCGCAAGCGCAAACCGACCCGTCGTGCGCCAACCAGACAGGTATAAGCCGCCACCAACCACGTCACATCAGCAACGAAAGCTTCATACCCATGCAAATCCGCCGCTTCACGCAGCAGATCTGGCAATACCGGCTTCTGCTCCTCGTTCACATCAATCACCCGCTGATCAGCCAAGGGCTGGCCAAGGCTGATCACCAGTGCGGCAAAGTCCTCCAGTTGTGCCGGCAAGCGCCGCCGCCAGACGGCCAGGTTCACGCCATCCTGCAGCACTTCGGCCAGCACTTGAGGCGTCTCGCCAAACACCTGAAAGATATCCACAGGTCGGTGAGCCAGGTTCATGCTGCCGCTTCCTCATGCCATGGGCCAAATGGGTCAGGTAAACGCAGCCAGCCCATGTGACCCAAGCCCATTTCTTGATCCGTCAACAGGCATGCATCCAGGGCTGTGGATAATTTTTCGACGTCGATATTCTGCCCAATAAACACCAACTCCTGCCGGCAGTCACCGGTGTCGGTGGTCCAGTGTTTCAAGATCGCATTCGTGTTATCCACATCCTGTGGCCACTGCTCGCGTGGCACGAAGCGCCACCAGCGGCCAGCCAGACCATGGCGCATCATGCCGCCCGCTTGCGACCAGCTGCCAGCTTCCTGATATTTGCTGGCCAACCAGAAAAACCCTTTGGAACGCAGCAGCCTTCCGTTTTCCCAGTCCTTGTGGATAAAGTCGTAAAAGCGCTGTGGATGAAGCGGGCGTCGGGCCTGCCAGGTCATGGCCGCGATTCCGTACTCTTCGGTTTCTGGTACATGTTCACCGCGCAGCTCCTGCAACCAGCCTGGTGCCTGGGCCGCTTGATCGAAGTCGAACAGCCCGGTGTTGAGGATCCGTGCCAGCGGCACTTGGCCCATGACCATGGGTACGATCTGCGCCCGGGCATTGAGGCTGCGCAAAATGGCGATGAGTTCTTCGCGCTCATGTTGGCTGATCAGGTCGATCTTGCTCAGCAGCAGTACATCTGCGAACTCGACCTGTTCGATCAGCAAATCACTGATCGACCGCTCGTCTTCTTCGCCCAACGTTTCACCACGGCTGGCCAGGCTCTCTGCTGCTTGATAGTCGCGCAGGAAGTTCAAGCCATCGACCACGGTGACCATGGTGTCCAGTCGCGCCATATCGGACAGACTGCGACCCAGCTCGTCACGGAAAGTGAAGGTCTCAGCCACTGGCAGTGGCTCAGAGATACCGGTGGATTCGATCAACAAATAATCGAAACGTCCCTCTTCGGCCAGCCGTGCAACCTCCTCAAGCAGGTCTTCGCG
This sequence comes from Pseudomonas sp. USTB-Z, assembly GCF_019691255.1. NCBI lineage: Bacteria > Pseudomonadati > Pseudomonadota > Gammaproteobacteria > Pseudomonadales > Pseudomonadaceae > Pseudomonas > Pseudomonas sp. USTB-Z. The sequence continues at coordinate 96,670 of NZ_JAECZP010000011.1, forward strand.
CAACGTGCAGCAAATGCAGCCGTTGCTCATCTCGACCAGTTTCTCCTCAGCGCGGTTGAGGCTGACATTGCGCTGCACCTCACTGGCATCGATGTTGATTTCACTCATATCGTTGACGATTACCGCCACCCGCAGGTTGTCGCGGTTGCGCAGCACATGGTTGAGCAGCGTGCTCTTGCCGGCGCCCAAAAAGCCGGACAGCACGGTGACGGGAAGACGATTGGACATGGCGAACCCCTTCAGGCAGACGCATTCGAAGCGATGCATTGCACAATGTTATAAAGTAACAATACAATTTCGCCAAGTGGTTCTCGACGGACGAGTGCTCACAGGGGATGAAAAATGAATCTGCCACGCGTCATGGCATTGCTGGTGCTCACCATGCCTGCCTCGCTGTTGGCCATGCCGCAAAACGGTGCATTGGCCCTTTGTACGCGAAGCGCGACGCTGCTCGCTTGCCAGGACGGCAAAGGCAACTACTACAGCGTGCGCACCGAAGGCAGCACGTTCTACCTTCGCGGCTATGACTTCAGCAGCCGCCGACTATGGGCGCAAACCAACAGCCGCTATGGCACGTTGACTTTTTTTACCGGCCTGGCCAGCAATGGTGAGGCCTGGGTGGGTTACAGCCGCCGAGTAGGCTGGACCACCTTGAACCGCGTATCGAGTTCCAGTGGGGAGCGCTTCAAGCTGCATTGCAGCTTGATCGAGGGCTGCCGTTGATGCCTTCTTTTGTTTTGAAGGCTTTGCCTCTACTGCCGCCTATTTGCACATCAGCTTCGAGCGCTAGCTGAAAACGCCTGCCTTGATCAGCCGTTCTCAGGCCGAAAAGCTATGCCTTAACCGCGTCGAGGCAAGGATTGAAAACGAAATGTTCCACGTGGAACTATTCGTTTCCCTACCGACTTCTGGAACTGGCCATGCTCGGCTGCTCGAACGGCAACAGAGGCTGCATGCCCACGACGCGGTTGCCACCAGCCAGTGGCAATGGAACTTCAGCTGCGCGGTTTGACTGTCCCGCAGTCATTGCCTAGCCACACCGCACGCGTGTTCATGCTGCCTTGCTGCTGCACACCCGAAGCGTTGAACGTGCCACTGACCTGGGTGGTGAATTCCCGATCACTGAGAAATGTAGCCTGGCCACTACCCTGTGCCTTCGGGCAGCTGAACTGGAATTTCCACACGTTACCGGTACGGTCGGTAATCTTCTGAGTGCAGCCCGATTTCGGGTCCTGCAGCGGAATGTCATTCGTTGCCACCTGTTCTGGTGTCAGGCACGAACGCACACCCTTGCCACCTACACTGACCCCTTGTTTGGCCAACACCCCCTCCATCATTGCGCGCTGCTCTGGCGGCAGGTTCTTCAACTGGCCAAGCATGAATTCCATGTCGGGTAGCGGCTTGCCATCGACCTGCATGTTGCTGGTGGTCAGCTCCCACAACCCCGGTTGCAGCATCTGGGCTTGCACCAGCGGACTGCTCATGCCTAGGGCCAACGCCAACAGTGGCAGACGAATCTTCATGGACGAACGCTCCTGGAAAAAAACCGGTCAAACGGGCCGGACTGAGCCTTAGACGCCAAATCCGCCTGCGGGTTGCAGGCGGACCGGGAACGTGTTCTGTTACCTCAAGTGTACTCGGCAAGCAGGATGCATATGGATTACCACAGCCCCTACTTCTTTGGTTACCTACTCGGCATGATCCATCTGCTGGGTATAGTCGCCGCACTGCATGCGCTGTTCACCGTGCGGACAGCTCAGGGAGCCATTGCGTGGGCGATGCCCTTGCTCTTCATCCCCTACCTCACCTTGATCCCCTACCTGATCTTCGGCGCCCGCTCGTTCTACGCCTACATCAAGGCTCGGCGTCAGGCCAACCAGGAAATGCACGTGGCCATGGCCAACCTCAACTGGCGACCTTGGGTTGAAGAAGCCCTTACCGCCCGCGAGTCCGAAAGCTACGCAGCGTTGCGGGCGATGCCCAAGCTGGGTCGCATGCCATGCCTGGCAAATAACCAGGTAAAACTGCTGATCAATGGCAAGGCCACCTTCGATGCCATCTTCGCAGCCATCGAAAAAGCACGCGATGTGGTATTGGTGCAGTTCTTCATCATTCATGACGACACCCTCGGCAAGGCGCTGCAGCAACTCTTGCTACGCAAAGCCGCCGAAGGCGTGCAGGTGTTCGTGCTGTACGACCGTGTCGGCAGCCACGCCTTGCCGGCCAGCTACAGCCAGATGCTGCGTGACGGCGGCGTGCAGATCCATGCATTCGCCACCCGTCGCGGCTGGTTCAACCGCTTCCAGGTGAACTTCCGCAACCATCGCAAGATTGTGGTGGTGGATGGCTTGCTCGGCTTCATTGGCGGTCACAACGTGGGAGACGAGTATTTGGGTGAACACCCACAGCTTTCACCCTGGCGTGACACCCACGTACAGATCAGCGGGCCGGTACTGGCCTGCCTGCAAGAGTCGTTCGCCGAGGACTGGTACTGGGCCACGCGCCAGCTACCGCCGCTGATCCTGCCCGATACGTACCCGGATAACGGCGTACTGTGTCAGGCCCTGGCCAGCGGCCCGGCAGACCCACAAGAAACCTGCTCGCTGTTCTTCCTTGAAGCGATTCATTCGGCCACCCGCAGGGTGTGGATCACCAGCCCCTACTTCATCCCTGACGAGGCCGTGTTCGCCGCCTTGCGGCTGGCGGTACTACGAGGAGTCGATGTGCGGGTGCTCATCCCGTCACGGCCGGACCACCGCATCGTCTACGCCGCCTCCAGCCTGTTTGCCTTCGAAGCGGTGCGCGCGGGGGTACGTATGTTCCGTTACCAACCCGGGTTTCTGCATCAGAAGGTGGTGCTGGTGGATGATGACGTCAGCGCGATTGGGAGTGCCAACCTGGACAACCGCTCGTTCCGCCTGAACTTCGAGATTACCCTGCTGACAGTCGATCGCGGCTTCGCTGACCAGGTCGAGCACATGCTCCACGAAGACTTCGAACACGCGCGGGAAATTACTGCAGAAGACACCCAAGACACCCATCGACTACAGCAGTTGGGGATGCGGATTGCGCGGCTGATATCGCCGATTCTTTAAGGTGAGCACGCCCGTTGTGAGAGCGACCTTTACCGCGAAAGGGCCGTAACGCGGCCCCAGCAATATAGGCTGCACAGATGAAATGCAGGGGCCGCATTGCGGCCCTTTCGCAACACAAGGCCACTCCTGCAAAGCCATATCAGCGCTGTGACACTTACGATTTCAGCGGTACAAATCTTCCCGCGTCCAAGGCAGGTCATGATGCCCGTCGGCGTATGGCTTCACGGCCAATATCTGGTGCAGGTTGATCCAGCCCTTCTGAAAGGCGTAGGCACACCCGGCCAAGTACAAACGCCAGATCCGCAGGGTCTTCTCAGGCACCAGCGCGGCCGCCTTGTGCAACTGGTTCTCCAGGTTCTCGCTCCAGTGGTGCAAGGTTTTAGCGTAGTGCAGGCGCAGGCTCTCCACGTCCACCACCTCCAGCCCGGCTTCACAGATACTGGCGCTGATCATCGACAGGTGCGGCAGTTCGCCGTGGGGGAATACATAACGATCGATGAACTCACCCGCCCCGCGCCCGACCGGTCGGCCATCGACGTGCTTGGCAGTGATGCCGTGGTTCATCACCAGCCCCCCTTCCCTCACCGCCCCAAACAACTTCTGGCAATACAGCGCCAGGTTGGCATGCCCGACATGCTCGAACATACCCACGCTGACAACCTTGTCGAAGCGGCCATCCTGGGGCAGATCGCGATAATCGAGAATCTGCAGGTCAACCTTGTCGGCAAGCCCTTCCGCTTGCACACGCTTGCGGCCGAGCTTCAATTGCTCCTTGCTCAAGGTAATGCCGAACACCTTGGCGCCATATTCACGGGCAGCGAACCGCGCCAGCCCGCCCCAGCCACAGCCAACATCGAGCAGGTAGTCACCGGCATCCAGGCGCAGTTTGCGGCACAGGTGGTCGAACTTGTCCTGCTGCGCCTGGTCGAGCGTATTGTCCGGCTCACGGAAGTAGGCGCAAGAATAGGCCATGTCCTGGTCCAGCCAAAGCTGGTAGAACGCGTTGGACACGTCATAGTGGTAGGAGATGGCTTTGGCGTCGGTGCTCTTGTCATGAGACACACGTGGCGGCGGCGTTTCATCCTCATCCGCCAGCAGCGCTTCGCTCAGCTCGTCGCACACACGGATGGCCTCACCAATATCGCCTTCCAGCTCCAGCTTGCCTTCGACGAATGCGGTGCCTAGCTGGTCCATGCTTGGGTGGGTCAACTGGCTGATCAGCTGCGGCTCCTTCACCAGAATGGTGACCTGAGGACTAGGCCCAAGATCAAACTGGTTACCGTCCCACAGCTTCAGCCTCAGCGGCAGATGCAAGCTCTGCAATGCAGGTGGAAGTTGAGCAAGCATGAAACACCCCTCCTGTCCGTAATTGGCCACGACGCCTAATATTTCGAACGTCACCGGATCAGAGTAGTTCATCTGTAGGATGTTTCCTCTAAGCAAGACCTTGGTCTAGAACCAACTGATCTTATCCATACAGCAGATTGTATACAATCACTGCATCTCAGCTTAACCTTGTGCCCTCTCGCGCTTCTACATCCTGGAGTTGAACCCATGAAATCCTATGACGTGGTGATCATCGGCGGTGGCCCTGGCGGCTACAACGCAGCCATCCGTGCTGGCCAGTTGGGCCTGAGCGTTGCCTGCGTGGAAGGCCGCTCGACCTTGGGCGGTACCTGCCTGAACGTCGGCTGCATGCCATCCAAGGCGCTGCTGCATGCTTCGGAGCTTTACGAAGCTGCCAGCGGTGACGAGTTCGCCCACCTCGGTATCGAAGTAAAGCCCACCCTCAACCTCGCCCAGATGATGAAACAGAAGGACGAGAGCGTGACAGGCCTGACCAAGGGCATCGAATACCTGTTTCGCAAGAACAAGGTCGAGTGGATCAAAGGCTGGGGCCGCCTGGATGGCATCGGCAAGGTCGTGGTCAAGGCCGAAGACGGTAGCGAAACCGCGTTGCAGGCCAAGGACATCGTCATTGCCACCGGCTCTGAGCCCACCCCTCTGCCAGGTGTGACCGTCGACAACCAGCGCATCATCGACTCGACCGGCGCGCTGTCGCTGCCGCAAGTGCCCAAGCACCTGGTTGTCATCGGTGCTGGCGTGATCGGTCTTGAGCTGGGTTCGGTCTGGCGCCGCCTGGGTAGCCAGGTCACTGTCATCGAATACCTGGACCGCATCTGCCCAGGCACTGACACGGAAACGGCCAAGGCCCTGCAGAAGGCGCTCGCCAAGCAAGGCATGGTGTTCAAGCTGGGCAGCAAAGTGACTCAGGCTACCGCAGGTGCCGATGGCGTCAGCCTGACGCTGGAGCCTGCCGCCGGTGGTACTGCAGAATCGCTGCAAGCCGATTACGTGTTGGTGGCTATCGGCCGCCGCCCTTATACAAAAGGGCTGAACCTGGAAAGCGTGGGCCTGGAAGCCGACAAGCGCGGCATGCTCAGCAACGAGCACCACCGTACCTCAGTGCCGGGTGTCTGGGTGATTGGCGACGTCACTTCGGGCCCAATGCTGGCGCACAAGGCCGAAGACGAAGCGGTGGCCTGTATCGAACGCATCGCCGGCAAGCCCCACGAGGTCAGCTACAACCTCATCCCTGGCGTGATCTATACCCGCCCGGAGATGGCCACCGTGGGCAAGACTGAAGAGCAGCTCAAGGCCGAAGGGCGTGCCTACAAGGTTGGCAAGTTCCCCTTCACCGCCAACAGCCGTGCCAAGATCAACCACGAGACCGAAGGCTTCGCCAAGGTCATCGCCGATGCCGAAACCGATGAAGTACTGGGTGTGCACCTGGTGGGCCCAAGCGTCAGCGAGATGATTGGTGAGTTCTGCGTGGCTATGGAGTTCTCGGCCTCGGCAGAAGATATCGCCCTCACCTGCCACCCTCACCCGACGCGCTCCGAGGCCCTGCGCCAGGCGGCGATGAATGTGGATGGCATGGCCATGCAAATCTGACGAGCCCCATTCGCTGCGTCGGGGATAGAGCCGCCTTTAATTCCGGCCGGCTCTATCTTCAGGTATCAAGTCACAGCCAAGCCTTGATCTGCGCGCTCACCGCTTCGGTAGAGATACCGTAGCGGTCATGCAGCGTCGGCAGAGCGCCGGCATCGAGGAAGGCATCGGGCAAGGCGATCTGGCGGAATGTCGGCGTTACTCCGTTGCGCAGCAGCAGGCCCGCCACCGCCTCGCCGAGGCCGCCGATGATCGAATGGTTTTCGGCGGTGACCACCAACCGTCCGGACTTGCGTGCCTCAGCCAGAATCGTCTGTTCGTCCAGTGGCTTGATGGTGGGTACGTGCAGTACTGCCACATCGACGCCATCCTTCTGCAACTGCGCTGCGGCCTCTAGCGAACGCATGGTCATCAGACCGGTGGAAATGATCAGCACGTCCTTTCCGGTGCGCAGGGTCTTGGCCTTGCCGATCTCGAACTTGTAGCCATATTCGTCCAATACCAGCGGCACGTTGCCGCGCAGCAGGCGCATGTACACCGGTCCCTGATGGGCGGCGATGGCAGGCACCGCCTGCTCGATCTCCAGAGCGTCGCATGGGTCGACGATCATCAGGTTCGGCATGGCGCGGAAGATTGCCAGATCATCCGTTGCCTGGTGGCTGGGGCCGTAACCGGTGGTCAAGCCCGGCAACCCGCAGACGATCTTGACGTTGAGGTTCTCCTCGGCGATGGCCATGCAGATAAAATCATAGGCCCTGCGCGAGGCGAATACCGCGTACGTGGTGGCGAACGGCACGCAGCCTTCGCGTGCCATGCCAGCGGCTGCACTCATCAGCAATTGCTCGGCCATACCCATCTGATAAAAACGGTCCGGGTGCGCCTTCGCGAAAATGTGCAGGTCGGTGTACTTGGACAGGTCCGCCGACAGGCCGACGATGTCCGAACGCTGTTCGGCCAGTGCCGCCAACGCATGGCCGAATGGCGCTGAACGGGTGGCCTGGCCCTCGGCAGCGATCGAAGCGATCATGGCCGAGGTTGTCAGGCGCTTCTTGCCGGTTTCGGTAGTGTTTACGCGGCTCATACAGTTCTCCCGACCTGAAGGTTTTGCAATGCCAGATCCCACTCGTTTTCATCGACGCGGATGAAGTGGGTTTTTTCACGTGACTCGAGAAAGTCCACACCCTTGCCCATCTTGGTATCGCAGATGATGACCCGCGGCTGTGCCCCTTGATGGTTGCGTGCGGCGTCGAACGCGGCGACCAGGGCGCCGATGTCGTTGCCGTCCACGCGCTGGGTAAACCAGCCAAACGCCTGCCAACGGTCAACGATGGGCTCGAAGGCCAGCACTTCGCTGGAGTAGCCGTCGGCTTGCTGGTTGTTGACGTCGACGATTGCGATGAGGTTGTTCAGTTTCCAATGTGAGGCCGACATCGCGGCTTCCCAGGTTGAACCCTCGTTCAATTCGCCGTCCGAGAGCAGGTTGTAGACAAACGAATCCGAGTTCTTGCGTTTCAGGCCCAGGCAGGCGCCGACCGCTATGCCCAAGCCGTGGCCGAGCGACCCCCCGGTTATTTCCATGCCCGGCGTGTAAGCGGCCATGCCCGACATCGGCAGGCGGCTGTCGTCCGAACCATAGGTTTCCAGTTCCTCCAGGGGGATCACGCCGGCTTCGATCAGCGCTGCATACAGGGCGATGGCGTAGTGACCGATGGACAGGTAAAAGCGGTCGCGTTGCTCCCATTCGGGGTTGTGGGGCTGATAGCGCAGCGCATGGAAGTACGACACGGCCAGCAAGTCAGCGGCGCCGAGGGCCTGGCCGACATAACCCTGGCCCTGGACCTGCCCCATGCGCAGGGCATGGCGGCGAATGTTGTACGCGCGTTCGGCGAGCGCCGAGAGCGAAGTGTCGGGTGCGTTGACAGTCATGGTGACTACTCCAGCGAGTTAACGATTGACCGATGCGGCGGGAATGCGCAGGACCAGCGTGGCCCCCGCGAGCAGCACTGCGGTGATCAGGTACATGCCGATGGCACTGGAACCGGTGGAAGTGGTGATCCAGCCGATCAGGTAAGGCGAGCAGAACCCGGCAAGGTTGGCGAAACTGTTGATACCGGCGATACCTGCTGCGGCTGACACGCCGCCGAGCAGCGTAGTGGGCAGCATCCAGAACAGTGAGGAAGCCGAGAGCACGCCAGCTGCTGCAAGGCACAGGCTGAGTACCGACAGCAGCAGGTTGCCGCCCAGCAGCGCCGCCAGCGTCAGGCCGATGGCACCTGCGATCATCGGGGCAACCAGGTGCCAGCGACGTTCGCGATGCTTGTCGCCACTACGGCCCATCAGCAGCATGGCGGCGATGGCGCACATGTAAGGCAGGCTGGTCAGCATGCCGATGTGCAGTGGGTCCGATACCCCGGCATTGCGGATCAGGGTCGGCAGCCAGAAGGTGATCGCGTACTGGCCCATTACGACACAGAAGTAGATGCAGGCCAGCAGCCATAGGCGGCGATCACGGATGAATTCCCGAGGTGAGGCATGAGTGACCTTGTGGGCGTTGTCCTCGGCGAGCTCCTTGGTAACCAGGTCCTTTTCTTCATCGGTCAGCCAAGTGGCCTGATGCACGCCATCTTTGAGATAGCTCAGTACCAACAAGCCGACGATGACGGTTGGAATTGCCTCGATGACGAACATCCATTGCCAGCCCGCCCAGCCATGAAAACCTGCGAACTGATTCATGATCCAACCTGACAGTGGGCCGCCAATCATCCCCGACAATGGAATCGCGACGAACCAAAGCACGGTCATCTTTGCGCGACGGTAGGATGGGAACCAGTAGGTCAGGTACAACAACAGGCCAGGAGCCAGACCCGCTTCAGCGATACCAAGCAGAAAACGCAGGGCATAAAACTGCCAGGCGGTTTCAACAAAGGCGAATAAAGCGGAAATGATCCCCCAGGAAATCATGATCCGGGCGATCCAGCGACGTGCGCCGACCTTGTGCAGGATCAGATTGCTGGGCACTTCGCAGAGAAAGTAGCCAATGAAGAACATGCCGGCGCCCAGGCCATAGACGGCCTCGCTTAGGGACAGGTCGTTCATCATCTGCAACTTGGCGAAGCCCACGTTTACCCGGTCCAGATAGGCACACAGGTAGCACAGCATCAGGAACGGCATCAGTCGCCAGGCAGTCTTGCGGTATGCGTTGGAGCGCACGGCCGAAACCGCGTCCAATGACAGGGTGGTAATCATGATGGTCTGATCTCTTGTTTTTATCGATTCAGAACAGCGTCAGCCGCGCGGGCTGACGCAATGTGCATCAGTGAATGAGCATGCCGCCGTTTACATCCAGGGTGATTCCGGTCAGGTAAGTCGACAGATCGCTGGCCAGAAACAATGCGGCGTTAGCGACGTCTTGCGCTTCGCCCAGACGACCCAGTGGAATGCCGTCGATGATCGCGTGACGACGATCGTCCTGCATCAGACCGCCAGTGATGTCCGTGTGAATCAGACCCGGGGCGATGGCGTTCACGCGCACGTTGTCCGGCCCCAGCTCTCGTGCCATGGCCTTGGCCAGGCCCAGTACCCCAGCTTTCGCTGCGCTGTAGTGCGGGCCACCGAAGATGCCGCCGCCACGCTGTGCCGATACCGAGGACATGCAGACAATGCTGCCCGAACGTTGCTCCCGCATCAGGGGAATGACGGCCTGAGACATCAGTAGCGTGCCGCGCAGGCTGACGTCGAGTACCTTGTCGTAGTCGCTGTGCTTGATGTCCAGGGTCTTGAGGGGTTGGGTGATGCCAGCGTTGTTGACCAGCACGTCGATGCGGCCAAAGTGCTCGATGATCTGCGCAACGGCCTGATTTACCTGTGCCTGATCGGCGACGTTGGCGGCCAGGCCGAGATGCCCTTCGCCAAGAGACGCTGCGGCATCGCGGGCAGCGGCTTCATCCAGATCGAGGATCACCACGCGGGCACCTTGAGCAGCGAATGTGGCCGCAGTTGCCCGGCCGATCCCGCGTGCCGATGCGGCGCCAGTGATGATTGCGACTTTGCCTTGAAGAAGCATGGGTGTGACCTCTGATTGTTTTTATAGGGTCGATTCAGCGGAATCGATGGGCCTACTTTGGTCTCGGCCCAGGCCCTGAGCAATAACGCAAAAATCATTGGGTGCTGAAAAAAATTCAGCACTCGTCACCCTGATTGCTAAGTGATTGAATGAAGGTCCCCAATAAAAATATGCGCTGCGAGCGAAGTGACTGATATGCGATCTGTTGACGATACCGCGCCGGCCCTGCCACCCCTGAGAGCGATTCAGGCCTTTGAGCAAACCGCTCGCTTCGGTAATGTTGCGCGCGCAGCGGAAGTGCTAGACCTCACCCCTTCGGCTGTCAGTCATCAATTGGCCAAGCTCGAAGCAATGATTGGTCGACAACTGTTCTTTCGCGCGGCGCGTGGCGTCAGCCTGACTCCCGTTGGCGAGCAGTATCTGAAAGACGTTTCCGGCATTCTGCACAGTCTTTCCGTCGCCACAGAACGGGCCAGCAGCGACGTCAGCCTCGATTGTCTGCGTTTGCATTCGTCACCAAGTTTCGGCCTGCTCTGGCTAATGCCAAGGCTGGAAGCATTTCGGATGGCGCACCCGGATATCCAGATCAACTTGTCGTGCTCCTATGAATCTCTGCATTTCAGTCGCGACAAGATTGACGTAGACATTCGCCATGGCGAACCCAATTGGCCTAGCTACGAGGTGCGCACTTTAGGCAATGAGGCATTTGCCGTGCTGGCCTCACCGAAACTGCTGGCCCGGCATAGGATCGACGACGCGTCGGATCTACTGCGTCGGGACTTGATTCTCTCCGAGGCCACATTGCTGAAATGGCCGGCCTGGTTCGCTCGACACGGCCTCGCCCGCCCGGAAAAGCCCTACGCGTTGAGCTTCGATCGTTCCTACATGTCCCTGGAGGCCGCCAGTCACGGGCTGGGTTTTGCGCTCGAAAGCACGTTATTAGCGCAGAAGTACCTTGCGGCCGGAACACTGGTGGAAGTCGTGCCACACATCTTCAGCGCGCCTGTGGCGGCCCATCATCTGGTATTCCCGAAAGCGCATTCCGGGTTCGAAAGGGTCAGGCGTTTCTTGGCGTGGATGGAGAGAGAGCTCGGGCATGGCTTCGTGTTTTAAGCATGCTGATGATCGCGTGCATGTTGACGTCATTGCCCAAAAGCCAGCGTCGAACGAGTGAGGCAACTTCAAGGAGCAGGAACATTGCAGGCGGCGGCGCGGTGGACTCACCGCCTCCTGCGACAGTTTTAATTATCCTGCGTCAGCTTTAATTCTCTAAATCCACAAGCTGATCGTAGACATTAAAGTCTGTCTCGCCTTAGCACGAATCTAGGGGCCTGTAGCGTGGTGGAATGAGTTTTAAAGTCTGTCTCACCCTACCGCTCGGGCCGCTTTTCGGTTGTGGAAAATATTAAAAACTGTCTCGCATCCAACCAGATGCAACTCTCAGCCTGACGATGAACAGGTAGGTTGCGCAGAATGTGTAACCTCAGGAGGTTTGCTCTGAGACTTTGTTGGCCATGGTCCTCGGAGATGCTTGAGCACATCTCTCAACTCGGAGGCCGGCACCACGGCTTCGCCCGTGCTGACCGCCGACAGGCTGCGGTCCTTATACAGCTTGGCTGTAGGAATAACTGATAAGCATTGATTGCGTTGCGCCGAGCGACACACATTGTCCGGGTTCAAGGCCCTCGCGAACCATGGGCAGCTTTTGCTCTGGGCTCCGCCGGCGCCGCCGCTCCTGGCCCAAAAGCTACCACTCTTATCGTTGCTGTTAGCCATAGAGCCGTTTGCTAGTCCCTTATCGTAAGGGGGAAAAAATATCCTGCCTTTCATGGGGCTCGTTCGGGCACACGGACCGCCGGCGAAAGCTATTCCAACTACTAAATATTTGCCATTAGATGAAAGACAGTATCTATGTTTGCCGCTATCACGGTCCGACGCTTGCCGTGCACGATTGTATTTTTGCAGGAGCAGATTCGACCAAAAGTTTTGTTGCCTCTTCATTCCCCGCCGTTGCTGCTTCTAATAAATACTCCTTACTCTTTAAAACATTGACCTTAACAAGAAGGCCGTCACCGTATAATTTTGACAGGTAAACGAGACTCTCTGTGCTTCCATAATCCGCGGCCTGCTCAAGGTATTTTATTCCTCGCTCGATATCCCGCGCAGTATATTCGCCAGAAGTATATATAACTCCAAGATTATATCCCCCGCTAGCACGTCCCCCCTCAAACCCTTTTTGGAATAATTCAATCGCTTTAGGTACATCTTTATCAACCCCATCACCAGACAGGAGCAAAGCTCCTAGATCTACCATTGCACATGGCTGATTGTTAGACGCGGCCTTTTTAAGCCACGAAAGTGACTTCTCCTTATCAACAGCGCTTTTGGAATATATTGAATAAAGTCTATATTGCGCCCAGGGACTCCCTGCTTCCGAGAAATGAATAACTTTATTCAACGCATTTAGTTTTTGCTCAACCGAAGTGGAGAGTTCGTATTCCACTGCAGCTGCGTACATCTCATAATCGGCATCACCAGAATCAATAACACTTGCTTGATGATAATATTTTTTCGCCGTAGCCAGATCCCGCGCTACGCCGAGACCATTCTCGTACATATACCCAAGCTCATAAGCTGAATATGCATGCCCCAGTTCGACAGCCTGCTTAAAATATTCAATCGCCTCAGGATACTTCCGCCTTTCCAGATAGACAACTCCTACAAGACCAACAGAAGTCCCATCAGACGCCTCTACACCTTTCTGCAAAATAGACAATGCCTTAGATAGATCTCTATCAAAAGGCTTTTCTCCGTAGATATAAGATGTTGCAAGCCGAACCGCTGCATCAAGATTTCCACCTTCTGCCGCCTCCTGCATGAGCTCTAGCCCTTTGCTCTCGTCCTTTTTTACTCCCTGCCCATTCAAATGTCGAATTGCCAACTCCAGCGCAGCATTTTTATTACCTTGATTATACGCTTTCCATGACCACTTTAGAGACTCGGAATAATCTTTCTTAGTCCCCCAACCTGATGCTAGGCAAGAAGCTAAAACAACCATTGCATCTAAGTCTCCAAGTTCAGCAGCTCTTTTATAGAAATAGACCGCTTTCTCTGCCTCTAACGGATACCCCCCATACCCCGCCGCATAGCGACGTCCAATTTCATTGTAAGCTTCGGGAAAATCATCGGACTGTGACTTTTCAAGATAACGACGTGAAACTTCATCATTTTTTTCGAAAACTTCGCCGTCTAAATATTCCTTGGACAATTGTAAAAGCGCGGGTGGATATCCAGTGCCCTCAGCCATTGATAGATAGGTTACAAATTTGTCCTTATCACTATCTAGATCTTGCCTATAGATCATTGCCAATGCGTACATCGCGTACGGATATCCCGCCTTTATAGACTTCTCATACCAAACTTTAGCAGCTGGCAAATCTTCATCTAAACCTTCGCCTGCCTCGTATAAGCTAGCAAGAATACCAAACGATCTACTGTACCCCCCTTCAGCTGAAAGCCTTATTAATTTCGCAGCATGTTTTTCATCTTTACCTACAACCAGACCATTACTGTACAACAAACCCAAAAACAGGCAAGCTGCTGGATTTTTGAGTTTCTCACACCATTCGGTAAGGTACGGAAAGGATTTTGTTGCCAGGTCAATAGATCGACTTAAATCTTTCTGCGTGCCAACGCCCCCCATTAAAAACAGTGCAACTTGTGTCTGTGCTAGTGGATTACCTTCCTCAGCAGCGGCGCTTACTTCCTCAAATGCCTTTGTATAATCCCGGCCGGTAACTAAGTATTGCTTGAATGCTTTCCAGTGCGGATCATTTACTGCAGCAGATACTTTTTCCTCTTCGCTTGGAGGTCGCTCCATAATTTTCAGAGCAACCCAACTTCCGATACCCAAGATGGCGATTACTCCTGCCCACCCAATTACCATTCTTAGAATCTTATAGGCTTTATCGGGGCCTAAAGGCACCAATATTTTCTCCGCTAAAACTTTATAAAATATTCCGGCGAGGGTAAGTACAGCAATGCCTGCCAACCCAGCGTACTTGGCCACCACTTCCATAAGCTCGCTGCTGAGATCCATAACCAGCCCGCCTTTGCTTCGACATTGAGTGTGCGTATCACTACTATAGACCCTTAATGAGTCAACGCCCTGAACACTTCGAGCCCGACGCTATGAAATCCTGAGGAAATCTCACTACCCATATCCTAAAGCACCAAACACGAAAGCAAGCGAATTCATAGCCGGCATCGATATTTGCAGAGCAATAGATGGATGAGGCGGCAACTTGAAAAAGACGTGTATCAAAACCATAACAGCCCCTTATAGACCACGAACAAGTTTTCTGACTGAGCCTTTTGGAATTAGCTATATAGCTGGACCGAATATCTGATACTTGAAGAACTATCTAAACTGGTTTTGACTTCACGAAACACTTAAAAAGGGCTTCCCCATGGCAAACATCGTCATTTGCTGCGACGGCACCTGGAATACACCCGACCAACTCGATAAAGGCGTTCCTGCCCCCACCAATGTCGTCCGACTGCACAATGCGGTTGCCGAGAGCGACGTAAAGGGCACGCCGCAGGAAAAGTACTACCACCCCGGCGTAGGGACTTCCGGCAAGTGGTGGGACAAGGCGATTGGCGGTGGCACCGGCGCCGGGTTGGACGACAACATCAAGAGTGCATATCAGAAGCTGTGCTACAGCTATAAGCCAGGCTCCGACATCTATCTATTCGGTTTCAGTCGCGGTGCCTATACGGTGCGAAGCTTGTCCGGCTTCATTGCCAGTTGCGGCTTGTTAAAGATCGATGGTTTAGAACCTGCCGAAGTTTGGCGACAAATCGATCAACTGCTAAAACGGGGTTACCGACGCAAGCTGGAAGACCGTTCCGACTGGGATGCTTTAGGTTGGAAGTTTCACAACAAACCGAATGCCAGCGTTCCGATTCGCTTTATTGGCGTGTGGGATACCGTTGGTGCTCTGGGCATCCCGGATGACATGGCGTTGCTCAACTTGCTCGACGACCGCAATCGCTACACCTTCCACGACACCACGTTGCACAACTCGGTGAAGACGGCGCGCCATGCGGTGGCCATGGACGAGCGCAGGGCCACGTTTCAGCCAACCTTATGGACCGAGGTGCCAGCGGCTCAAGATGTGAAGCAGTTGTGGTTTCCCGGCGTGCATTCCGATGTGGGCGGTGGCTATTACGAAAACGGACTGGCAGATGGCGCCCTGCAATGGATGATCGAAGAAGCGTCTGCGTGTGGATTGCAGTTCAACAACGCAATCAAACAGGTCAAACCCGATTACCACGACATGATGCATGACTCATGTGACGGCGTTTTCAACCTGCTGCCAACCCAGCCGCGCAGCATCGCCAACCTCGTCACCCAACCGGACCACTTTCACGACTCCGCACTGAAACGGCATGACGATCCGCCTATCACACAGTACCCCTATCGACAATCACGCATCATAGCTACAAAACCACCCGTGTCGCTGGATATCTCGGCACGCTCGTCCTGGAACGAAACGGGTCTATGGCTGGAAGCGGGCGTGAGTTACACCTTCAGCGCCTCCGGAGAATGGCTGGACAGCTCCATCAGATGCGGCCCCGACGGCACCGATGACGGCAACTTCCAGCCAGCGGAAGTCGCACAACTGGTTGCCAGCGCTTTGGGGCAGGTGGAATCCTGGTACGGCAAGCTGTTCAAGAACAGAGATGCCAACTTCCGCTTTACCAAGCGTCATGAACAATATCCGTGGTTCTGCCTGATGGGCGCTATTGCTAACGGCGATGGGGTGGATGCCAAGGGTTATTTGATAAAACCCGAGACTTTCAAGATCGGTGCGGGGTGCAGTTATGTGCCGAAGCGTTCGGGGTATTTGTATGCATATGCCAATGATGCTTGGAATTGTTATGGTAACAATCGAGGGCATGTGGCGTTGAGATTGGAGGTTAAGAAGCGTTGATACAACGAGGTGGGTTGACGGCTTTGCGCTGAGCTTTGCAAGTTGAAAGCAAACAATCGCAGTGGACTGCTTTCCGCCAGAACCAGACGTTGAGCATCTACAAAGAGCGGGTGCTATGTAACCCTCAGCCCGATGATGAAGAGGTAGGCCGCGCAGAAGTGTAACCTACGGAGGTCTGGCCTGAGATTTTGTTGGCCACGATCTCTCTTCAGAGACACTTGATAGCCCGGCCCCCATGGCGGGCTTTCAACTTTCTTGCTGCAATGCTAGGGGAGCAGTCTACAACTTAGCGGTCCGAGGGGCGCCATTGTGAAAGCGGGATGCTCCTCCTAGAAGCGCAGGAGACTCGCAAGCATTACAGGTCGGGATAATTGGCTTCCTCTCTCGACTGAGTCTCATGCCATTCCTCCCAATGCTTCCGCACTGCTTTAAATCGCTCGGGACAGACGGTACGGGGCCTGTACTCCTCAATATCTCGCGTATCTGTCGCAAACACGTAGTAATGGGCCCCGGTCAAAATCATCGTCCTAAAAAAAGCTGCTTCAGCAAGACTCAGCGTGGTGCCGCGCCGTGGGGGCGGTGAGCCAACACACGTGAACAGAAGATGCTTGGGACTGAGTGGCATGAACAGCTGTGTGCCTGGAACATCCCAACCGCCCTCAAGACTAAATGTCCCATTCGCACCAGCTCCTACCCTCATGAATGGGTTATCGGACGTTGGCCAGGTGACTCCTGGTGGCGCGTGGAGGATGGTCCAACGATGATTTGGCATTCGATTGATAGTGCTCTTGAGCACTTGTTCAATCTGCCAGAGCCAAAACTTCCGCCCGACCAGGATCTCGGCTTTGATGCCTTCTTCGCCATCCTTATTCTTCACACGATGAATCTTCAGCGGCAGCTTGCTGTGTGGGTCTAAAACCGGAGGGGGTTCAAGTTGAACTCCAGCGGCTGAAGCTGCCTCGATTTTGCGCACTGACGACTCCATGATCTCAGTTAGCAATGCCTCAAGCGTTTCATTTTGGCGTTTGATAAAGATCTGCATTTGCGCAGGAGTACGGACCGATTGCGCAACAGCAAAGCGGAACAAATTGTTCCAATCCTCTCGGGTCAACCGCGACTCGCTCACTACCTTTTCGATGGATGCCAGTCCAGGAGTTTCGAAGTCACGCTCGAGCCATCGCTCGACTTCGTCGCTGGCTTCAGAACCCGACAAACGAGTATAAAGATGCCGAAGCACGGCCACGCTTTTGGTTGAATGCGGTTTCCAAATCGCGCTTTTTTCATGGGGCACTAGCAGACGATAGGCAAGGACTTTGTTCTCTATTGTCCAGTGCTTCAGATACGACTGCGGTACGTAATGGTTGTCCTTCTTGAAGCCTTTCATTCCCCGCTACTTCCTCAAATCTCTTGCTACTTGGCAAACGTGCTTGCGTGACTCGCCTGCGAACCCTACATCACTGCAAGGATTTCCAGATCTGTGTAGGGGACGGTTGCAATACCAGAGCAGTAATTTGCCTGAAAGGTGAGGCTGGGACTTGTTGCCACAAGTCCCGGTAGCAGGCAGCATCATTGATGCCTAGTCTTGCTTTACCAACTTGAAAGAGGGGACTTGAACAAGTGGGAAAATTAGAGGCTCAACTCCAGCGCGTACAGTGAGGGAGTAGGCGTGCTCGCGGATATAAGGTATTAAAATGATAGGGGCATTACGCTCGGCGAAATCATATATCTTGTCAGTCGGGAAAGCGTCTTCATCAACTTTAAAGTGGCCCGCGATAGATAGCCGCATTTCGAAGGACTTAAGTTTGTCTTCGACATCTGGCTCCACTTCCATATCAAGTTTAACAGAAAACATCTTTTCAGACTTGTCGTAGTCTGAACGAGACACCGTGAGGGAAAAATCTCGCTCTTGTTTTTCGGACTCGGAGCCACCTCGTTTCTTAAAATACAACTCTTCGACCGTAACGTCTACAAGCTGTATGGGATGTCTGTCCATGGACTTTCCTTAAAATAACAACTAAGCAGCAGCTGGATAATAAACAACATGATCTAAAGCAACTACTGCGCTGGGGACAGCGCAGTAGCATTTCGCTTCACAATTAATATTGTGGCCTGGGAAGCTGATTTTTTCTTCAGTAGTGTATACCGCACTCATACTTTTGAGTCGTGCATCTTTCGACTCAACTACAAAGTGTAGCGATTTTGCCACATGAACTTCTTCATGATCATAGCCTTCGGCCCAAGCCGAGCTAAATCGGGCGATATCACCGTCGGAATGTTGACGGGCTTGTTCGAACAATTCTTGAGCTGGCATAGCCTCAAATTTGGCAAAAGTTTCATCAAGCGCCCGAGAAAACTCTGGAGTTCTTGCCAAGCCAAATATAGTTTCCATCTTAATGCACCTTGGTTAATGAGTAATATCCATACTACTTATAACGCTTGTGTCTCTAATCGCAAAACAGCTGTGATTTCCTATAAACGACATAATCGGATCAGAAAATTTTGGGCATTTCTGCGATTTGAAGATAACCTTGAACCTCTTCCCGAGCCTCTTTTCTAGCTCCAAAACAAACATTTCAATGAAGCCGTGAATCTCATTTTCATGATTTTGCAACGTCGTGGTGGTGACGTTTCTCCAGCCATCCTCATTCTCCAAGCGTAGCAGCTCAGACAGCTTTGTCTTGAGCAGCGACCACAGCCTAAAGGTCATGGATGGATCGTCGAGGGGTAATACATCCGAAGCATGGAACGCAACCCCTACTTGTACGACTGCCAAGTCAGATTCTTTAGAATACTGACCTCTGGTTTGAGCAGTAGTTGCCCAGGTCTTGGCCAATTTTTGAGCCAGTTGGATGCAGTCCTGCGAATCGTTCACAGCAGTCCAAAAATAGGCACCATTGCCAATTCGACCCGGCTTCGCAATGAAGCCTTGCTCCAGAATGGCCTCAGCTCGGCTTTTGGACGTGCCGTGGGTGCCCCACATCACGACTTTTTCTTCCCGAGCCTCCTGTTGAGCCATGCCTTCTCTCCCTGAGTTACAACTGTAGTGCATTGATCTTAACTATTAAAGCTATCAGATCAATAGTTATTATCTATTTTCATTGGCCCGATTTAATCGGCTCTCCAGTGATGGCATCAGGATATCATCGTGCCTTAGTCAAACTCAAAACCTTTACAATTCGACCCAAACCAATGGACAGGGAAAAGTCCTTATATTTCAACTAGATACTCACACCTAAAATATTGGGACGAACAGGTTTGATGCCAAGCGTTAATTCCTTTAGCTGCGACGCCCCACGCCTCAACTACGCCACGCATCTAGAAGACTCGTCTTACTGAATCGCCCCGGGTTTCCTAGACACCTCCAAGCATCATAATGAGGCCCCTAGGTGGTGCCATGAGTCGTCAGCGTTAGACGAAGAATTCAAGATCAAAGCGGTCAAGCAGGTGACCGAAAAAGGCAAACCTGCCGCCGATGTCGTCTAGTTTCTGGGCATGTCCGTGCACAGCCTTTACGCGTGGATCAGGGTCTACAGGCGAATTTATTTAGCTCTGCCATTCTCCTAGTGTTTCGGCGATCCTGGCCTCTAGAGCCTCCACTGATACACCGTGGCTCAATACGAATTTTTCCGAAAGCGCGGAGATTTCCTTCAGTAATCGCCCAGTTTCGTCCAACATGGATTCCAGCCTTCTGTGAAGATCGCTGTAGGCAACGTCGTCATCCAGAGCTTTCTTGCTATCTGCGTTTGAGCTATGTACCAGCCAGTTTCGGTCCTTTAACAAGGCCTGGAACCTCACCAGTACGTCTTTAGGAAGGTGTTCACTTTTGGATAGGCGCGAAATGCTGCCTCCAAAGGTCTTCTTCTGGGCGTCGGTTACAAGGAGGTTGCCTTCCTCCTCCCCCATCTGCGGTTCCGCTTGCTCAACCAATACGAAAAATTGGGCCGTGGAACCCTCAAGCGTCTGGAGCTGCCACAACGTGAAGCCAATTGCTTGGCAGATCTCACCAAACCGCTCAGATCTTTTGTGAGTGTTAGCTGCGTTCATTTTCTTTCCGAGTAGCGAAATAAGTTACAGGTTTGATGAGGGGAGAGAGAGCCCAGCACTGGGTGCCGGGGGACTCGTAGGTGGAGGGGCCGCTGGTTCTATGGAGGGCGCTTTTAACCTTGCCTTGGCTTTTTCGGCTTTACGCTGCTCGCGTTTCCGGGCCGCTTCAAATTCCTGCATCGGATGCGTCACGAAATGCTGGCGGTATGTTTTGAGAAGCCCTTGATCATTGCCGCTCATGGCCTGGCCAAGCACGTAGTCGGCATCACGCAGCTGGATGTCCAATTTTGGGTTTTTTGCCTGTGCAGCTTTCACCATCGCAATCGCGTCATCGGAAAGCTTGCCACTGGTCCACAGTTCGAACCTTTGGCGGATGTTAGCCCACTCAGAATGCATTTTTACAAATCCCCTGATCACGGGGACACGTTTATCCAGCCATTTCTCCACCTCGGCATCATCCAAAGTGCTGATGGGGTGTATCCCTTTGCATTCGATGAAAACAACTTCATGGCCCGGACGGTAGGCAAGCACGTCGATCTCCGCTTCTGCTCCGATGCTGTCCTTGACGATCCGGTTCATCTCCTGGGGATATCCCAAAAAGGTAGAACGCGCGATCTGAGCTACCGCGAATTCGAAAAGGCTGCCGCGCAGCGTCGAAGCTGCACCTTCGATTCTGGACAAATCGTTGAAAATTTTGTCCAGCGCTTCAGGCGCTTGTGTGAGCTTTGCTGTGTCGGTCAGGACAGCACAAAGATTCTTCAATGCTAATGCGACATCGCGGCCAAAAAGGCTCTCGGTTGTCGCCGGAATGATGCCCTGTTCCTTGAGAAGGGCGAAAGCTTCAGTGTGGTAGCTTTCGGCGACAAAAATCTGAAGACATTTGCTCACCTTCCTGAGACTACGCAGCGTGACACATTTGTTGACGAACCCTGCCAGATGGGCAGCGGTCACCCACCCGTTGAGGGCAAGGTCGCAAACGAAGAAACCTGGTTTGAGAGTTGTGTTGACGTACTCTCGCATGGGGAATAAGTACGAGGGTCCAGCTAGATCCCAATTGAACGTCCCGACCTTCGGTAACGTCTCGGAGCCCTCATCCTCGCGGGTTTCAACGGAATCGTAGCTCACCATTCCCAAGTTTCGGGCCCAATCCTTGACCGCCAGAAGGGTTATCTTTTCTGCGATGAGACGACCCTTCATTTTTGCCCACGTCGACGTCACTTCGAGCATCTGGTGGTGATCGCATCGCACCACACAGGATTCGCCCCCTGGAAGCGTCACCTCCTTTACAAGAGTCGCTTTCACCAGTCGCTCCAGCAGAGTTTCTGCTGAAATGTGTTTCTTTTGAGCAACTGGTGCACCGCAAGCAATAAGAAAATGGCGGCGGGGCATCACGTTGCCTCGAAGCGCAAGAGCCTGTAATGCCGCAAAATAGGCACTGCGCGTTTTTTTCAGAGCCTCCATCAAATTTTCGAAGAAAAACGGAGACCCATACTCCTCTTGGAGATAGCAGAAGCGTGCCCGATGGGGAAAGATGATGTGGTTGAGACGGGTCATACCAGCACACCCACGCTCAACACGCTTTCTCGCCGCTTCGGGGTTCAGGCCGTATTTGGTCTCAAGGAGCTTGGACAAATCACTGCTCAGCAAGGGTCCAGTTTGCTTCAAAAGGTCGATGAGCGCATTGTCAGCCATGTTCGTTCTCGAAGGATGTCACACAGCGCTATTTATACACCTTGTAAACAAGGGTCAACGCTTCGTTTCGGCGCCTGTTCTTGGACCTAGCAAAAATGGGCATTTCAGCGCAATTTCCTCCATTTTTTGCCCAAAATGTCACAAAGGCTTTTTCAGGCCCGCATTGCCACCGTTGTCTTCATTACCTGGAAGCAGGACCTGCGAGTGATTTCCGTGGCCTGATCAAAGATGATCGCCAAGCTATCTTGAGTCTTGGGCTGCGTAGCCAAGACCGTATGCGAATGCCATCTCACTGGCTATCCTTGAAGAAATGCAGCATTTAACCCCTGGGAAAGGTGTAGCTCTTACAACCGACATATTGCTTACGATGTCCGGCCTTGGATTGCCTATGGTATATGTATCAAACTTCAGCTTGGGGCATAAGCTGCTGAAACGTAATCAGGAAGACACCCAACGCTTGATAGCACAGCCGAGAATCATGTGGCCGGACGCTCCAGAGTCAAAAGTCTGGACTGACTTCATAGAAGAATGCATCACTGTGAGTGATGGCCGAATTCGGGCCAAACCCGCAGATTTCTCCCATGAAATATATCGTGGGAGCTATGGGCTTAAGCGTGCAGCCATTCACCTGATGGTTCAGGCATACATCCAAGCTCGTACATTAAACCGCACACGGATAGAAATTGAGGATGTCCATCGGGCTTATATCTCAAGTTCGTATTACTCGTACCGCGTAGACGTTGAGGAACTTGAGCGAATCGCGATTCAAAAAAACTCCAAGCGCGATGACCTCAATTGCCCATTCGGTTCCCCGATACGGTCAAATGTAGTGCAGTTCGTAAGGAAGGAGCGCGACAATCGTGTTGCTCAAGCTGCTTTCAAAGGTGCGTTGACGGCTGAGGAGCGTGAAACGCATAAAAGCCTGAAACTGGATACGGACATGAAAGCTCAAAAACATCAGCGCCCTAAGCGACCCTCTTTAGGGAAACCGACAAATGATGATCTGGGGAACGCATTCAGCGATTATTTTGGCGATAAGGATGACGAGTAGTATCTAGGAGCTTCCCGGTACTCGATACGCATAAGGTCATCTACACTCTGTAAAATATTATCTGTATCACGTAGGCTATATATCAAAGCAGCAAAGCTCCCATACAACAATGCTATAACTTCAATAATGCTTTGAGAATACCTACCATCAGGGCGATAATCTAAACTTGTATCTGAAATTCCTCTAAAGCGTTCGAGCTTCCAGTTTATTGCGATCAACTGCTCCTCAGTAATCAATCTCTCCATGGCTATCTTAGTGGCTTTGCCCGCAAGCTGCGCTATAGCAGACTCCAAATCAACAGCAAAATGCGACTCTCCGATTTCCGCAAAAATTTTTGCGAATGTCAGCTTATATTTGCTTGTATTTTTCCTGGACTCGCAGTGATGGATATAGCGTCCTTTGCAGCCGGTCCAAAGGAGATCATGACCGTATCCTTGGCCATGATATCGGATATCTCTCCCACATACTGGGCATTGTCTAAGCAGGATTGTATTGTGCTTTGCACATACCTCGACGTATCTGTGGTCACGTCTCCAGTAAGGGAAACCAAGCGAATCAATGTCTTCTTTTACACAATCTATGCAAATTCCAGCTAGCTGACATTCTGTCTCAAATCTCGTATAGCAATCCTTATAAATTTTTCTGGTATAGCTGCGTTGGTCGAAATCCGGAAAAACACCTACCTGCGAATAACTCGTGTGTTCATGCAGCAGACGATTGAATCCGTAGGTATCAGACATGCCTAGCAGATCAGCAATAATCCCGATTGACTGTCCTCGCATGTAGTACCTGGATATTTCCTTGAGCTTGATCGACTCGGGTGAGCGTGGAGCCAGGTAGAAATGCCTTTCGATAAAGGAACGCAGAAACTCGTGCGGTTGGATGGCGAGCAGCAAGGAGGAGCACCCAGGATTTCAAGGCAGCGGAGGGGCAGCAGAGCGGGATCTGCGCTTGGAGCCCACAGAGGCTCCAAGCGAGACAGACTTTAATATTCAGAGACAGACTTTAATATTTACGATCAAAGCTGATCAACACCTGACTACCCGTTACTCGACAGTCACCGACTTGGCCAGATTGCGCGGCTGGTCAACGTCGGTCCCCTTCAGCACGGCCACGTAATAAGACAGCAACTGAAGCGGAATGGTGTACAGGATTGGCGCCAGGGCATCGGCAATGTGCGGCACCTTGATCACGTGGGTGCCTTCGCCATTGGTCATGCCAGCGTGCTCGTCGGCGAACACGACCAGCTCGCCACCACGGGCACGCACTTCCTGCAGGTTGGACTTCAGCTTCTCCAGCAGTTCGTTGTTCGGTGCAACGGTAACCACCGGCATGTCGTTGTCCACCAGAGCCAGCGGGCCGTGCTTCAACTCGCCTGCAGGGTACGCTTCGGCGTGGATGTAGGAGATTTCCTTAAGCTTGAGAGCACCTTCCATCGCCACCGGGTACTGCGCGCCGCGGCCGAGGAACAGGGTATGGTGCTTGTCGGCGAACAGCTCGGCAATTTTCTCGACAGTGGCATCCATGGCCAGGGCTTCGCCCAGGCGGGTCGGCAGGCGACGCAGCTCTTCAACCAGCTCAGCTTCGACACCGGCTTCCAGCGTACCGCGCACCTGACCAAGGGCCAGGGTCAGCAGCATCAGCGAAACCAGCTGGGTGGTGAATGCTTTGGTCGAAGCCACGCCGATTTCAGGCCCGGCCAAAGTCAGCAGGGTCAAGTCCGACTCGCGTACCAGCGAGCTGATACCCACGTTGCAGATCGCCAGGCTGCCAAGGAAACCCAACTCCTTGGCGTTGCGCAGTGCGGCCAAGGTATCGGCGGTTTCGCCGGACTGCGAGATGGAGACGAACAGCGTGTCCGCCTGCACCACCACCTTGCGGTAGCGGAACTCGCTGGCCACTTCTACCTGGCATGGGATGCCGGCCAGGCTTTCCAGCCAGTAACGCGCAACCATACCGGCGTGGTAGCTGGTGCCACAGGCAACGATCTGCACGTTGCGCACCTTGGCAAACAGGTCGGCAGCTTGCGGGCCAAAGGCCTGGACCAGCACGTTGTCCTTGCCCAGGCGGCCTTCAAGCGTGCGCTGAACAACGCTTGGCTGCTCGTGAATTTCCTTGAGCATGAAGTGGCGGTAAGCGCCCTTGTCGGCAGCCTCGGCACCTTCGTGGTACTGCACGGTTTCGCGCTGGATCTTGTTGCCCTGCTGGTCCCAGATAGAGACCTGATCACGGCGGATTTCAGCGATGTCGCCTTCTTCCAGGTACATGAAGCGGTCAGTAACCTGACGCAGCGCCAGCTGGTCGGACGCCAGGAAGTTCTCGCCAAGGCCCAGGCCGATAACCAGCGGGCTACCACTGCGCGCGGCCACCAGGCGGTCCGGCTGCTTGGCACTGATCAGCGCGAGGCCGTAAGCGCCGTGCAGGCGCTTCACCGCCGCCTTAAGGGCGTCGGTCAGGTCTGGAATGCTCTTCAGGGTGTGGTGGATCAGGTGGACGATGACTTCGGTATCGGTCTGCGAAGTGAAGACATAGCCCAGGCCCTTCAGCTCTTCGCGCAGCTCCTCGTGGTTTTCGATGATGCCGTTGTGCACCACGGCCACGTCATTGCCCGAGAAGTGCGGGTGGGCGTTGCCTTCAGTCGGCGCGCCGTGGGTAGCCCAGCGGGTGTGGGCAATTCCCAGCTGGCCTGCCAATGGGTCATCAGTAACAGCAACCTCCAGCTCGCTGACCTTGCCGATGCGGCGGCGGCGCTGCAGTTCACCATTCTGGGTGAGTACAGCCAAACCGGCGCTGTCGTAACCGCGGTATTCAAGACGCTTGAGGCCTTCGATCAGGATGGCTGTGATATTACGCTCGGCGACAGCACCAACGATTCCACACATGTTTTATTGCTCCTGGCTGATCGCGGCGCAGATCAGGTTGATGCCGCGGGCTTGAATTTGTTCGCGCGCTGCTGCTGGCAGGCGTTCATCTGTAATAAGGGTGTGTACGCTGCCCCAGGGCAGCTCGAGGTTAGGGATCTTGCGCCCCACCTTGTCCGACTCGACCATCACGATCACTTCACGGGCAACTTCGGCCATGACCCGGCTCAGCCCAAGCAGTTCGTTGAAGGTAGTGGTACCCCGGCCGAGGTCGATGCCATCGGCACCGATGAATAATTGGTCGAAATCGTAGGAGCGCAGTACCTGCTCCGCGACCTGGCCCTGGAACGATTCGGAATGTGGGTCCCAGGTGCCACCGGTCATCAGCAGCACCGGCTCGTGTTCGAGGTCGCAGATTGCACGAGCCACATTGAGCGAATTGGTCATCACCACCAGGCCTGGCTGGCGCCCCAGCTCGGGGATCATTGCCGCCGTGGTGCTGCCGCTGTCGATGATAATGCGCGCATGTTCGCGGATACGCCCCACGGCGGCACGCGCAATGGCCTTTTTATAAGAAGAGACGGGTTGCGCCGGTTCACCGAGCAACTCTTGCGGCACCGGCACCGCTCCGCCATAGCGGCGTAACAACAAGCCGTTGGTTTCCAAGGCGGCGAGGTCTTTGCGAATGGTCACTTCCGAGGTGGCGAAACGCTTGGCCAACGCGTCCACACTTACCTCACCCTGCTCGCTGAGCAGAGCCAGAATATTGTGTCGCCGTTGTGGTGTGTTTCGTTTCGACATGTGCGTTTAAGTTTCGATTCGAAAGTTATTGGTTGCAATCAAAACCTAAGACGCGCGATTCGTCAAGCTGTCGCTGACCTGTGGATTGTTTGCCTCTGCTTTGACGCGGTCCCTTTAGGCGCGGCAGCGCCAATAAAAAAGCCGACTTATTCACATAAGTCGGCTTTCGATCGAAACGGCTGTGAATAACTCAGCTCTTCTTGATCTTCTCCGGGCGCTTCCAGCCCGAAATGTTGCGCTGGCGCGCACGGGCAACAGCCAGGTCACCCGCTTCTACAGCCTGGGTGATGGTCGAGCCGGCTGCGGTGGTCGCTCCGGCCTTGATTTCCACAGGCGCCACCAGCGAGTTGTTCGAACCGATGAACACGTCTTCACCCATCACGGTCTTGAACTTGTTGGCGCCATCGTAATTGCAGGTGATGGTGCCGGCGCCGATATTGGTGCGCGCACCGATTTCGGCATCCCCCAGGTAGGTCAGGTGACCAGCCTTGGCCCCTTCACCCAGGTGGGCGTTTTTCAGTTCAACGAAGTTACCCACATGGGCCTTGGCGTCCAGTACGCTGCCCGGACGCAGGCGGGCGAACGGGCCAGCATCGCTGCCTTCTCCCATCACAGCGCCTTCGAGGTGGCTGTTGGCCTTGACCACCGCGCCTTTGCGCAGGGTCGTGTTCTTGATCACGCAGTTAGGGCCGATCTGCACATCGTCTTCGATGACCACCTTGCCTTCGAGAATCACGTTGATGTCGATCAGTACATCACGACCAACGCTGACTTCACCACGAACATCGAAGCGTGCCGGGTCACGCAGGGTAACCCCCTGAGCCATCAGACGGCGGCCTTCACGCAATTGGTAGTGACGCTCCAGCTCGGAGAGCTGGCGGCGGTCGTTGGCGCCCTGCACTTCCATAGCGTCGTGTGGCTGTTCAGTTGCCACCACCAAGCCATCGGCCACTGCCATGGCAATTACGTCGGTCAGGTAATACTCGCCCTGGGCGTTGTTGTTCGACAGCCGGCCCATCCAGTCAGCCAGACGCGCGGCTGGCAGCGCCAGAATGCCGGTGTTGCCTTCCTTGATCGCTTTTTGCGCGTCGTTGGCGTCCTTGTGCTCAACGATGGCAGTTACCCTGCCCTGCTCGTCACGCACGATCCGGCCATAACCGGTCGGATCGTCGAGGGTGACTGTCAGCAGTCCCAGCTGCTGATCGTTGGCCTTCGCCAACAGACGCTGCAGGGTCTCCACTTCGATCAACGGCACGTCGCCGTACAACACCAGCACGGTGTCAGCGGTCAGCGCCGGCAGTGCCTGGGCAACAGCATGACCGGTACCCAGCTGTTTATCCTGCATGACGAAATTCAGGTCGTCAGCAGCCAGCCGCTCGCGAACCAGCTCGGCACCATGGCCAATGACCACATGAATACCTTGCGGCTGAAGTTGGCGCGCGCTGTGGATAACATGGCCGAGCATGGAATTGCCAGCTACCGGGTGCAACACTTTGGGCAGCGCCGAGCGCATGCGGGTGCCTTGGCCGGCGGCGAGAATAACGATATCGAGTGACATTACTGGCTACCAATCCTGGGCGGTCAGTGAAAGACCGGGGGAGAAAACAGAAAAAGAAAAAGAAAAAGGGTAGCCGAGGCTACCCTTTTACTCAATCGCAACAGCAGTTATCAGCCGGGGCCGATTACTTGCCTTTGCGCATTTGCTGGACGGTACGCAGCTGGGCTGCGGCCTCGGCCAGACGTGCGGCGGCGGCACTGTAGTCGAAGTCCGCGCCTTTCAGATTCAGGGCGTTCTCGGCAGCCTTGAGGGCCTCCTGAGCCTGAGCTTCATCCAGGTCTGTAGCACGTTGCACGGTATCGGCAAGCACCTTGACCATGTTCGGCTGAACCTCGAGGAAACCACCAGAGATGTAGAACACCTCTTGTGCGCCACCCTGCTTGGTCAGCGTGATCGGACCAGGCTTGAGATTGGTGATCAGCGGCGCATGGCCTGGAGCGATACCAAGATCACCCAGGTTACCGTGCGCAACCACCATCTCGACCAGGCCGGAGAAGATCTCTCCTTCCGCGCTGACGATATCGCAATGGACTGTCATAGCCATCTGCTTGCCTCAACCTGATAGCGCCCCTTGCGGGGCGCAGGAATTACAGTTTCTTGGCTTTCTCGATCGCTTCGTCGATGCTGCCGACCATGTAGAACGCTTGTTCTGGCAGGTGGTCGTAGTCACCTTTGAGGATGCCGCTGAAGCCAGCGATGGTGTCTTTCAGAGAAACGTACTTGCCTGGCGAACCGGTGAAGACTTCTGCCACGAAGAACGGCTGCGACAGGAAGCGCTGGATCTTACGAGCGCGGGCTACCAGTTGCTTGTCGGCTTCGGACAGTTCGTCCATACCCAGGATCGCAATGATGTCCTTCAGCTCTTTGTAGCGCTGCAGAACATACTGAACGCCACGAGCGGTCTCGTAGTGCTCGTTGCCGATCACGTTCGGGTCCAGCTGGCGCGAAGTCGAGTCCAGTGGGTCGACCGCTGGGTAGATACCCAGGGAGGCGATGTCACGGGACAGAACGACGGTGGCGTCCAAGTGGGCGAAGGTGGTCGCTGGCGACGGGTCGGTCAAGTCGTCCGCAGGTACATATACGGCCTGTACGGAGGTGATCGAACCTTCCTTGGTGGAGGTGATGCGCTCTTGCAGAACGCCCATCTCTTCAGCCAGGGTCGGCTGGTAACCTACTGCCGAAGGCATACGGCCCAGCAGTGCGGATACTTCGGTACCGGCCAGGGTGTAACGATAGATGTTGTCGACGAACAGCAGAACGTCGTTACCTTCGTCACGGAACTTCTCGGCCATGGTCAGGCCGGTCAGCGCTACACGCAGACGGTTTCCTGGTGGCTCGTTCATCTGACCGTAGACCAGCGCTACTTTGTCGAGAACGTTGGAGTCCTTCATCTCGTGGTAGAAGTCGTTACCCTCACGAGTACGCTCACCCACACCAGCGAACACGGAGTAACCGCTGTGTTCCATGGCGATGTTACGGATCAGTTCCATCATGTTTACGGTCTTGCCGACACCGGCACCACCGAACAGACCAACCTTACCACCCTTGGCGAACGGGCAAACCAGGTCGATAACCTTGATGCCGGTTTCCAGCAGGTCGTTGCCGCCTGCCTGGTCAGCGAACGAAGGCGCTGGCTGGTGGATACCGCGACGCTCTTCTTCGCCGATCGGGCCGGCTTCGTCGATCGGGTTGCCCAGTACGTCCATGATACGGCCCAGGGTGGCCTTACCAACTGGAACGGAAATGGCAGCGCCGGTGTCGACGACATCCAGACCGCGCTTCAGGCCTTCGGTCGAGCCCATCGCAATGGTACGAACCACGCCGTCGCCCAGCTGCTGCTGAACTTCCAGGGTGGTTTCCGCGCCTTGTACTTTAAGCGCGTTGTATACACTCGGCACGACGTCACGTGGGAATTCCACGTCGATGACGGCGCCGATGATTTGAACGATACGTCCGCTACTCATAGCTGGATCCTCTGAATATGTGAACCGTTAAACCGCGGCAGCGCCGCCGACGATTTCCGAGATCTCCTGGGTGATCGCAGCCTGACGCGCCTTGTTGTAGATCAACTGAAGCTCTTTGATCAAATCACCGGCGTTGTCTGTGGCGTTCTTCATGGCGATCATCCGGGCCGCTTGTTCAGCAGCGTTGTTCTCGACCACCGCCTGGTATACCTGCGACTCCACGTAGCGCACCATCAAGCCGTCCAGCAGCTCTTTTGCGTCGGGTTCGTACAGGTAGTCCCAGTGATGCTTGAGATCCTGATCCGGGGTTGCCACCAACGGTACCAATTGCTCGACCGTCGGCTTCTGGGTCATGGTATTGATGAACTTGTTCGAAACCACCGAGAGGCGATCGATACGGCCGTCCAGGTAGGCGTCCAGCATCACTTTGACGGAGCCGATCAGATCGTTGATCGATGGCTCTTCGCCCAAGTGGCTGATCGCTGCTACGACGTTGCCGCCAAAGATGCGGAAGAAAGTCGCACCCTTGCTGCCGATCACGCACAGGTCGATTTCCACGCCCTGTTCGCGGTTTGCGCTCATGTCCTTGACCAGGGCCTTGAACAGGTTGGTGTTCAAGCCACCGCACAGACCACGGTCACTGCTCACCACGATATAACCAGCGCGCTTTACAGGGCGCTCGATCATGAACGGGTGGCGGTATTCCGGGTTGGCGTTGGCCAGATGACCGATCACCTGGCGGATACGTTCCGCGTAAGGACGGCTAGCAGCCATGCGCATTTGTGCCTTGCGCATCTTGCTGACCGCCACTTTCTCCATGGCGCTGGTAATTTTTTGCGTGCTTTTGATGCTCGCAATCTTACTGCGAATCTCTTTTGCGCCTGCCATGTATCACCTATCAGGTTAGCAAGCGGGGGCCTGAGCCCCCGCTGCGGCTTACCAGGTCTGGGTGGCCTTGAACTTCTCGATACCGGCTTTCAGGCCTGCGTCGATTTCGTCGTTGAAGTCACCCTTCACGTTGATCTTCGCCATCAGTTCAGCGTGATCACGGTTGAAGAAGGCGATCAGAGCTTGCTCGAAGCTGCCGATCTTGGAGACTTCTACGTCGATCAGGAAGCCACGCTCAGCGGCGTACAGCGACAGAGCCATGTCCGCGATGGACATCGGCGCGTACTGCTTCTGCTTCATCAGCTCGGTAACGCGCTGACCATGCTCCAGCTGCTTGCGGGTCGCTTCGTCCAGATCGGACGCGAACTGGGCGAATGCAGCCAGTTCACGGTACTGAGCCAGAGCGGTACGAATACCACCGGACAGCTTCTTGATGATCTTGGTCTGAGCGGCACCACCTACGCGGGATACCGAAACACCGGCGTTCACTGCAGGGCGGATGCCCGAGTTGAACATGGCCGATTCCAGGAAGATCTGACCGTCGGTGATGGAAATCACGTTGGTCGGAACGAACGCAGAAACGTCGCCAGCCTGGGTTTCGATGATCGGCAGAGCGGTCAGGGAACCGGTTTTGCCAGTGACAGCACCGTTGGTGAACTTCTCGACGTACTCTTCCGAAACGCGCGATGCACGCTCCAGCAGACGGGAGTGGAGATAGAACACGTCGCCTGGGTATGCTTCGCGTCCTGGTGGACGGCGCAGCAGCAGGGAGATCTGACGGTAGGCAACGGCCTGCTTGGACAGGTCATCGTAAACGATCAGTGCGTCTTCACCGCGGTCGCGGAAGAACTCGCCCATGGTGCAACCGGCGTATGGCGCCAGGAATTGCAGTGCGGCGGATTCCGAAGCACTGGCAACAACCACGATGGTGTTGGCCAGGGCGCCGGTTTCTTCCAGCTTGCGAACGATGTTGGCAACGGTGGAACGCTTCTGGCCGACAGCAACATAAACGCAGAAAATACCGGAGTTTTTCTGGTTGATGATGGCGTCGATGGCCATGGCGGTCTTGCCGATCTGACGGTCGCCAATGATCAGCTCACGCTGGCCACGGCCGACAGGGATCATGGCGTCGACGGATTTGTAACCAGTCTGTACAGGCTGGTCTACCGACTTACGCCAGATCACGCCTGGAGCCACTTTCTCGACTGCGTCGGTCTGGGTGTTGCCCAGAGGACCTTTGCCGTCAATCGGGTTGCCCAGTGCGTCGACGACGCGACCCAGCAGTTCCTTACCAACCGGAACTTCCAGGATGCGGCCGGTGCACTTGGCGCTCATGCCTTCGGCGAGGGTGTCATAGGCACCCAAGATCACTGCACCTACGGAGTCTTGCTCCAGGTTCAGGGCCATGCCGTAGACGCCGCCAGGGAACTCGATCATTTCGCCGTACATAACGTCGGCCAGACCGTGGATCCGCACGATACCGTCGGATACCGAAACGACGGTACCTTCGTTACGGGCTTGGGAGCTCACATCGAGGTTATCGATGCGGCCCTTGATGATTTCACTAATTTCGGAAGGATTGAGTTGCTGCATTGCTCTGCTGCCCCTTCAAACTCAAGATTTCAATGCTTCGGCCAGTTTCGCGATTTTGCCGCGAACAGAGCCATCGATTACCAGGTCACCGGCGCGGATGACGACGCCGCCAATCAGGCTGGCATCCTCCGACGCGTGCAGGCGCACTTCCTGGCCTAACCGTGCACTGAGAACCTTGGCGAGTTTGTCTTGCTGTTCTTGGTTCAACGCGAAGGCACTGGTGACTTCCACGTCCACGGATTTCTCTTGCTCGGCCTTGTACAGGTCGAACAGGGCGGCAATCTCCGGCAGAAGCAGGAGACGGTCGTTTTCCGCGGCAACATGAATGAAATTCTGTGCCTGTGCATTGAACTTGTCACCGCACACGTCAATGAACGTGGCGGCCTTTTCTGCGCTCGTCAGTCGCGGGGCCTTGAGCAGGCGCTGCATGGTGTCGTCTTGCGACACCGCAGCAGCCAGGCCGAGCATGGCTGACCAATTGGCCAGTTGCTGATGGGCCTGGGCATGCTCAAAGGCAGCCTTAGCGTAAGGTCGGGCCAACGTGGTCAGTTCTGCCATGATCGCCCTCGCTTAAATTTCAGCGGCCAGTTTGTTAACCAGCTCCGCATGCGCGTTTTGATCGATTGTGGCGCCAAGGATCTTTTCAGCACCACCAACGGCCAGAGCACCCACTTGGGCACGCAGGGCGTCTTTAGCGCTGTTCAGTTCCTGTTCGATCTCGGCCAGAGCCTGAGCCTTCACACGGTCAGCTTCGACGCGGGCCTGTTCACGGGCTTCCTCGACAAGCTGAGCAGCGCGTTTCTTGCTTTGCTCGATGATTTCGGCTGCTTGTGCTTTAGCTTCACGCAGTTGCTGACCCGCTTTCTCTTGGGCCAGCTCCAGGTCGCGAGCTGCGCGGTTGGCAGCGTCCAAGCCGTCGGCAATCTTCTTTTGGCGCTCTTGCAGAGCAGTGATGACCGGAGGCCATACATACTTCATGCAGAAGAGTACAAAAATCAGGAAAGCAACGGATTGGCCAATCAGGGTTGCATTAATGTTCACGCCAACACCTCGCTCGGTCTTAATTCATACAGCCATCAACTCGTGGTGACGAGTGATTAGCCGGCGATCTGACCAACGAACGGATTCGCGAAGGTGAAGAACAGAGCGATACCAACACCGATCATGGTTACGGCGTCGAGCAGACCGGCAACGATGAACATTTTGACCTGCAGCATCGGAACCATTTCTGGCTGACGAGCAGCGCCTTCCAGGAATTTGCCACCCAGCAGGCCGAAACCAATGGCGGTACCCAGAGCACCCAGGCCGATCAGCAGAGCAACAGCGATAGCGGTCAGACCAACTACAGTTTCCATCTTTCCTCCCGACTTTTACGTCGTATTGGTTAGGTTTTTAGTTTGAAGCGGTAAAACAAATCGTTTGGTACAGCATGCCCTTGCGGACTTTTTAAGCCCTCCCCCCGTACAGGCAGGGAAGGCTATCAGACACGCCAGGCGGTCTTAATGGTTATCTTCGTGAGCCATCGACAGGTAGACGATGGTCAGCATCATGAAGATGAAAGCTTGCAGGGTGATGATCAGGATGTGGAACACAGCCCACGCCCATTGCAGCACCACACCCAGGCCGCTGAGCCACAGCAGGCCGGAGCCGAACATTACAGCGATCAGGATGAACACCAGCTCGCCAGCATACATGTTGCCGAACAGACGCAGTGCCAGCGAGATCGGTTTGGCGATCAGGGTGACGAATTCCAGCAGGAAGTTGACCGGAATCAGCAGGATCTGCACGAAGATATTCTTGCTGCCAAACGGGTGCAGGGTCAGCTCACCGATGAAGCCGCCCAGTCCCTTGACCTTGATGCTGTAGAAGATGATCAGGGCGAAGACGCAGAAGGCCATGGCCAGGGTCGCGTTCGGGTCAGTGGTCGACACGGCGCGGAACGGAATGTGCGGGTCACCGGAAATCAGGATGGCCAGCTGAGGGATCCAGTCGACCGGTACCAGGTCGACGGCGTTCATCAGGAATACCCAGACGAAAATGGTCAGCGCCAGTGGTGCGATTACCGGGCTACGGCCGTGGAAGGAGTCCTTCACGCTGCCGTTGACGAAGTCGACCATCACCTCAACGAAGTTCTGCAGACCGCCAGGTTGGCCGGAAGTCGCCTTCTTGGCCGCCATGCGGAAGATCAACAGGAAGATCAGACCCAGCGCGACGGACCAACCCAGGGTGTCCAGGTGGAACGCCCAGAAGCCCATTGCCTTGGCTTCTGCAGCCGAATGGGCGAAGCCCCAGCTGCCGTCTGGTAGTTGACCGTAGGTCAGGTTCTGCAAGTGGTGCTGGATATAGCCCGAAGCGGTTTCTGCTGCCATGGTTGCCTCAAACGCCCTAAGGTCTCGAAAGTCTTTTATTCATCAGCAGGGGCGCGAACCAGCTGACCAAAAGGGTCAACACGAAGACGCCGAATACTGCTAGCGGCGCCAGTGGCTTCACTCCTGCAAAGGTCAGTGCAAAAAGCACTGCCGTCAAAATCATCTTGCCTGCCTCGCCAGCGTAAAACGACTTGACGATAGCTTGTGCCGCCCGAGCCCCGCTGAAGCGAAAAGCCTTCCAGGCGAAATACACATTGGGCAGCCAGGCAATCAAACCTCCGCAAAGGCCTGAATATCCACTGACCGACCCTTTCCACTGCCACACCACCAAGGTTGCCAGCAGCAGTACGACAAATTGAGCCAGCAGTACCGGAAAAACCGCCCAGCGATGGAAAGGCAGGCGGTTTGGCGTGCGTATTTCCATCACAACTGCTCCTCGGAAGTCGACCAACAAGTCAGCTATGACTTGGCATAATTTGTGCCGACAAAATGCGCGCAGAGTATAGGGGTGGATTAACCCCTATTCAACTCTTCGGTAGTGATTTCCGACTTCGCGCTACAACAGGAATTGTTTCAGCGGATGTGAGCGAGCACGCCTTGCAACTCATCAAGCGAGTTGTAGCGAATAACCAACTGGCCTTTGCCCTTGTTGCCATGACGGATCTGCACGGCCGAGCCCAGGCGCTCTGCGAGCCGCTGTTCAAGGCGTGCGATATCCGGATCAGGTTTGCTCGGTTCGACCGGATCAGGCTTGTCGCTGAGCCACTGACGGACCAGTGCCTCGGTTTGGCGCACGGTGAGGCCACGTGCGACAACATGACGCGCCCCCTCCTCCTGACGATTTTCATCCAGGCCGAGCAATGCACGGGCGTGCCCCATCTCCAGGTCACCGTGGGCGAGCATGGTCTTGATCGCATCGGGCAAGGTGATGAGGCGCAGCAGGTTGGCCACGGTCACCCGCGACTTGCCCACAGCGTCAGCCACCTGCTGCTGGGTGAGCTCGAATTCCTGTTGCAGGCGCTGCAGGGCCATGGCCTCTTCCAGCGGGTTGAGGTCTTCGCGCTGGATGTTCTCGATCAATGCCATGGCGATGGCGGCTTCGTCGGGCACTTCACGGACCATGGCCGGGATCGTGTCCAGGCCGGCCTGCTGGGTGGCGCGCCAACGGCGCTCACCGGCGATGATCTCGTATCGGTTGTCGCCAATCGGGCGTACCACGATCGGTTGCATCACACCATGGTTGCGAATCGAGTGCGCAAGCTCTTCCAGCGCCTCCGGGTCCATGTCCCGGCGAGGCTGATACTTGCCGCGCTGGACCAGCTCGACCGGCAGGTGTTGCAGTTCTTTCTGGTCGATCTTCACAGCCTGCTCTTCGAGCGCGCTGACGGAAGGACCACTGAGCAGTGCATCCAACCCACGTCCGAGACCCCGTTTCTTGACGGCCATACGGATTCCTTAAGTTGTTTGTGCAGTGCGTGATGGACGGCGTTGACGGCGTACCAGTTCCCCAGCCAGGGCCAGGTACGCCAGCGCGCCCCGCGATTGCTTGTCGTAAGCAAGGGCTGGCATGCCGAAGCTGGGGGCCTCGGCCAAGCGAATGTTGCGCGGAATGACCGTGTCGTACAGCTGAGGGCCAAAGTGCTCCTTCAACTGTGCCGAAACATCGTTGTTCAGGCTCAGACGCGGATCGTACATGGTCCGCAGCAGGCCCTCGATCTTCAACTCCGGGTTCAACCGGGCGGCGATACGCTTGATGTTATCCACAAGGTCGCTGAGACCTTCCAGTGCGTAGTACTCACACTGCATGGGGATAATCACGCCATCGGAAGCGACCAGAGCATTCAGCGTGAGCATCGACAGCGACGGCGGGCAGTCGATGAGGATGTAGTCGTAGTTATCGCGAATAGGCGCCAGGGCGTTGCGCAGACGGCTTTCCTTGACCTGCATTTCCAGCAGCACCACCTCAGCGGCGGTCAGGTCACGGTTTGCCGGCAGCAACTGGAAGCCTCCGTGCTCGGAGTAGTGCATAGCTTGGGCCAAGTCGCACTCCCCGATCAGCAGGTCGTAGACCGAATGCTCGAGCTCGTGCTTGTCCACACCGCTGCCCATGGTGGCGTTGCCCTGCGGATCGAGGTCGATCAGCAGGACACGACGCTTGGTCGCAGCCAGCGAGGCGGCGAGATTGATACAGGTGGTTGTCTTGCCCACACCACCTTTCTGGTTCGCGATTGCGAATACCTTAGCCATTGTTGCGAGTGTTCCCAGTCATGCCTTGCGGCGCAGTATCAGCAGATGGCGCTGGCCCTGGCAACCCGGAACGGTCAGGGCCTGTTCGCTTTCCACTGTGAAGTCTGCGGGCAATGCTACCAGTTCATCGGCAGGATGCAGCCCCTTCATTGCAAGCCATTGCGTCCCGGTGTCGCCCAAGTGGCGGGTCCAGTTGGTGAAGTTCTCCATGCTGCTGAAGGCGCGGGAGATGATTCCGTCGAACGGTTGTGCCGGCTGGAAGGCCTCGACCCGGCTGTGGATAACCGTGAGGTTGTCCAGCTTGAGTTCCATTTTCACCTGAGTCAGGAAACGGGTTTTCTTGCCATTGGCGTCCAGCACGGTGACGCGCTTGTGTGGATGCAGGATAGCCAGCGGGATGCCGGGCATGCCACCGCCGCTGCCAACATCCAGCCAGTTATCACGATCGTTGTGGATAAAAGACATGACGCTAAGGCTGTCGAGCAGGTGACGCGAAACCATCTCGTCCGGATCGCGCACAGCAGTCAGGTTGTAGGCTTTGTTCCATTTGATCAACAGAGCCAGGTAGCCAAGCAGCTTCTCGTGCTGCTCGGCAGTCAGCTCGACGCCAAGCTGGCGCGCACCTGTGGATAACTCTTCAGCGTGTTGAGGGGTGACCAGGGAACTCAAGCGCTTTGCTCCAATTCGCGGCCAGCGCCGCGTTTTTTCAAGTGAATCAGCAACAGGGAAATCGCCGCCGGGGTCACACCCGGGATACGCGAAGCCTGGCCCAGCGTCTCCGGACGGGTCTGGCTCAGCTTGCCCTGTATCTCCTTGGACAGGCCGGAAATCGTCGTGTAGTCGATATCCACAGGCAGGCGTGTGTCTTCGCTGGCGCGCAGTCGGGCAATTTCATCCTGCTGACGGTCGATGTAGCCGGCGTACTTGGTGCGGATCTCGACCTGCTCGGCAACCTGTGGATCGATTGCTTCACCGCCAGTCGCTTCCATCAGGCCGGCGTAGTCGATTTCGGGACGCGCCAGCAGGTTGAGCAAGCTGTACTCGTGGCTCAGCGGAGTGCCCAATTTATCCACTACGGCCTGGCCTTGCTCGGTATTCGGCCGAACCCAGGTCGATTTCAGGCGCTGTTCCTCACGCTCGATACCGTCGCGCTTGGCGCAGAATGCGGCCCAGCGCTGGTCATCGATCAGGCCCAGTTCACGGCCCTTTTCGGTCAGGCGCAGGTCGGCGTTGTCTTCGCGCAGTATCAGCCGGTACTCGGCACGCGAGGTAAACATGCGGTACGGCTCCTGAGTACCCAAGGTAATCAGGTCGTCCACCAGTACGCCGATGTATGCCTCGTCGCGGCGCGGGCACCAGCTGTCACGGCCCTGCGCCCGAAGTGCGGCGTTAGTCCCGGCCAGCAGGCCCTGGGCGCCGGCTTCTTCGTACCCGGTGGTGCCGTTGATCTGCCCGGCGAAGAACAGGCCGCCGATGACTTTGGTCTCGAGGCTGTACTTGAGGTCACGGGGATCGAAGTAGTCGTACTCGATGGCATAGCCCGGGCGCACGATGTGGGCGTTTTCCATGCCGCGGATCGAACGGACCAG
Source organism: Pseudomonas sp. USTB-Z (assembly GCF_019691255.1). NCBI lineage: Bacteria > Pseudomonadati > Pseudomonadota > Gammaproteobacteria > Pseudomonadales > Pseudomonadaceae > Pseudomonas > Pseudomonas sp. USTB-Z. Next base: position 135,436 of record NZ_JAECZP010000011.1, read on the forward strand.
CTCCAGCTGCACGTCGAACGGCAGCGAAGTGGAAATACCGTTGGGATACAACTCATGGGTGTTCAAGCCTTCCGGCTCAATGAACACCTGGTGGCTTTCCTTGTCGGCGAAGCGGTGGATCTTGTCTTCGATCGACGGACAGTAGCGCGGACCGACACCTTCGATCACACCCGAGTACATCGGTGAACGGTCGAGGTTCGACGCAATGATCTCGTGGGTGCGCGCATTGGTGTGGGTAATCCAGCAACTCACCTGACGCGGGTGCATTTCGGCATTGCCCATGAACGACATCACCGGGATCGGCGTATCGCCTGGCTGTTCGGTCATTACCGAGAAGTCCACCGAGCGGCCGTCAATGCGTGGCGGGGTACCGGTTTTCAGGCGGCCGACGCGCAGCGGCAGTTCACGCATGCGGTGGGCCAGGGCAATCGAAGGTGGATCACCGGCGCGACCACCGGAATGGTTTTGCAGACCAATGTGGATGAGGCCGCCGAGGAAGGTACCGGTAGTCAGCACCACCGATTCGGCAAAGAAACGCAGGCCCATCTGGGTCACCACGCCTTTGACCTGGTCCTGCTCGACGATCAGGTCATCGCAGGACTGCTGGAATATCCACAGGTTTGGCTGGTTTTCCAGGATTTCACGTACCACTGCCTTGTAGATGGCGCGGTCGGCTTGCGCACGGGTGGCTCGTACGGCCGGGCCCTTGCGGTTGTTCAGAACGCGGAACTGGATGCCGCTCTTGTCGGTGGCCAGCGCCATGGCGCCGCCGAGCGCATCGATCTCTTTGACCAGATGGCTTTTGCCAATACCGCCGATGGCGGGGTTGCAGCTCATGTGACCGAGGGTTTCCACGTTATGGGTCAGCAGCAGGGTTTTCACACCCATGCGTGCAGACGCAAGCGCAGCCTCGGTACCGGCATGGCCGCCGCCGATGACGATCACGTCAAAACGGGAAGGGAAATCCACCACGCACCTCGTGCCTGTTTTTGCGAATAGAGAAGGTAAGCGGACAAGTATAGGGACTTCACCCCCAGTAAAGAAACCGTCTGAGCAAATTTTGACCAGTCTGTGGATGAGTGGCAAACAACAGAAATCAAAGAGAAGAAATTTAAAAAGCTTTGTTTTTATGTTTATTCTTATGCACAGCGATATCTGTGGATAAAGTCCTGTATCCCAATAATGGCGCTATGTAGAGAGAAATTAAACCCTGTGTCTGGAGTGCCATGAGGCCTATGGATAACGTCTTTTAGCCTGTGGATTAAATGGCTGTTTACCCACAGGCGGGTTTTTCCTCAGAAAAAAAGCCCGCTTATCAACTGAGCTGAAGGCGACTTTTCCACAGGGCTCCTGAGCAAGGTTTTTAAGCCGAGCATGGAAAAATCATCGCGCTGACGGGCAGACATGGTCAGGTTGGAGCGGTCGAGCCCGCGAAAGGGTGGGTACATCCACAGAGATCTGGTGCTTGTAAGGGTTTCTTCGCGGCCCTGCCCGCTCCCACAGATGTTTGGGTCATCGGCCTGCATTCATCTTCTGCAACGAATTTCAGGCAAAAAAAAGCCGCTCCCTAAGGAGCGGCGCTTGGCCTTGCCTGGCTGTGGATTACTTGCCGATGCAGAAGCTGGAGAATATCCGTCCAAGCAGGTCATCCGAGCTGAATGCTCCTGTAATCTCCCCCAGCGCATGCTGTGCCTGGCGTAAGTCCTCAGCCAGAAGCTCTCCCGCGCCCGCCAAGGTCAATTGAGCACGGCCGTGCTCCAGGTGCTCGCTGGCTTGGCGCAAGGCATCCAGATGGCGCCGGCGGGCGCTGAAGCCACTCTCTGCAGTCTGCTCGTAACCCATACAGCCCTTCAGATGGTCGCGGAGCAGTTGCAGCCCTGTGTCGTCGCCCTTGGCGCTCAGGGTAATGGTCACATGGCCGTCATCGCACTGTTCCAGCGCTACCCGCTCACCACTCAGGTCGGCCTTGTTGCGAATCAGCGTGACCTTGGCCGGGTCCGGCCGCTGAGCCAGAAACTCAGGCCACAAAGCGAACGGGTCGCTGGCCTCGGGCGCAGTGGAGTCGACTACCAGCAGAACGCGGTCTGCCTCGCCAATGGCCTTCAGGGCGCGTTCCACACCGATCTTTTCCACATGGTCATCGGTATCGCGCAAGCCGGCAGTATCGACAACGTGCAGCGGCATGCCGTCGATGTGGATATGTTCGCGCAGGATATCCCGCGTGGTGCCGGCGATGTCAGTGACGATGGCAGCTTCCCGCCCGGCCAGCTGGTTCAGCAAGCTCGACTTACCAGCATTCGGCCGGCCGGCAATGACTACCGTCATGCCGTCACGCAGCAAGGCGCCCTGCCCGGCCTCGCGCTGCACAGTGGATAACTCGCTGCGCACGGCATCAAGCATCGACAGCACGTGGCCATCGGCGAGGAAGTCGATCTCTTCCTCAGGAAAATCGATCGCCGCCTCGACGTAAATTCGCAGGGCAATCAACGCCTCGGTGAGGCTGTGCACACGCCTGGAGAATTCCCCTTGCAGCGAGCGCAGGGCGTTGCGCGCTGCCTGGCTGGAACTGGCCTCGATCAGGTCGGCGATGGCTTCGGCCTGCGCCAGGTCGAGCTTGTCGTTGAGGAAGGCGCGCTCGCTGAACTCGCCCGGGCGAGCCAGACGACAGCCGACTTGTACACAGCGCTGCAGCAGCATGTCCAAGACCACAGGGCCACCGTGTCCCTGCAGTTCAAGCACGTCCTCACCAGTGAACGAATTAGGCCCGGGAAAGAACAGAGCAATCCCTTCGTCCAGCACCAGCCCTTCATCGTCGCGGAACGGACCGTAATGGGCATGCCGCGGGGTCAGGGTGCGGCCAGTGATCAACAGGCCGGCCTTGGCAGCCAGAGGGCCGGACAACCTGACAATTCCCACACCGCCCCGGCCCTGGGCCGTGGCGATGGCGGCGATGGTTTCACGCACAGTGTTCATGCTCGAAAGCCTCTACGACAAAAACGACAGATAGCAAAAACGCCCCACTAGGGGGCGTTTTTTATTCACAGGCTAGCGTATTAGACCGTCAAGCAGCAGCTTTTTTGGTAGCTGCTTCGATACGGCGAGTGATGTACCACTGCTGCGAAATCGACAGGCAGTTGTTCACAACCCAGTACAGCACCAGACCGGCAGGGAACCACAGGAAGAAGAAGGTGAAGATGATTGGCATCATTTTCATCACCTTGGCCTGCATCGGATCCGGCGGTGTCGGGTTCAGGCGCTGCTGGATGAACATGGTGGCGCCCATGATGATCGGCAGGATGAAGAACGGATCCTTGATCGACAGGTCGGTAATCCACAGTATCCATGGGGCCTGGCGCATTTCCACGCTTTCCAGCAGTACCCAGTACAGGGCCAGGAATACCGGCATCTGCACCAGGATCGGCAGGCAGCCGCCCAGCGGGTTGATCTTCTCTTTCTTGTAAAGCTCCATCATCGCCTGGGACATTTTCTGGCGATCGTCACCGAAGCGTTCCTTGAGTGCGGCGAGCTTAGGTGCAACGGCACGCATACGCGCCATGGAGCGGTAGCTGGCAGCCGACAGCGGGAAGAACAGGCCTTTGATCAACATGGTCAGCACGATGATCGACCAGCCCCAGTTACCCAGCAGGCTGTGGATATGTTGCAGCAGCCAGAAGATCGGTTGGGCGATAAACCACAGGAAGCCGTAGTCGACGGTCAATTCCAGGCCTGGGGACAACTCTTTCAGCTTGGACTGGATCTTCGGACCAGCGTACAGCAGGGCACTGGTTTCGACCTTGCCGCCAGCCGGTACGCTGATAACCGGGCCGGTGTAGCCGATGATGTAGTTGCCCTGGCTATCCTTGCGGGTCTGGACAACGTTGTTGTCCGACTTGGCCGGAATCCAGGCGGTCACGAAGTAGTGCTGCAGCCAGGCAACCCAGCCGCCGGACACATTTTCTTTCAAACTACCTTTGTCGATGTCCTTCATCGAGACCTTTTTGTAAGGCTCAGATGCTGTCCACAGGGCTGCACCCAGGTAGGTAGCGGTGCCGGTGGCAGTACTGGAGGACGGATCGCCGCTGGCATCACGCTTGAGCTGGGCAAACATGTTGCCGCTCCAGGCCTGGCCGCTCTGGTTGTCGATCAGGTAGCTGACATTCAGGTCGTACTCACCGCGCTTGAAGCTGAAACGCTTGATGTAGTTGACACCGTTGTCACTGAACTTCAGGTCTACCACCAGTTGTTCCTGGCCGTCGGCCAGCTGGTAGCTCTTCTGCTCGGCGGCATACAGGGGACGGCCGCTGGCGCGGGCATCCGGGCCATCGGTGCCGGTCAGACCACTTTGTGCCAGGTAAACACGCTCACCACCGTTGTCGAACAACTGGAATGGAATGTTCGGGTGGTCTTGACGGCGTGGGTACTTCGGCAGGTTCAGCTGGACGATGTCACCACCGACCGGATCGATAGCCAGTTCCAGAACGTCGGTCTTGACTCGGATCAGGTCCTTGCTGAGTGCGACCGGTGCCAGTTCGGCAGGGCTCGATTCGGCGTTGGCGCTCGGTACATCGGCGCTGGCACCGTTGTTACCGGCCGGCACGCCATCGGGCAAGCCCGGAGCAACAGTGCTGGCAGCAGTATTCTGAGTCGGCAGGGCAGCCTGGCCGTAGTCATCGTTCCACTTCAGGACCATGACGTAGGACACGACTGCCAGCGCGGCGATCAGGATCGTGCGTTTAATATCCATGATTACTCGGCTATCGAAGAAGTTCGGGAGGAAGGAGCGGGTGGAACGGGGTCGAAACCGCCGTCATTCCACGGATGACAACGCCCCAGGCGACGAACGGCCAGCCACCCACCACGCCAGATGCCATGGTTTTCGATGGCTTCATACGCGTAACAGGAGCAACTGGGGAAAAACCGACAGTGATTGGCCATCAGAGGACTAATGGCGTAACGGTAAAACTGGATCGGAACGAGTGCCAGTTTACGCATCTTGGCTGTCTACCCCTGCGGAATTGGCGGTGACTGCTGGTGTCGGCCGGCTGCGCGCCAGGCGTTTCCAGAGCTTGCCAAAGTGTTGGTGCAATTCCGGGTTTTCTATCTCACCCAATCCCTTGCGCGCGACGATCACGATGTCCAGGCCGGCAAGCAATTGCTGGTTCAGACGAAAGGAATCGCGCATCAAGCGCTTGAGGCGGTTGCGTTGAACGGCGAGCTTGACACTCTTCTTGCCGATTACCAAGCCAAGGCGTGGGTGATCGAGGCCGTTCTCGCGAGCAAGGATCAGCAGGTTTTTCCCTGGAACCTTGCCGGTTGGGGAGTCGAAGACCGCTTTGAAATGCCGGGGTGTAAGCAGTCGCTTTTCCCGACTGAAGTCCTGACTCACCACCTGTGCCGAAAAATCAAATGGCCAGACGCTTACGGCCTTTGGCACGACGACGCGACAGAACAGCACGGCCGTTCTTGGTAGCCATACGGGCACGGAAACCGTGGGTGCGGGCGCGCTTGATGGTGCTTGGTTGGAAAGTACGTTTCATGGCGTGTTACCTGGTTTGTCGACGACGGGCCGGGATGGCCCCCTTTTTAAGAGACCGGCGATTCTAGAGAAAGCAAGCCCATAGGTCAATTTCCAACCAGTCTTTCCATATAGAGCATGTGATGGACGGTGCCTGTTGATCAGTGCCCAAGCAGTGCTTGATCGGACACACGGATCGGGGACAACATGAAAAAAAAGAAGAGACATATAAAAAGCTTTTTTGAAGAACTTATAACTCTTAAGTGGATAACCTTCTGTGGATAACCTTCGCCGGCCCATGAGTTACGGGGTGTACAGAGTTTTACAACTTTGTTCTGAACCCGTGCTGCGCTTGTTCCCATCGTGAGCGAAAGCTGTGGATGAAAACACCTGTTATCCACAGTGGAGTTATCAACAGGCTAGGGGTTAGGGTTGTGCATAGCCCTCACGGCCGTTTATCCACAGGGCTTATTCACAGAGGCGAAATGCCGTTTTGGTCGATAAATGGCTGTTTTGTCATGGTTCCTAACGTGTCCACATGTGGATAACTGAACGCTCGACCGGTACAATGGCGGTTTGTTTTTGCCTCATCCGGCTTTCAAACTCAGGGGATATCCGTGTCAGTGGAACTTTGGCAGCAGTGCGTGGAGCTTCTGCGCGATGAACTGCCTGCCCAGCAATTCAACACCTGGATCCGTCCGCTACAGGTCGAAGCCGAAGGCGACGAGTTGCGCGTCTATGCGCCTAACCGTTTCGTTCTCGATTGGGTCAATGAAAAGTACCTGGGTCGCTTGCTCGAGCTGTTGGGTGAGAACGGTAGCGGCATTGCACCAGCCCTTTCCTTATTAATAGGTAGCCGTCGCAGCTCGGCCCCAAGGGCTGCGCCCAACGCGCCGGTCAGCGCTGCAGTTGCGGCTTCGCTGGCGCAGACTCAGGCGCACAAGACGGCCCCGGCAGCAGCGGTTGAACCCGTTGCCGTGGCCGCGGCCGAGCCTGTATTGGTCGAGACGTCTTCGCGTGACAGCTTTGATGCCATGGCCGAGCCTGCTGCGGCGCCGCCCAGTGGTGGCCGGGCTGAACAGCGCACCGTGCAGGTTGAAGGTGCGCTCAAGCACACCAGTTATCTGAACCGGACCTTTACCTTTGACACCTTCGTCGAAGGTAAGTCGAACCAGCTCGCCCGCGCGGCTGCCTGGCAGGTTGCGGACAACCCTAAGCATGGCTACAACCCACTGTTCCTTTATGGCGGTGTGGGTTTGGGTAAAACCCACCTTATGCATGCTGTGGGTAACCATCTGCTGAAGAAGAATCCGAACGCCAAGGTGGTGTACCTGCATTCGGAGCGTTTCGTCGCGGACATGGTCAAAGCGTTGCAACTCAACGCCATCAATGAATTCAAGCGCTTCTACCGCTCGGTGGACGCGTTGCTGATCGACGATATCCAGTTCTTCGCTCGCAAAGAGCGCTCGCAAGAAGAGTTTTTCCACACCTTCAACGCCTTGCTTGAGGGTGGCCAGCAGGTAATCCTTACCTCTGACCGCTATCCCAAGGAAATCGAAGGCCTGGAAGAGCGTCTGAAGTCGCGCTTTGGTTGGGGCCTGACGGTGGCTGTCGAGCCGCCAGAGCTGGAGACCCGCGTAGCAATCCTGATGAAGAAGGCCGACCAGGCCAAAGTCGAGCTCCCGCATGACGCAGCCTTTTTCATCGCTCAGCGCATTCGCTCCAACGTCCGTGAGCTGGAAGGTGCACTGAAGCGGGTTATCGCTCACTCGCATTTCATGGGGCGTGACATCACCATCGAGCTGATTCGTGAATCGCTCAAGGATCTGTTGGCGCTGCAAGACAAACTGGTCAGTGTGGATAACATTCAGCGTACCGTCGCTGAGTACTACAAGATCAAGATCTCCGATCTGTTGTCCAAGCGTCGTTCGCGTTCTGTCGCGCGCCCGCGTCAGGTAGCCATGGCCCTGTCCAAGGAGTTGACCAACCACAGTCTGCCGGAAATCGGCGACATGTTCGGTGGTCGCGACCATACGACCGTGCTGCACGCCTGCCGCAAAATCAATGAACTGAAGGAATCCGACGCGGACATCCGCGAGGACTACAAGAACCTGCTGCGGACGCTGACGACCTGATGGCCGTCTGCGCAGCTAATTGAAGGCAAGGGACTAGACCATGCATTTCACCATTCAACGCGAAGCCCTGTTGAAACCCCTGCAACTGGTCGCCGGTGTCGTCGAGCGCCGTCAGACCTTGCCGGTCCTGTCCAACGTATTGCTGGTCGTACAAGGCCAGCAACTGTCGTTGACCGGTACCGACCTGGAAGTCGAGCTGGTAGGCCGCGTGCAACTGGAAGAGCCGGCCGAGCCTGGCGAGATCACTGTTCCGGCGCGCAAGCTGATGGACATCTGCAAAAGCCTGCCTAACGACGCCCTGATCGATATCAAGGTCGATGAGCAGAAATTGTTGGTAAAGGCCGGCCGCAGCCGCTTCACCCTGTCGACCCTGCCTGCCAATGACTTCCCGACTGTGGAAGAAGGCCCGGGTTCGCTGACCTGCAACCTGGAGCAGAGCAAGCTGCGCCGCCTGATCGAGCGAACCAGCTTCGCCATGGCCCAGCAGGATGTGCGCTATTACCTCAACGGCATGCTGCTTGAGGTTTCCCGCAACACGTTGCGGGCCGTATCCACCGACGGTCACCGCTTGGCGCTTTGCTCGATGAGCGCGCCGATCGAGCAGGAGGATCGACACCAGGTCATCGTGCCGCGTAAAGGTATCCTGGAGTTGGCGCGCCTGCTGACCGATCCTGAAGGTATGGTCAGCATCGTGCTGGGCCAGCATCACATCCGCGCCACTACTGGCGAGTTCACCTTTACCTCCAAGCTGGTGGACGGCAAGTTCCCGGACTACGAGCGCGTACTGCCCAAAGGCGGTGACAAGCTGGTTGTCGGAGACCGCCAGGCGCTGCGTGAAGCTTTCAGCCGTACTGCGATTCTTTCCAACGAAAAGTACCGCGGTATTCGCCTGCAACTGGCTGCCGGTCAACTGAAGATCCAGGCTAACAACCCTGAGCAGGAAGAAGCTGAAGAAGAAATCAGCGTGGACTACGAAGGTAGCTCGCTGGAGATTGGTTTCAACGTCAGCTACTTGCTGGACGTGCTGGGCGTGATGACTACTGAGCAAGTTCGTCTGATCTTGTCCGATTCAAACAGCAGTGCGCTGCTGCAGGAAGCTGGCAATGACGATTCTTCCTACGTTGTCATGCCGATGCGCCTGTAACCTGTAGCAGGCGAAATGTCCCTTCGACGTATCATGGTCACCGCGGTGCGCAACTTGCACCCGGTGACACTCTTACCCTCCCCCCGCATCAACATCCTTTACGGCTCCAACGGCAGCGGCAAGACCAGCGTGCTCGAAGCCGTGCATTTGCTCGGCCTGGCCCGTTCATTTCGCAGCACCCGCCTGAATCCGGTTATTCAGTACGAACAGGCTGCCTGTACTGTTTTCGGCGAGGTTCAGCTGACGGAGGGTGGTACGAGCAACCTGGGTGTGTCCCGTGAGCGACAAGGGGAGTTTACTATCCGCATCGATGGGCAGAATGCGCGCAGCGCCGCGCAATTGGCTGAGTTACTGCCGCTCCAGCTCATCAACCCAGACAGTTTCCGGCTGCTTGAAGGCGCCCCAAAAATACGCCGCCAGTTTCTGGACTGGGGGGTGTTCCACGTGGAACCTCGTTTTCTGCCAGCCTGGCAACGCCTTCAGAAGGCGCTGCGGCAGCGGAACTCATGGTTGCGTCATGGTACACTTGACCCAGCTTCGCAAGCCGCCTGGGACCGGGAATTGTGCCTGGCTAGCGCGGAAATAGATGAATACCGTCGCAACTACATCAAGGCCTTGAAGCCCGTCTTCGAGCGAACCCTGAGCGAACTGGTCGAGCTGGACGGGTTGACCCTAAGCTACTACCGAGGCTGGGACAAGGACCGGGAACTGCAAGAAGTGCTCGCCTCCTCCCTCCTTCGCGATCAGCAGATGGGCCATACCCAAGCCGGTCCGCAGCGTGCTGATCTGCGTTTGCGGTTGGCTGGCAATAACGCAGCCGACATCCTGTCGCGTGGTCAGCAAAAGTTGGTGGTATGCGCATTGCGCATTGCCCAAGGCCACCTCGTTAGTCAGGCTCGCCGCGGTCACTGTATTTATCTCGTGGATGACTTGCCGTCCGAACTGGATGACCAGCATCGCCGCGCACTGTGCCGCTTGCTTGAAGAATTACGCTGCCAGGTGTTCATCACCTGTGTAGATCACGAATTACTGAGGGAAGGCTGGCAGACGGAAACGCCAGTTGCTTTGTTCCACGTGGAACAAGGCCGTATCACCCAGACCCACGACCATCGGGAGTGAAGGCATGAGCGAAAATCAAACGTACGACTCCTCCAGCATCAAGGTGCTGAAAGGTTTGGATGCCGTACGCAAGCGTCCCGGCATGTACATTGGCGACACCGATGATGGTAGTGGCCTGCACCACATGGTCTTCGAGGTGGTCGACAACTCGATCGACGAAGCCCTCGCCGGTCACTGCGATGACATCACTGTCATCATCCATCCGGACGAATCTATCAGTGTGCGCGACAACGGTCGCGGCATTCCGGTCGATGTGCATAAGGAAGAAGGCGTTTCCGCAGCCGAGGTCATCATGACTGTGCTGCACGCCGGCGGTAAGTTCGACGACAACTCCTACAAAGTATCCGGCGGTCTGCACGGTGTCGGTGTGTCGGTTGTGAACGCCCTGTCCGAGAAGCTGGTTCTGACTGTTCGCCGTAGCGGCAAGATCTGGGAACAGACTTACGTTCACGGTGTTCCACAAGCGCCTATGGCGGTTGTCGGTGACAGTGAAACCACGGGTACCCACATCCACTTCAAGCCATCGGCTGAAACCTTCAAGAACATTCACTTCAGCTGGGACATCCTGGCCAAGCGCATCCGCGAACTGTCGTTCCTCAACTCGGGCGTTGGCATTCTGCTGAAGGATGAGCGCAGCGGTAAGGAAGAGTTCTTCAAGTACGAAGGCGGTCTGCGTGCGTTCGTCGAGTACTTGAACACCAACAAGACGCCGGTCAACTCTCAGGTTTTCCACTTCAACGTTCAGCGTGACGATGGCGTGGGTGTTGAAGTCGCCCTGCAATGGAACGACAGCTTCAACGAAAACCTGCTGTGCTTTACCAACAATATTCCGCAGCGAGATGGCGGCACCCACCTGGTGGGCTTCCGTTCCTCGCTGACCCGTAGCCTTAACAGCTACATCGAGCAGGAAGGCCTGGCCAAGAAGAACAAGGTGGCAACCACTGGCGACGACGCCCGTGAAGGCCTGACCGCAATCATCTCGGTGAAGGTACCGGACCCGAAGTTCAGCTCGCAGACCAAGGACAAGCTGGTCTCCTCGGAGGTGAAAACCGCCGTAGAGCAAGAGATGAACAAGTACTTCGCCGATTTCCTCTTGGAAAACCCGAACGAGGCGAAGGCCGTCGTTGGCAAGATGATCGACGCCGCTCGCGCCCGTGAAGCCGCCCGTAAAGCCCGTGAGATGACCCGCCGTAAAGGTGCGCTGGATATCGCGGGTCTGCCGGGCAAGCTGGCCGACTGCCAAGAGAAGGATCCTGCTCTCTCCGAACTGTACCTGGTGGAGGGTGACTCTGCGGGTGGCTCAGCCAAGCAAGGCCGCAACCGTCGTACCCAGGCGATCTTGCCGCTGAAGGGTAAAATCCTCAACGTCGAGAAAGCGCGCTTCGACAAGATGATTTCGTCCCAGGAAGTGGGCACGCTGATCACTGCGCTGGGCTGTGGTATCGGCCGTGAAGAGTACAACATCGACAAACTGCGTTATCACAACATCATCATCATGACCGATGCTGACGTTGACGGTTCGCACATCCGTACGCTGCTGCTGACCTTCTTCTTCCGTCAGCTGCCGGAGCTGGTCGAGCGTGGCTACATCTATATTGCCCAGCCGCCGCTGTACAAGGTGAAACGAGGTAAGCAGGAGCAGTACATCAAGGACGATGAGGCCATGGAAGAGTACATGACCCAGTCGGCTCTGGAAGATGCCAGCCTGCACCTGGACGAATCGGCGCCAGCAGTTTCCGGCGTGCAGCTGGAAGCGCTGGTGAATGAGTTCCGTAGTGTCATGAAGACTCTCAAGCGCCTGTCGCGTTTGTACCCGGAAGAGCTGACTGAGCACTTCGTCTACCTGCCTGAGGTGACCCTGGAGCAGTTGGGTGACCACGCAGTGATGCAGGCCTGGCTGGCCCAGTTCCAGGCGCGTCTGAACTCCAGCCAGAAGTCTGGCCTGGCTTACAACGCCAGCTTGCGTGAAGACAAAGAGCGCAACGTGTGGCTGCCTGAAGTGGAAATTACCTCTCACGGTCTGGCCAGCTACATCACGTTCAACCGCGATTTCTTCGGCAGCAATGACTACCGTACCGTAGTCAACATTGGTGCCAAGCTTTCGAGTCTGTTGGGTGAAGGTGCGTACGTGCAGCGTGGTGAACGCCGCAAGGCAATCGTCGAGTTCAAAGAGGGCCTGGATTGGCTGATGAACGAGACCACCAAGCGCCATACGATTCAGCGCTACAAAGGGCTGGGTGAGATGAACCCGGACCAACTGTGGGAAACCACCATGGACCCGACCGTTCGCCGTATGCTCAAGGTCACTATCGAAGATGCCATCGCCGCTGACCAGATCTTCAACACCCTGATGGGTGATGCAGTCGAGCCGCGTCGTGACTTCATCGAAAGTAACGCGCTGTCGGTGTCGAACCTGGACTTCTGATCAGGTGTAATTCGCCAGACACTAAAAAGCCCGCTGATGCGGGCTTTTTAGTGTCTGCAAACAATCAGTAGCCGGTGAGAATGTTCACGATCACACCGCTGGCAATAGCCACCAGCACATAGTCGCCATTCACATACAGCCAACGATGATCACGAGGTGGCGCATACAGGTGGCGCGCTTTCCAGTCAGTTACCCAGTAACGGTCTCCACGGTAATGTGGATCAACGGCATGACCCCGCTGCCACTGCTTATGAGGTATCGGCATGCCTTGTTGTGGGTGGAAGTTTGGATCACGGTAAGCAGGACCGCGGCCATTGTCATGTCGGCCCTGGTGCTGTGGTTGACCCTGTGGCGGGTTGCCTTGGTGCGATGGGCCGCCATCATGCCGATCAGGCGGGCCCGGTTGCGCGAAGCTTGCCAGCGGTGTGCTGAGCATGAGCCCGGCGCAGATCACGGTTAGGGCTTTCTTCATTTTGATGCGGTCCTCTGCCTGTTAATCGCCTGGCAAGTATTGATTGCCAGGTTCGGTTAACTGATCAGACCACGATTTTTCCCTTTCAATGTCAGGGCGCAGGTAAAGGTCCGGTAAAGTCTGGCGTTCTTTCAGTTCAGCCCGAGCGCTTTCAAGCGGCGATACAGCGTGCGTTCACTCATGCCAAGATGACTGGCCAGTTCACTGCGCGAGCCTTTGAACTGCTCCAGCGCCTGCGCCAGCTCACCCAGGTCATTGCGACGGCCGCTTCCTTTAGCCGCGCCAGTCAGTCCAGTGTCTTCCGGTAAATGCTCTGGCCTGATCACACCGTCATCGGCAAACAAACGCGCGCGTTCCAGAATGTTGCGCAGTTCGCGGATATTGCCCGGAAACGGATGCAATGCAAGTTGCTGCAAGGCGTCTTCACTCAGCCTGGGCGTCGGCTGGCCGGCCATGCGCTGCAGCAGGCTCTGTGCGAGCAGCGGCAGATCTTCCACCCGTTCGCGCAATGCAGGCAGACGAATCGGAAAGCCGCTGATGCGGTAATACAGGTCTTCACGGAAGGAGCCATCCGCGACCATTTGTTTAAGTGGTTTATGGGTGGCCGATATCAGGCGGAAATCCGAATGCACAGTGCGCAGGCTGCCCACGGGACGGAAACTCCCGGACTCTATCAGGCGCAGCAACTTCACCTGCATCGCCAGCGGCACTTCACCAATTTCATCGAGGAACAAGGTGCCGCCATGCGCCGCCTCGGCCAAGCCGATCTTGCGCTGATTCGCCCCGGTGAACGCGCCCTTCTCATAGCCGAACAGTTCACTCTCGAACAACGACTCGGTCAGGCCGGTGCAGTCGACCACCACCAGTGGGCCGTTGGCCCTGGGGCTGCCCATGTGCACTGCACGGGCGAACAGCTCCTTGCCGGTCCCTGATTCACCCTGCAGCAACACCGGGATCTGCGCCGGTGCCGCACGCTGCAGGCTGGCCAGCGCGGCCTTGAAGGTTGGCGCGCGGCCGACCAACCCCTGCTCCTGTGGCTGGGCCGAAGCGAGGGTGATGGTGGTGAGGCGTTCGACAAAGGCCACTACCTTGCCCTGCTCATCCAGGATCGGCCGCAACTCCACATCCACATGCTCCGGGCCACGTGGTGTGTGATGAATGTGCAATACCCGCTCCGGTACCTTGCTGTCCCACGCCTTGCGCATCGGGCAATGTTCGCCAGCCTGGTCGCACGGCACAGCGTAGTGGTGCGAAACCCTGTGGCACTTCTCGCCCAGTGGGGCCTGATCATGCCGGCCAAACTGACGGCGATAGGCCGCATTGGCGGCGAGGATGTTGTAGTCGGTGTCCAACACGATGGTCGGAAGGGCATCGTGCTCGAGGTAGGAAACCAGAGCTAGGATGAGAGGATGGGCTTCAGGCATGTCGGCACCGTATGGATGACCGACGCAGGGTAACAAGGACTGCCAAACACTGCCATTGGCTGTCAGTCGACTGCCACCTGGGCTGCCAGTTTTGCCCGCAGCGGTCTGCAACTGGCCGGTTTTATTGGCCAGTGAGTGGCAAAAAGCCTGGCATGCATCTTGATAAAGCTCCTGTCACTGCCTACGCCTGTACAAGGCGGGGCGGATAAATTGGAGAACGTGATGATCATCGGCAACAACCTTCACGTGGACGCCTTCTACGACGAGGCGACCTCGACCATCAGCTACCTGGTCATGGACCGTGAAACCCGACAATGCGCATTGATCGACAGCGTGCTGGATTACGACCCCAAGTCCGGGCGCACCTGTAGCGCTTCGGCTGATCGCTTGGTCGAGCGTGTGAATGAACTGAACGCCAGCGTGCGGTGGGTGTTGGAAACCCATGTGCACGCTGACCACCTTTCAGCGGCTGCCTACCTGAAAGAAAAGCTGGGCGGCCATACCGCAATTGGCGCGCACATTACCCAGGTGCAGAAAGTGTTTGGCGCCTTGTTCAACGCAGAGCCCGGCTTCGCCCGTGATGGCAGCCAGTTCGATGTGCTGCTCGAAGATGAGGAAGGTTTCCGTATTGGCAACCTGCAGGCCCGTGCGTTGCACACGCCTGGGCACACACCCGCGTGCATGAGTTTCATGATCGAAGATGCCGGCGAGATCGCGGTGTTCGTTGGAGACACCTTGTTCATGCCCGATTACGGCACCGCCCGCTGCGACTTCCCCGGGGCCGATGCCCGCACCTTGTACCGCTCAATCCGTCGCCTGCTGGCTTTCCCCGACCAGACTCGGTTGTTCATGTGCCACGACTACCTGCCGGGTGGCCGCGACATGCAGTACGTCACAACTGTCGCCGAGCAGCGCGCCAGCAACATTCACATCCATCAGGGTATCGATGAGGACAGCTTCGTTGCCATGCGCGAAGCCCGTGACAAGACGCTCGAAATGCCCGTACTGATCCTGCCTTCGGTGCAGGTGAACATGCGTAGCGGCCAACTACCCCCTCCGGAGACGAACGGCGTGAGCTATCTGAAGATCCCGCTGAACAAGCTGTAACCGCCCTGCCCCCATAATCAGATTTCCAGGATTTGCCGCCATGCCTGCCTTGTTGTCCCCTGCCAATACCGACCACCACAAGGTGGTCATCGTCGGTGCCGGTGCCGCCGGGATCGCCACTGCTTCCAGCCTGATCAGCCGCGACCCATCATTGGACGTCGTCTTGATCGACCCTGCCGAAGTGCACTACTACCAACCCGGCTGGACCATGGTCGGTGCCGGTGTGTTCAAGGCACCCAGCACTGCTCGCACCATGGCGTCGACCATTCCTCGCGGTGTGCGCTGGGTCAAGGCGCGGGTAAAGGGATTCGACCCGTTGGGCCAGTTGGTCATCCTCGATGATGCTCGCGCCATCAGCTATGAACAGCTGATCGTCTGCCCCGGCCTCAAGCTGGACTGGGCGGCCATCGATGGGCTCAGCGAGACCCTGGGCCGCAACGGTGTCACCTCCAACTACCGCTACGACCTGGCGCCCTATACCTGGGAACTGGTGCAAAAGCTCAAGCAAGGACGCGCGCTGTTCAGCCAGCCGCCCATGCCGATCAAGTGCGCCGGTGCACCACAGAAGGCGCTGTATCTGTCTTGTGACCACTGGCTGCGCCATGGCCATTTGGGGGCGGTGAAAGCCAGCTTCTACAATGCGGGTGCCGTACTGTTCGGTGTCGCGGACTACGTGCCCGCGCTGATGAAGTACATCGAAAAATACGCCGTCGACCTCAACTTCTCTCACCGGTTGGTTGCCGTAGACGGCCCGGGAAAGCGCGCTACATTCTTGCGTACCCTGCCCGATGGCAGCAGCGAAACGCGCATCGAGGCCTTCGACATGCTGCACGTGGTACCGCCACAGGTGGCGCCAGACTTCATTCGCGAAAGCCCCTTGGCTGATAGCGCCGGCTGGGTTGACGTCGATCCGCATACCCTGCGCCATCGCAAATACACCAACGTTCATGCCTTGGGTGACGTGGCTAACACCAGCAATGCCAAGACCGCCGCTGCGGCGCGCAAGCAGGCACCGGTGGTTGCCAACAATGTGCTGGTGGCGCTGGGCAGGCTGGCGACCCTGGCCCAGTACGACGGCTATGGCTCGTGCCCGCTTACCGTCGAGCGCGGCAAGATCGTCCTGGCCGAATTCACCTATGGCGGCAAGCTGGCACCGAGCTTCCCCAACTGGTTACTCGATGGCCGCAAGCCGACACGCCTGGCCTGGCTGCTCAAGGCACAGGCGCTGCCACCGTTGTACTGGCAAGGCATGCTCAAGGGGCGCGAGTGGTTGGCACGCCCGCAGCTGGTAGCCGAGGGTGGGCAGTGATCGAGCATCAACTGTTAGGGGCGGGCCTTGGCGCAATCATCGGCGCTGTGCTGGCGCTGACCGGCGCAGGCGGTGGCATTCTCGCTGTACCCTTACTGGTGTTCGGCCTGGGGTTATCGATGGTCGAAGCGGCACCGGTGGGCCTGTTGGCTGTAGGTTTGGCTGCAGCGGTTGGCGCAGTGCTGGGCTTGCGCCAAGGGCTGGTACGTTATCGGGCTGCGCTGTTCATTGCGTTGGTTGGTGTGGCAGCAGCGCCGTTCGGGCTGATGCTGGCGCACCGCCTGCCGAATGCACCGTTGCAGGTGGTATTCGCTGGCGTGCTGGTTTATGCCTGCCTGCGCATATGGCGCAAGGCGGCCAAAGAACTGCGTGGCGAAGCCAATGACGCTCATCGCTTTATCGAGCCGTGTGTGCTGAACCCGTTGCAGGGGCGTTTGCGCTGGACCCTACCCTGCGCGCGCGCATTGGCATTCACGGGTGCCTTGTCCGGGTTGTTGTCCGGCCTGCTCGGCGTGGGTGGGGGGTTCGTCATCATCCCTGCCCTGAACCGCTACACCAACCTGCGCATGGCCAGCATCGTTTCCACTTCGCTGGCGGTGATTGCCTTGGTCTCTACCGGCAGTGTGGTCAGCGCCAGCCTTGCGGGCGTCATGCACTGGCAGGTTGGCGCCCCGTTTGCCGTCGGCGCGGTGCTTGGCCTGCTGCTGTCGCGACCCTTGGCAGCCAGGTTGGCCGGGCCGCGTCTGCAGCAGATGTTTGCCGTGGCAGGTTGGGCCGCTGCCCTGTTGTTGGCGGGCAAAGCGCTACTCGGCTAGCAACTCGCTCTGTTCGGCCGCGCACAACGCCAGCAGGTAGTCCCACACCACCCGCAGGCGCACAGACTTGTGCAGCTCACGGCGGGTGCAGATCCAGTAGCTGCGCTGGATGGTTTCTCCCGGCAGCACGCGCACCAGTGTCGGGTCGTGGCGGGCCATGTAGTTGGGCAGCACGGCGATGCCCAGCCCGGCGCGGGCGGCGGCTTGCTGGGCGATCACGCTGGTGCTGCGAAACACCACGTTGGGTGCTCGGCAGAAACTGTTGAGAAACAGCAGTTCCTGGCTGAACAGCAAATCGTCGACGTAGCCGATCCAGCTGTGCCGGGCCAAGTCTTCGCGGTTGCGCAGTGGCGGTGCGCGGTCCAGGTAGTCCTGGCTGGCGTACAGCGCCAAGCGGTAGTCGGTGAGTTTGCGGGTGATCAGCAGGTCGGCGTTGGGTCGCTCCAGATGGATGCTGATTTCTGCCTCGCGGTTGAGGATGCTGACGAAACGCGGCACCGCTACCAGTTCCACCTCCAGGCCGGGGTAGCGCTCGAACAACGCGTTCATGCGTGGGGTGAAGAACATGATGCCGATGCCTTCGGTTACCCCCAGACGAATCTTGCCCAGCGGGGTGATGGCCTGGGTGATTTCCTCTTGTGCCAGCAAGGCGACGTTCTCCATGGCTTCGGCATGCTTGAGCAGGGCTTGGCCCGAGGGGGTCAGCTCGTAGCCCTGGGCATGCTGCACGAACAGCGCGGTCCCCAGGCTCTGCTCGATGCTCTCGATATGCCGGGCCACGGTGCTGTGGGTAGTGTTCAGGCGCTTGGCGGCGGTCAGCAGGCGGCCGCTGCGCTGCAACTCGAGGAAAAACCGCAGATCATTCCAGTCGAACATGCTTGTCCTTTATGGCAGTTCGTTCCGGCCTCTTCACGGGCATGCCCCACAGGTGCGGTGAACACCCTGAAGGTAACGTGATCCCTGAGGTGCGGGCGAGCCCGCGAAAAGGTCGGTACAGGCTTGCCACTGTGCTAAAACACACAGCGGCTGCGCGAAATCTCGTGTTTCATCCACGAAATTACTCACTAAGATGGATCGGGACAAGAATAAAAAACAGGCGCGAGGTTGCACATGCCATCAGCCGATTCTGTCTTCGACTACGTGGTCGTAGGGGCCGGTCCCGCCGGATGCCTGCTGGCCAATCGTTTGTCCGCCGACCCTTCCTGCCGCGTGCTGCTGCTGGAGGCGGGGGGCCGCGACAATTATCCCTGGATCCACATCCCCGTCGGTTACCTCTACTGCATCGGCAACCCGCGCACAGACTGGTGCTTCAAGACCGAGGCACAGCCTGGCCTCGGCGGTCGCGCTTTGGGTTATCCAAGGGGCAAGGTGCTAGGTGGCTGTTCGTCGATCAACGGCATGATCTACATGCGGGGCCAAGCCGCCGACTATGACCATTGGGCCGCGCAAGGCAACGACGGCTGGGCGTGGAAAGATGTGTTACCCCTGTTCAAGGCCAGCGAAAACCACTTTGCCGGCGCCAGCGAGCACCATGGCGCGGAGGGCGAATGGCGGGTCGAGCGCCAACGCTACAGCTGGCCGATTCTTGATGCTTTCCGTGATGCCGCCGAGCAGAGTGGTATTGGCAAGGTCGACGATTTCAACACCGGCGACAACCAGGGTTGTGGATATTTTCAGGTCAACCAGCGCAGTGGGGTGCGCTGGAACGCTTCCAAAGCTTTCCTGCGGCCGATCAAGGATCGCGCCAACCTCACTGTGCTGACCGGCGTGCAGGTTGACCAGGTACTGCTCGACAACACCCGCGCAAGGGCGGTGAAGGCGCTCTGGCAAGGGACCTGGCATGAGTTTGCGGCGCGCCGCGAGATCATTCTCTGTGCTGGGGCGGTAGGTTCACCGGGCATTCTCCAGCGCTCCGGCATCGGCCCGCGTCAGTTGCTGGAAAGCTTGGGCATTGGTGTTCGCCACGATATGCCAGGCGTTGGTGGCAACTTGCAGGACCACCTGCAACTGCGCCTGATTTACCAGATCCGCAACACCCGTACCTTGAACCAGATGGCCAACAGCCTGTGGGGCAAGATGGGCATGGGCCTGCGTTACCTCTACGACCGTAGCGGGCCGCTGGCCATGGCGCCGAGCCAGTTAGGCGCGTTCGTGCGTTCAAGCCCTGAACAGGCCACCGCCAACCTTCAGTATCACGTGCAGCCGCTGTCACTGGAACGCTTCGGTGAGCCGTTGCATCAGTTCCCGGCCTTTACGGCTTCGGTGTGCAACTTGCGCCCGGTCAGTCGCGGGCGCATCGACATCTGCAGCACCGACATGAACAGCACGCCGCTGATCGACCCCAATTACCTCAGTGCTCCGCAGGACTTGCGGGTTGCTGCCGATGCCATTCGCCTTACCCGGCGTATCGTCCAGGCCCCTGCCCTCGCTGCTTTCGAGCCCAAGGAATATTTGCCGGGCCCAGCGCTGCAAAGCGAGGAAGAACTGTTCGAGGCCGCTGGCAAGATCGGCACCACCATCTTCCACCCGGTCGGTACCTGTCGCATGGGCAACGGTGCCATGGACGTTGTGGATAACCAGCTGCGCGTGCATGGCATCCCCGGTCTTCGTGTCGCTGATGCTTCGATCATGCCGCAGATAACGTCCGGCAATACCTGTTCCCCCACCCTGATGATCGCCGAAAAGGCGGCGCAACTGATCCTCAAAGGAGCGGCTACCCAGACCTACCTGAACGAAGACGCGTTACCGACGCCCTGACCCGGGTGCGTGCAGTACCGGCGGCTTGCGGTCAGAAGTCGCCGACAGTGGAACAACAAGAATAATCACTGTGGCCTAAGGGCCGAGGACAGCAACGATGTCGGATTACATCCAAGAGCAGGGTGCGGCGGCCAGCAGCTCCAGCCGCCGTGAAGAACGCAAGATCATTTTCGCGTCATCCCTCGGGACGGTTTTCGAGTGGTATGACTTTTTTCTCTATGGTGCGCTGGCAGCGGTCATCAGCAAGCAGTTCTTCGCTGGCGTGAACGATACCACCGCTTTCATCTTCGCCCTGATGGCCTTTGCTGCGGGCTTTCTGGTGCGGCCGTTTGGCGCGCTGGTGTTCGGCCGCCTGGGTGACATGATCGGGCGCAAGTACACCTTCCTGGTCACCATCGTGCTGATGGGCCTGTCCACTTTCGCTGTGGGGTTGTTGCCCACCTACGCCAGCATCGGCATCGCCGCACCGATCATCCTGGTGATCCTGCGCATGCTTCAGGGGCTGGCGCTGGGCGGTGAGTATGGCGGTGCCGCCACTTACGTGGCCGAGCATGCGCCGCCCGGCAAGCGTGGCTTGCATACCGGTTTCATCCAGTCCACCGCAACGTTGGGCCTGTTGTTGTCGCTGTTGGTGGTGCTGGGTAGCCGGTATGTCAGTGGCGACCAGTTCGAAACCTGGGGCTGGCGCTTGCCGTTCCTGCTGTCGATCGTGCTGCTGGCGATCTCCACCTGGATTCGCATGAGCATGCACGAGTCGCCGGCATTTGTGAAAATGAAGGCTCAGGGCAAGGTCAGCAAGTCGCCCATCCGTGAGTCATTCACCTCCTGGCCAAACCTGAAAGTGGTGCTTACCGCCCTGTTCAGCATCAACGCGGGTCAGGCTGTGACCTTCTACACGGCGCAGTTCTACGTTCTGTTCTTCATGACCCAGATGCTGAAAATGGACTCGGCTCAGGCCAACACCCTGCTCATCATCAGCGTGGTGATTGGCGCGCCGTTCTTCGTGTTTTTTGGCTGGTTGTCCGACCGTATCGGCCGCAAGCCGATCCTGATGCTCGGCCTGTTGCTGGCCACGGTACTGTACTTCCCACTGTTCAAGGCGCTGAGCCACTACGCCAACCCGCAGATCGACGCTGCCAGCCGTCAGGCGCCGATCGTGGTCACCGCCGACCCGCAAGGCTGCACATTCCAGTTCGACCCAGTGGGCAAGGCTCGTTTTGACAGCCCGTGCGACAAGGTCAAGACCTTCCTGGTCAAGCAGGGCCTGCCGTACAGCTCGGTAAGCGTGGCCGGCAGTGAAGTGGTGGTCAACATCGGTGACAAGACCATCAACGGCTTTGACGAAACCGCCATGCGTACTGCAATCGAGCAGGCTGGTTACCCGGCCAAGGCGGACCCTGCGCAGGTTAACCAAGTAATGGTGGTGGTACTGATCGTGGCGATGATCCTGATCGCGACCATGACCTATGGCCCGTTGGCGGCGGTGATGGTCGAGCTGTTCCCGACCCGCATCCGCTACACCTCGATGTCGCTGCCCTACCACATTGGTAATGGCTGGTTCGGTGGTTTCCTGCCTACCGTATCGTTTGCGCTGGTGGTCTATACCGGGGATATCTTCTACGGGCTGTGGTACCCGGTGCTGGTGACCGGGATCAGCCTGGTGGTTGGGATCTTCTGTCTGAGAGAAACCAAGGATGTAGATATCGACAAAGTCTGATGTCCACATGCCATAAAAAAACCGGCTGTAAAAGCCGGTTTTCTTATGCCTCAAAAAAACTTATGCACGATTTTCAGAAAAAATTCATACAAAGAAATAACTAGAAAATTCATACACTTAGGTATCAATTCAAGCATTTAATCCAAAAACTGCACACAAGTTATCCACAGAAGGTCAAGCCATCTGCTCCTGAGGTTTTTCCGCAGCTGGCGGCAGCGATCCCATGGCCCGCTGGGTCGCTTCGTTCCAAGCTGCAGCGCGGTCGTTGAGTTCGGCAATGGCACGTGGCCCCGTGCCGTTGGCGTACATCGGCTCACCAATTACCACTTCGATTGTACCGGCACGCTTGCCCCAACCGGTCTTGGGCCAGAACTTGCCAGCGTTGTGGGCAATCGGCAGCACCGGCAGCCCGGCATTCACGGCCAGGGCGGTACCGCCGCGCGAGAACTTGCCGATGGTGCCGAACGGCACACGGGTGCCTTCTGGGAAAATCAGCACCCACGTCTTCTGCTTGAGCAGTTCGTCACCTTTGCTCGCCACCTGGCGCAACGCTTCCTTGGGGTTGTCGCGGTTGATCGCGATGGGCCGCAGCATGGCCATGGCCCAGCCGAAGAACGGTACATACAGCAGCTCGCGCTTGAGCACCTGGCTAAGCGGCGAGAAGTACTGGGACAGGAAGAAGGTTTCCCAGGTGCTCTGGTGATTGGACAGAATCACGCAAGGCTCAGCTGGCACGTTCTCGGCGCCAGTGATCTTGTAGTCGATGCCCAGGATGGTGCGCACCAGAAACAGCGCGCAGCGGCACCAGTACACATTGATGAACTTGTAGCGCTTGGGGAACGACAGGAACGGCGCGACGAAGAAGCTCAGCGAGCACCACAGCAGCGAACTGGTGCCCAGCAGCAGGTAAAAAAGAAAGATTCTGATCGCCTGCAGGATCGACATAGTGGCTTGTACCATTGCGGGGCATGCCCGCCTGAAGAAAAATGCGCCAGAAGGCGCACTGTTTAAATTAGTTCTCTGGCGATAGCTGCCAGATCGTCGAAAATCAGTGTAGTTTCCGGGACGCCTTTTTCCAGGGTCCGCTCGCCCTTGCCGGTCTTCACCAGCACGGGTTGTGCACCGACGGCCAGGGCGGCCTCCAGGTCACCTTTGCTGTCGCCGACGAACCAGACGCCTTCAAGGCCGATCTGGTAATGCTCGGCGATCGCCCGCAGCATGCCGGGCTTGGGCTTGCGGCAATCGCACCCTTCGTCCGGCCCATGCGGGCAATACACGATATGGCCCACCTCACCGCCCTGCTCGGCCACCAGCGCGCGCAGGCGCGCATGCATGGCCTCAAGGGTTGCCAGCGGGTAGTAGCCACGGGCAATGCCGGACTGGTTGGTGGCCACGGCCACCGTCCAGCCCGCCTTGCTCAACTGCGCGATCGCATCGACCGAACCGGGGATCGGCACCCATTCTTCCAGCGTCTTGATGTACGCATCGGAGTCGTAGTTGATCACCCCGTCACGGTCGAGAATCAGCAGTTTCAAGGCTTACCCCAGCAGCGAAATGTCAGCCACGCCCAGGAACAGGCCGCGCAGACGGCTGAGCAGGGCATAACGGTTGGCACGTACCTTGGCGTCTTCGGCGTTGACCATGACCGCCTCGAAGAAGGCATCGACCGGGTCACGCAGGGCCGCCAGGCGGGCCAGCGATTCGCTGTACTGACGTGCTGCAGCCATCGGTTGCACGGCCTGGTCGGCCTGCTGGATGGCCGAGTACAGGGAGAACTCGTTGGCATTGTCGAAGTACTTCGGCTCGACCTGCTCGGCGATGGCACCTTCGGCCTTGCTCAGCAGGTTCGACACGCGCTTGTTCACCGCGGCCAGGGCCTCGGCTTCCGGCAGTTTGCGGAACGCCTGTACGGCTTGTACGCGCTGGTCGAAGTCCAGGGCGGAGCCTGGCTGCAGTGCGCGTACCGACAGGTACGTGGCCACGTCGATGCCTTCGTCTTCGTAACGCGCGCGCAGGCGGTCGAAAATGAACTCCAGTACTTGCTCGGCCAGGCCGGGGGCCTTGACCTTGGCGCCGAACTGCTTGACCGCAAACTCGACTGCACCGGTCAGGTC
The DNA here is from genome assembly GCF_019691255.1 of Pseudomonas sp. USTB-Z. Taxonomy (NCBI): domain Bacteria; kingdom Pseudomonadati; phylum Pseudomonadota; class Gammaproteobacteria; order Pseudomonadales; family Pseudomonadaceae; genus Pseudomonas; species Pseudomonas sp. USTB-Z. The sequence goes on from NZ_JAECZP010000011.1 coordinate 159,489, forward strand.
CAGGTCCAGTTGCTTCTCGATCAGGATACGCAGCACGCCCAGAGCCGCACGGCGCAGGGCGTACGGGTCCTTGCTGCCGGTAGGCAGCATGCCGATGCCGAAGATGCCCACCAGGGTGTCGAGCTTGTCGGCGATGGCCACGGCAGCACCGGTGAGGGTCTGCGGCAGCTCGGCACCAGCACCGCGCGGCATGTACTGCTCGTTCAGGGCCAGGGCTACGTCTTCCGGCTCACCGTCGTTGAGCGCGTAGTAGTAACCGGCAACACCCTGCATTTCAGGGAATTCGCCGACCATCTCGGTGGCCAGGTCGCACTTCGACAGCAGCCCGGCACGGCCAGCGCGCTGGGCGTCGCCGCCGATCAGCGGGGCAACGAAGGCGGCCAGCTTGGAAACACGTTCCGCCTTGTCGTACACGGTGCCGAGCTGAGCCTGGAACACCACGTTCTTGAGGCGCTCGTTGAAGGTTTCCAGCGGCTGCTTCTTGTCCTGCTTGAAGAAGAACTCGGCGTCGGTCAGGCGTGGGCGCACGACCTTTTCGTTGCCTTGCACGATCTGCTTCGGGTCGCGGCTTTCGATGTTGGCCACGGTGATGAAGCGCGGCAGCAGCTTGCCTTCGCTGTCCAGCAGGCAGAAGTACTTCTGGTTGTCCTGCATGGTGGTGATCAGGGCTTCCTGCGGCACCTCGAGGAAACGCTCTTCGAACGAGCACACCAGCGGCACTGGCCATTCGACCAGAGCAGTCACTTCGTCCAGCAGCGCCGGCGGCACGATGGCAGTGCCCTCCTGCTGCATGGCAAGCTCGGCGGTACGCTTGCTGATCAGCTCGCGGCGTTCGGCGAAGTCGGCCAGCACGTGAGCTTTACGCAGGTCTTCGACATAGTTGGCCGGGGTAGTGATGACCACGGTTTCCGGATGATGGAAGCGGTGGCCACGGGATTCACGGCCGGCCTTCTGCGACAGAATGGTGCAGTCGACCACCTGGTCGCCCAGCAGCATTACCAGCCATTGGGTTGGGCGCACGAACTCTTCACGGCTGGCCGCCCAGCGCATGCGCTTGGGGATCGGCAGGTCGTTCAGCGAATCTTCGACGATGGTCGGCAGCAGGTCAGTGGTGGCCTTGCCCGGGATGTGCTGGGAGAAGCGCAGCTTGGGGCCGCTCTGGTCGATTTCGGCCAGTTCGACACCGCACTTCTTGGCGAAGCCCAGCGCAGCCTGGGTCGGCTCGCCTTCGGCGTTGAAAGCTGCCTGCAGGGGCGGGCCGTCGATGTTGATGCTGCGGTCAGGCTGCTGCACGTCCAGCTGGCGAATCAGCACGGCCAGACGACGCGGCGCGGCGTACACCTGCTTGCCGGTGTAGTTCAGGCCAGCGGCCTGCAGGCCTTTTTCGATACCGGCCAGGAAAGCTTCGCCGAGGCTGGTGAGGGCCTTGGGTGGCAGCTCTTCGGTGCCCAGTTCTACCAGAAAATCTTGAGCACTCATTGTGCAGCCTCCAGCTTAGCCAACACTTCGTCACGCAGTTCAGGGGTGGCCATCGGGAAGCCCAGGCGTGCGCGGGCTTGCAGATAGCTTTGCGCCACGTCCCGGGCCAGGGTACGTACACGCAGGATGTAACGCTGGCGCTCGGTTACCGAGATGGCGCGGCGGGCGTCCAGCAGGTTGAAGGTATGCGATGCCTTCAGGACCATTTCATAGGTCGGAAGCGGCAGCTCCAGCTTGATCAGGCGGTTGGCTTCGCTTTCGTAGAAATCGAACAGCTCGAACAGTTTGTCGACGTTTGCATGTTCAAAGTTGTAGGTCGACTGCTCCACCTCGTTCTGGTGGAACACGTCGCCATAGGTGACCTTGCCGAACGGGCCGTCGGCCCACACCAGGTCGTACACCGAATCGACGCCCTGGATGTACATGGCCAGGCGCTCCAGGCCGTAGGTGATTTCACCGGTGACCGGGTAGCACTCGATGCCGCCAACCTGCTGGAAGTAGGTGAACTGGGTCACTTCCATGCCGTTGAGCCAGATTTCCCAGCCCAGACCCCAGGCGCCGAGGGTCGGCGATTCCCAGTTGTCTTCGACGAAACGAATGTCGTGCACCAACGGATCCAGGCCGATGGCTTTCAGCGAGCCGAGGTACAGCTCCTGGAAGTTGGCCGGGTTCGGTTTGAGCACCACCTGGAACTGGTAGTAGTGCTGCAGGCGGTTGGGGTTTTCGCCATACCGCCCGTCGGCAGGACGACGGCTCGGCTGCACATAGGCGGCGTTCCAGGTTTCTGGACCCACGGCGCGCAGGAATGTAGCGGTGTGGAAAGTGCCGGCGCCTACTTCCATATCGTAGGGCTGAAGTACCACACAACCTTGAGCTGCCCAGTAGTTCTGCAGGGCAAGGATCAGGTCTTGGAAGGTACGCACGGCTGGCGTAGGCTGGCTCACGAAATTCACCTGTATCTGGGGATGCGGATGTAAAGAGCGGGAGTATAACCTGATTCGCCTCGCCCTCTACTCATTGGAGCCTTATGCCACGCTGCTTTTGGTGTACCGACGATCCGTTGTACCAGGCCTACCACGACCAGGAATGGGGGATGCCACAGCGCGACCCGGCGTTGCTCTTCGAGATGCTTTTGCTCGAAGGGTTCCAGGCAGGGCTTTCATGGATTACCGTTTTGCGCAAACGCGAGCGTTATCGCCAGGTGATGTACGGCTTCGACCCCGTGAAGCTGGCGGCCATGGGCGACGAACGCATCGAAGAATTGATGCAGGATGCAGGCATCATCCGCAATCGCCTCAAGCTCAAGGCTGCGCGGCGCAACGCCCAGGCCTGGCTGGCTGTGGATAACCCTGCCGAATGGCTGTGGTCGTTCGTCGGCGGCTCGCCGAAGATCAACCACTTCAAGGCGCGCGGCGACGTGCCAGCTGTTACCGATGAAGCCAAGGCAATGAGCAAGGCCTTGCAGAAAGCTGGCTTCACGTTCGTCGGTCCGACCATCTGCTACGCCTTCATGCAGGCCACCGGCATGGTCATGGACCACACCACCGACTGCGATCGCTACGCCGCCTTGTTGCGCTGAGGGGTTACAATGCGCGCCTTGCTGAAATAAGGAATTCGCCTGTGGAAAAGTTCAAGGGCGCCCTGATGGTCGGGGTGCTGCGCCTGTTTGCCAAGCTGCCCTGGGGCGCTGTGCAGCGTGTCGGCGCCGGTATTGGCTGGCTGATGTGGAAAATCCCCAACAGTTCGCGCAACGTGGTACGGATCAACCTGGCCAAGTGCTTCCCGGAGATGGACCCGGTTGCCCGTGAGCAACTGGTGGGCCAGGCGCTGCGGGATATCGGTAAATCCTTTGTCGAAAGTGCCTGTGCCTGGATCTGGCCGCCACAACGCTCGCTGGAGCTGGTCAAGGAAGTGCATGGCCTGGAAGTGCTGGAGCAGGCTTTGGCCTCAGGTAAAGGGGTGGTCGGCATCACCAGCCACCTGGGCAACTGGGAAGTGTTGAACCACTTCTACTGCAACCAGTGCAAACCGATCATCTTCTACCGCCCGCCGAAGCTGAAGGCGGTGGATGATCTGCTGCGCGAGCAGCGCGTGCAGATGGGCAATCGCGTGGCACCGTCGACCAAGGAAGGCATCCTCAGCGTGATCAAGGAAGTGCGCCGTGGTGGCCAGGTGGGTATTCCTGCCGACCCGGAGCCGGCGGAATCGGCGGGCGTGTTCGTACCGTTCCTCGGCACCCAGGCGCTGACCAGCAAGTTCGTGCCGAACATGCTGGCCGGTGGCAAGGCGGTAGGTGTGTTCCTGCATGCGCTGCGGTTGCCGGATGGCTCGGGCTTCAAGGTGTTCCTGGAGGCGGCGCCAGAGGAGATGTACAGCACCGACGTGAATGTGTCGGCGGCGGCGATGAGCAAGGTGGTCGAGCGCTATGTGCGCGAGTACCCCAGCCAGTACATGTGGAGCATGAAGCGCTTCAAGAAGCGCCCGGCTGGCGAGCCGCGCTGGTATTAAGCCATTCACCGCCCTCTGGTAGGAGCGGGTTTACCCGCGAATGCGATGTTGGATTCACCGACGCATTCGCGGGTAAACCCGCTCCTACAGGGACCGCGTCAACCCGCTGCTCTGTTGAGCTTCTTCAGGAATACGGTCATTTCTTTTTCGGCCTGCTTGTCACCATGGGCCTGCGCCGCCACGATCCCGTCTTCCCACGCCTTGCGCGCCGCCGCCAGGTCGCCCTGCAACTGATAGGCCTTGCCCAGCAGCTTCCATGCTGCCGAGTATTTCGGATCCTGCTCTACACAGCGCGCCAGGTGCACCGCTGCTTCAGCGCCGTTGCCTTCATCCAGCCAGGCCTTGCCCAGGCCAAACCTCAGCAGCGGGTTATCCACACCTTTGGCCAGCATCTTCTCCAGCGATTCGCGCATGCCCTCTTCTCCTAGAAGAAACTCAAGCCGACGTGGAACAGCTTCTCCACATCACGAATGTGCTTTTTATCCACAACGAACAGGATCACATGGTCACCCGATTCGATCACGGTGTCGTCGTGGGCAATCATCACCTCTTCGTCACGGATGATCGCGCCGATGGTGGTTCCCGGTGGCAGGGCAATGTTCTCGATCGCCTTGCCGACCACCTTGCTCGACTTCGAATCGCCATGTGCCACCGCCTCGATCGCTTCGGCCGCACCACGGCGCAGCGAGTGCACACTGACGATGTCGCCGCGACGGACGTGCGCCAGCAGGGTACCGATGGTAGCCAGCTGCGGGCTGATGGCAATGTCGATATCGCCGCCCTGCACCAGGTCGACATAAGCCGGGTTGTTGATGATGGTCATCACCTTGCCTGCGCCCAGGCGCTTGGCCAGCAGCGACGACATGATGTTGGCTTCGTCATCGTTGGTCAGGGCCAGGAAAATATCGGCGTCGGCGATGTTCTCTTCGAGCATCAGGTCTTTGTCCGAAGCGCTGCCCTGCAGCACTACCGTGCTTTCGAGGGTATCGGAGAGGTGCCGACAACGCGCCGGGCTCATCTCGATGATCTTCACCTGATATCGGCTTTCGATAGCTTCCGCCAGGCGCTCGCCGATCTGCCCGCCGCCCGCGATGACAATGCGTTTATTGGTCTCGTCGATGCGGCGCAGTTCGCCCATCACCGCACGGATATCCTTCTTCGCGGCAATGAAGAACACCTCGTCGTCGGCTTCGATCACCGTGTCGCCACGCGGGGTGATCGGCCGGTCGCGGCGGAAGATGGCTGCCACGCGGGTGTCGACGTTGGGCATATGCGCACGGATCTGGCGCAATTGCTGGCCGACCAGCGGGCCGCCATAGTAGGCCTTCACTGCCACGAGCTGGGCCTTGCCCTCGGCGAAGTCGATCACCTGCAGCGAGCCTGGGTGTTCGATCAGGCGCTTGATGTAATTGGTCACCACCTGCTCGGGGCTGATCAGAACGTCGACCGGGATATGGTCGTTGTCGAACAGCTCTTCGCGGGTCAGGTAGGACGATTCGCGCACCCGTGCAATCTTGGTCGGGGTATGGAACAGCGAATAGGCCACCTGGCAGGCAACCATGTTGGTCTCGTCACTGTTGGTTACTGCCACCAGCATGTCGGCGTCGTCGGCACCGGCCTGACGCAGCACCGTCGGCAGTGAGCCGCGGCCCTGGACGGTGCGGATGTCCAGGCGGTCGCCAAGGTCGCGCAGGCGGTCGCCGTCGGTGTCGACCACGGTAATGTCGTTGGCTTCGCTGGCCAGGTGTTCAGCCAGCGTACCGCCTACCTGCCCTGCGCCGAGGATGATGATCTTCATGCGCTACTCCCTATCCTTTGTTCTTATCCGCGCGAGGCGGCGATCTTGATCAGCTTGGCATAGTAGAAACCGTCGTGACCGCCTTCCTGGGCCAGCAGCTGACGGCCGTGGGGCTGGCGCAGGCCGGCTTCGGTCGCCAGGTCCAGCTCACGGGCGCCCGGGGTGCGGGCGAGGAAGGCTTTGATCACTTCAGTGTTTTCGGTCGGCAAGCTGGAGCAGGTGGCGTATAGCAGCATGCCGCCCACTTCCAAGGTCGGCCACAGGGCATCGAGCAGCTCGCCTTGCAGCGTGGCCAAAGCCGGGATGTCGTCGGCTTGGCGGGTCAGCTTGATGTCCGGGTGGCGGCGAATCACGCCGGTGGCCGAGCACGGCGCGTCGAGCAGAATGCGCTGGAATGGCTTGCCGTCCCACCAGCTGGCAGTGTCGCGGGCATCGCAGGCGATCAGCTCGGCGTCCAGCTGCAGGCGGTCGAGGTTTTCTCGCACGCGGGTCAGCCGCTTGGCTTCGAGATCGATGGCCACCATGTGCGCCAGGCCAGCCTCGGCCTCCAGCAGGTGGCAGGTTTTGCCGCCCGGTGCGCAGCAAGCATCGAGCACGCGTTGACCGGGGGCCAGTTCCAGCAGGTCGGCAGATAGCTGCGCAGCTTCGTCCTGCACGCTCACCCAGCCTTCGGCGAAGCCTGGCAGGCCGCGCACGTCGCAGGCTTCGGCCAGCACGATGCCATCCCGGCTGTACTGGCATGCGCTGGCGCCGATGCCGGCTTCGGCCAGCAGTGCCAGGTAGGCATCGCGGCTATGGTGACGGCGATTGACCCGCAGAATCATCGGTGGGTGGGCATTGTTGGCGGCGCAGATGGCTTCCCACTGCTCTGGCCAGAAAGCTTTCAGCGCTTTTTGCAGCCAGCGCGGGTGCGCGGTACGCACCACCGGGTCGCGCTCCATGCCGGCGAGCAGCTCCTCGCCTTCGCGCTGTGCACGGCGCAGTACGGCATTGAGCAGGCCCTTGGCCCACGGCTTCTTCAGTTTGTCGGCACAGCCCACGGTCTCGCCGATGGCGGCATGGGCCGGAATGCGCGTGTAGAACAGCTGGTACAGGCCGACCAGCAGCAGCGCCTGAACATCGGCATCGGCTGCTTTGAAGGGTTTTTGCAGCAGCTGTGCGGCCAGCAGGTCGAGGCGTGGCTGCCAGCGTGCGGTGCCGAACGCCAGGTCTTGGGTCAGGCCGCGGTCGCGTTCATCTACCTTGTCCAGTTGCGCCGGCAGCGAGCTGTTCAGCGAAGCCTTGCCGCTGAGCACAGCAGCAAGCGCACGGGCGGCGGCGAGGCGTGGGTTCATTGGCCCAGCACCTTGCCGGCGGCGAACTTCTCGCGGCGGCTGTTGAACAGGTCACTGAAGCTCAATGCCTTGCCGCCAGGCAGTTGCAGGCGGGTCAGGCTCAGGGCTTGGTCACCGCACGCAACTACGAGGCCGTCCTTGCTGGCGGAAAGTATCTCGCCCGGGGCGCCTTGGCCTGTGGACAGGTTGGCGGCCAGCACCTTGACGCTTTCACCGTCCAGCATGCTGTGGCACACCGGCCATGGGTTGAAGGCGCGGATCAGGCGTTCCAGCTCGACGGCCGGGCGGGTCCAGTCGATACGCGCTTCGTCCTTGTTCAGTTTGTGCGCGTAGGTGGCCAGGGCATCGTCCTGTATTTCGCCTTGCAGCGAACCGTCAGCCAGGCCGGCGATGGCCTGAACGACTGCGGGCGGGCCCATTTCGGCCAGGCGATCGTGCAAGGTGCCGCCGGTGTCCTCGGCGCTGATCGGGGTGACGACCTTGAGCAGCATCGGCCCGGTGTCCAGGCCGGCCTCCATGCGCATCACGGTCACGCCGCTTTCGGCGTCGCCGGCTTCCACGGCACGCTGGATCGGCGCGGCACCGCGCCAGCGTGGCAGCAGGGAAGCGTGGCTGTTGATGCAACCCAGGCGCGGGATATCCAGCACCACCTGCGGCAGGATCAGGCCGTAGGCGACCACTACCATCAGGTCTGGTTTCAGTGCGGCCAGTTCGGCCTGCGCATCGGCATTGCGCAGGGTCTGCGGCTGGAACACCGGGATGTCATGGGCCACGGCCAGTGCCTTGACCGCACTTGGCATCAGCTTTTGGCCACGGCCGGCCGGGCGGTCGGGCTGGGTGTAGACGGCCACGATCTCGTAGGGGCTGTCGAGCAGGGCCTTGAGGTGTTCGGCGGCAAACTCTGGAGTGCCTGCAAAGACGATGCGCATGGAGTTCTCGCTTCAAAAAAGAAAAAGGCTTGCCGGAGCAAGCCTTCAGGAAGGTGGGGATCAGGCTTGCTGGCGATGCTGCTTTTCCAGCTTCTTCTTGATCCGGTCGCGCTTGAGCTGCGACAGGTAGTCGACGAACAGCTTGCCGTTGAGGTGATCGAATTCGTGCTGTACGCACACCGCCAGCAGGCCTTCGCATTCCAGTTCGAACGGCTTGCCGTCGCGGTCCTGGGCCTTGACCCGGACACGCAGCGGACGGTCGACGTTCTCGTAGAAGCCCGGTACCGACAGGCAGCCCTCCTGGTACTGGCCCATGTCATGGGTCAGCTCTTCGACCGACGGGTTGATGAAGACGCGCGGTTCGCTGCGGTCTTCGCTGAGGTCCATGACCACAACCTGCTTGTGCACGTTCACCTGGGTAGCGGCCAGGCCGATGCCAGGGGCTTCGTACATGGTTTCAAACATGTCGTCGATCAGCTGACGCAGGGCGTCGTCGAACTCCGTCACCGGTTTGGCGAGGGTGCGCAGGCGCGGGTCCGGGAATTCGAGAATGTTCAAGATGGCCATAAGGTCAGGCAGTCACTGTGCGTTCGGTTGAAAACTGAGCACACATAATAAAGGGAAACGGGGATTTCGGCACCTGGCAAGCTCGTCTAGGGTGACTATGGGCTTGATAGCCCCCAATCAATGGACAGCTTTTCAAAGTGTTACTCACAGAGTTATCCACAGGTTGTGCCACGTAGATGGCCCTGTTTCGATCAAGGACGATCCCCATGCCCAGTTACCATTCGTCGCTCTGCCCGCCTGCTGAACTGGAGGCCCGATTACGCCTGCATCGCTTGCCCGAGACAGGATTGCGACGTTTTCGCACCTTGCTGGATGCGTTCGGCAGCGCCTCTAGTGCGCTTTGCGCTCCCGGTTCGGCCTGGCGAGCGTTGGGCATCCCCCAAGCCACCATCGATGCCCGGCGCAGTGCCGAGGTACGCGAGGGCGCGCTCGCCGCAATGGCCTGGTTAGAGCGCCCTGGCCAGCATTTGCTGATGTGGGACGGCCCAGACTACCCAGCCTTGCTGGCAGAAATCGACGATGCCCCGCCGCTGCTTTTTGTCGCTGGCGAACCAGCCTTGCTCGATCGTCCTCAGTTGGCGATCGTGGGCAGCAGACGTGCCACACCCCCGGCGCTCGACACCGCCCGGGCATTTTCCCGCTACCTCGCGCAGGCTGGTTTCACCATCACCAGCGGGCTGGCGGTAGGTGTCGACGGTGCCGCTCATCGGGCCGCGTTGCAGGCCGGTGGGTGCACGATTGCCGTACTCGGTACGGGGCTGCAAAAACTTTATCCACAGCGCCATCAAGAGCTTGCGCAGGCGATGATCGACAACGGCAGTGCGCTGGTTTCCGAGTATCCGCTGGACGCCGGGCCACTGCCCGGCAACTTCCCACGGCGCAACCGCATCATCAGTGGCCTGTCGCTAGGTGTACTGGTGGTTGAGGCGAGCCTCGCCAGTGGCTCGCTGATCACGGCGCGCCTGGCCGCAGAGCAAGGCCGTGAGGTGTACGCCATTCCGGGCTCCATTCATCACCCGGGGGCCAAGGGCTGCCACCAGCTGATTCGTGATGGGGCGCTGCTGGTGGAAACTGTGGAGCAGATCCTGGAAAGCTTGCAGGGCTGGCAGAACCTGCCGCCTGCGGTTGTGGACAGGTTCGACCACCCCCTGCTCGCCCTGCTGCATGCCGCACCCCAGACCAGTGAAAGCCTGGCCCACTGCAGCGAGCAGCCGCTGGCCGACGTGCTGGCGCAGTTGACCGAGCTGGAGCTGGAAGGCCGGGTCAGCAATGAAGCCGGGCGTTGGTTTGCCCGCGCGGGCTAAGTACACTGCGCACAAGCAAGGTATTCAGGCGGAGAAACAGCAATGGTGAGCAGTTTTCGTGTGCAACAAGCCGCACGTGAGATCCGGGCGGGCGCAGTAATCGCCTACCCGACGGAAGCGGTCTGGGGCCTGGGCTGCGACCCATGGAACGAGGACGCGGTGTATCGCCTGCTGGCGCTGAAGTCGCGGCCTGTGGATAAAGGGCTGATTCTGATCGCTGACAACATCCGTCAGTTCGACTTCCTGTTCGAGGACTTCCCCGAAGACTGGATCGACCGCATGGGCAGCACCTGGCCGGGGCCGAACACCTGGCTGGTGCCGCACCAGGACCTGTTGCCCGAGTGGGTGACCGGGCAGCATGACACGGTGGCGCTGCGGGTCAGTGATCACCCGGTGGTGCGTGAGCTGTGCGCGCTGGTGGGGCCGCTGATTTCCACCTCGTGCAACCCTGGCGGGCGCCCGGCGGCGAAGACCCGCTTGCGGGTTGAGCAGTACTTCCATGGCCAGTTGGACCTGGTGCTTGGCGGGGCGCTGGGCGGGCGGAAGAACCCGAGTGTGATTCGCAACCTGGCAACCGGCGAAGTCGTTCGCCCGGGTTGATACCTATCCACAGGCCTGGCTCGGGACTCGGGCCCCTGTGGGCATGCCCACAGGTTAGGGCCAAATCCACCGCAGGGTTTTCTGATTTTTACCAAAATGTCTGTCCAGCTGGGCACTTCGGAAATATCCTACGAACCGCGTCTCCTTCCATCACCTTCTAAGTGGGAACCTCTGCCTCTAGGCTCTATCCGTCGCCGAATAACTTGGCGATCGGGTGTGGTAGCCCGGACGCATTTTTTCCATGACAGTCTATGGTGGCTGTGCGTGGGAGGCTTTCGAGCCTGCCTGGATTGGAAAATGCCCGGGTCTACCACCTCGCGTACAGTCGCCACCCATTCACGTGGTAGTGAGGGTTGGCGGCCTTGAGGAGCATTTTCCAATGATGAAGAAAATAGTCCCCGATCCACCTCTCCCATGCACCTCCACCCGCCCCTTCGGCCGCTGCGATGCCGGCCACGATCCACTCTTCACCGTCAACCCAAACATTTCTGCCGAGGACGCTCTGGTCCACGTAGCCCTGTACCTGCGCAGCGCTTACGAAACCGGCTACAAAGCTTTGGACTACATGCGTGAAGAAGGCCGTGGCATGTTCTGGTCGAACCTGCATGCGATTGAGATGGCAGAGGGTGTGATCGAGGCGATACTCGATGGCATCGAGTCGACTCCACCGCTGACAAACCGACCCTCACAGGCATAGCGAAGCTATCGAAGCCGACGCAGTACCTGTGGGAGCGGGCTTGCCCGCGAACACCGGCAAAGCCGGTGCCATCCATCGCGGTGGCTTCTTCGCGGGTAAACCCGCTCCTACATGGATGTGTGTGGCTCAGGGGATTAGTACAGTCGATCCTACAGTCCGCCGCGCCGACAGCTCTGCCTGCGCCTTGGCCGCCTCGCTCAGTGGATACCGCTGCTGGATGTCCACAACCAGCTTCCCGCTCGCAATCATCGCAAACAGGTCATCGGCCATGGCCTGAGTGTTCTCGGCATTGTTGGCATAGGTGGCCAAGGTCGGCCGGGTGACATACAGCGAGCCCTTCTGCGCCAGGATCCCCAGGTTCACCCCGCTCACCGCACCGGAAGCATTGCCAAAGCTCACCATCAACCCACGCGGGCGCAGGCAGTCCAGCGAGGTCAGCCAGGTGTCGGCACCCACGCCGTCATACACCACCGGGCATTTTTTGCCGTCGGTCAGCTCCAGTACGCGCTTGGCCACATCTTCATGGCTGTAGTCGATGGTCGCCCATGCCCCCAGCGCCTTGGCCCGCTCTGCCTTCTCGGCAGAGCTCACGGTGCCGATCAGCTTGGCGCCCAGGGCCTTGGCCCATTGGCAGGCCAGCGACCCTACACCACCGGCTGCGGCATGGAACAGGATCACATCGCCCGCCTTCACTTCATAGGTCTGCTTCAGCAGGTACTGAACGGTCAAACCCTTGAGCATCACCGCTGCCGCCTGCTCGAAGCTGATGGTGTCCGGCAGCTTGACCAGGTTGGCTTCCGGTAGCGTATGCACCTCGCTGTAGGCGCCCAGCGGGCCGCCGGCATGTGCCACACGGTCTCCTACCTTCAATCGGGACACGCCTTCGCCCACGGCCTCTACCACACCTGCCGCTTCGGTACCCAGGCCAGAAGGCAGGGACGGCGGCGCATACAGCCCGCTTCGGAAGTAGGTGTCGATGAAGTTCAGGCCGATCGCATGGTTACGCACACGCACCTGCTGTGGCCCGGGCGGGGTGGGTTCGAATTCCACAAACTGCAGCACTTCCGGGCCGCCATGCTGGCTGAACTGGATACGCTTGGCCATCTCGCACTCCTGTAGTCGGGATCGGGAAAGGCCTTCTATCGGACGCCTTTGCTTGGTCGTCGTCAACTGCGGCGCGCGCGCTGGCGGTGGTATGCTACGCGGCGAATTCTTCCCTGCCCGTTCCTGGTGACCCGATGACTAGCCGCACCGAGGCCGTGAAAGCCTACCTGCTCGACCTGCAAGACCGCATCTGCTCTGCCCTCGAAACAGAAGACGGCGGTGCCCGCTTCGTCGAGGACGCCTGGGTGCGCGAAGCCGGTGGCGGGGGCCGCACGCGGGTTATCGGTGATGGCAACGTGATCGAAAAAGGCGGGGTCAACTTCTCCCATGTGTTTGGTAGCGGCCTGCCGCCGTCGGCCAGTGCCCACCGCCCCGAGCTGGCAGGCCGTGGCTTCGAAGCCTTGGGCGTGTCGCTGGTGATACACCCGCACAACCCGCATGTGCCAACTTCCCACGCCAACGTTCGCTTCTTCATCGCCGAAAAGGAAGGTGAAGAGGCCGTATGGTGGTTCGGCGGCGGCTTTGACCTGACGCCATACTATGGCAACGAAGAAGACTGCGTTCACTGGCACCGAGTGGCCGAGCAGGCCTGCGCGCCGTTTGGCGCCGATGTGTACCCACGCTACAAGGCCTGGTGCGACCGCTACTTCCACCTCAAGCACCGTGGCGAGCCACGCGGCATCGGCGGCCTGTTCTTCGACGACCTGAACGAGTGGGACTTCGACACGTGCTTCGCCTTCATCCGCGCCATCGGCGATGCCTACATCAACGCCTACCTGCCGATCGTCCAGCGCCGCAAAGACACGCCTTACACCCCGCAACAGCGCGAGTTCCAGGAATACCGCCGCGGCCGCTACGTGGAGTTCAATCTGGTCTACGACCGTGGCACCCTGTTCGGCCTGCAATCCGGTGGCCGTACCGAGTCCATCCTCATGTCGCTGCCGCCTCAGGTGCGCTGGGGCTACGACTGGAAGGCTGCACCCGGCAGCGAAGAAGCGCGCCTGACCGAGTATTTCCTGCAGGACCGCGACTGGCTCGGCCAGTAAGCCTGTGGATAACCAAGGAGCCGTCATGGACCAGTACGTCGTTTTTGGTAACCCCATCGGCCACAGCAAGTCGCCGCTGATCCACCGCCTGTTCGCCGAGCAGACCGGTCAGGACCTGGAATATGCCACGCTGCTGGCGCCGTTGGACGAGTTCAGCGACTGCGCGCGTGGCTTCTTCAAGCAAGGCAGTGGCGGTAATGTCACCGTGCCGTTCAAGGAAGAGGCCTACCGCCTGTGCGACAGCCTGACCCCGCGTGCCCGGCGCGCAGGCGCAGTGAACACGCTGAGCAAGCTGGCTGATGGCACCCTGCAGGGCGACAACACCGACGGCGCTGGCCTGGTGCGCGACCTGACGGTGAATGCCGGGGTCGAGCTGGCGGGCAAGCGCATTCTCATCCTCGGTGCCGGTGGCGCCGTGCGCGGCGTGCTGGAGCCTATTCTGGCGCACAAGCCGCAGTCGCTGGTGATTGCCAACCGTACCGTGGAAAAGGCCGAGCAGCTGGCGCGCGAGTTCGATGAACTGGGGCCGGTGGTGGCCAGCGGGTTTGCCTGGTTGCAGGAACCTGTGGATGTGATCATCAACGCCACCTCGGCGAGCTTGGCCGGTGAATTACCACCGATTGCCGACAGCTTGGTCGAGGCGGGTCGTACGGTTTGCTACGACATGATGTATGGCAAGGAGCCGACGCCGTTTTGCCAGTGGGCTACCAAGCTGGGGGCTGCCAAGGTATTGGATGGGCTGGGGATGCTGGCTGAGCAGGCGGCTGAGGCCTTCTTCATCTGGCGTGGCGTGAGGCCGGATACGGCGCCGGTGTTGGCTGAACTGCGCCGGCAACTCGCTCGGGGCTGAGATGGCCGGGGCCGCTTTGCGGCCCTATCGCGACGCAAGGCCGCTCCCACAAAGTACGTCGTACGCCGATCCTCTGTGGGAGCGGCCTTGTGTCGCGATGGGCTGCAAAGCAGCCCCAGCATCCCAACCTCATTCCTCAAACCGGATCGGGCACAACTCCACCCCTTCCAGCTTCTGCAACTCCTCGATCACTTGTGGCCTGGCCCGGTGCAGTGTCAAGCTCCCGCCCAAGCGCCGCAAGCGCCGCGCCTCACGGTGCAACATATCCACACCCGAGTAATCGATGAAATTCACCTGCCGGGCATCGATCACTACATGCGGCCCTTGGCAACGCTGCAAGCGCACCTGCAGGTAATGCGCCGCACCAAAGAAAATCGACCCACCTACCCGCAAGACATCCGCGTCCCCTTCACGGCTTTGTTGGATCCGTGGTCGTGAGGTGCGCTTCAAATAGAAGAACAGCGAAGCCAGCACCCCGGCATAGATGGCTGTCTGCAGCTCCAGCAGCAATGTCGCTGCAGCTGTCAGCACCATCACCAGAAACTCCGAGCGGCTGACCCGGAACAATGCACGGATCCCTCGGTGGTCCACCAACCCCCAGCAGATCAGCAAAATGCTGCCGGCCATGGCCGGTATCGGCAGGTGCGCGATCAGGCCGGCGCCGGTCACGGCGAACAACGCCACCCACAGCGCAGAAAACACCCCGGCCATCGGTGAGCGGGCGCCCGCCTCGTAGCTCAGGCCCGAGCGGGTGAAGGAGCCGGCAGACAGGTAACCAGAGAAAAATGCACCGGCAATGTTCGACAGGCCCTGTGCGCGTATTTCCTGGTCCGGGTCGATCAGCTGTTCTGAACGTGCCGATAGCGAGCGGGCAATCGACAGGCTGGTGACCAACCCCAGCATGCCTACCGCAACGGCGCTGGGCAGCAGACGCAACATAAGCTCCACGTCTAGCAAAGGCAGCGGGCTGAAAGGCGGGAGTTGCCCGGTGAACGCTGCCACCCGCGGCACATGGCCAAAGAAGCCCGGCAACAGCCAGGCCAGCAAGCTGACCAGGATCAGGCTTATCAACAGGCTCGGCCAGCGTGGGCGCCAGAGCTTGAAGGCCACGCCGATCACTACGGTGGCCAGGCCCAGCAGCAAGGAAGGCAAGTCGACCTCGCCTGCGTGGCTGGCCAGGTCTTGCACGGTCTTCAGCGCGGTGGCCTGGCTGGGCAGGGCCATGCCCAGCAGGTTGGGTAGCTGGCCCAAGGCAATGACGATGGCGGCACCCAGCGTGAAGCCGAGCACCACGGAATGGGAGACGAAGTTGACCAGCGCGCCGAAGCGCAACAGCCCGAGCAGCAGCTGGAAAATGCCGCCAAGGAAGGTCAGCAGCAACACCAGCGTGATGTAGTCAGCGCTACCGGCCACGGCCAGCGGGCTGATGCTGGCGTAGAGCACGATGGAAATGGCAGCGGTCGGGCCGCAGATCAGGTGCCAGGAAGAGCCCCACAGGCAGGCGATCAGTACCGGCACGATGGCGGCGTAAAGCCCGTATTCGGCGGGCAGGCCGGCGATCAGGGCGTAGGCGATGGATTGCGGCAGGGCGAGGATGGCGCCGCTCAGGCCTACCAGCAGGTCCTGGCGCAGGCTGCGGCCCGATTGGCGGGGAAGCCAGGTGAGGAAGGGCAGCAGTAAAGAGAGGCGATGCATGGGTTATCCACAATCCTTAAGGGGTCGCCAAGCCCTGTGGGAGCGGGCATGCCCGCGAAAAAGCCAACGCGTTGCTTGGCACCGGCTTCGCCGGTGTTCGCGGGCGCGCCCGCTCCCACAGGGTTGGTGTGTTGCTTTGTGAGATTACAGTTTAGCTTTGACGGCCTCCAGGGCATCACCATCGGCCTTGGTGGTAACACCGGCCAACCACCCATCCAACCGTTCAGGATGCGCTTTCACCCAGGCCTTGGCCGCTTCATCGAAGCTGATCTTCTTGTCCACAACCTCTGCCATGATGCTGTTTTCCATGTCCAGTGTGAACTTGAGGTTACCTAGCAGCTTCGCCGCATTCGGGCAGGCTTGTGGATAACCCTTGCGGGTCAGCGTGTATACCTCGCCCTTGCTGCCGAACCATTTTTCCCCACCGGTCAGGTAATGCATTTTCAGTTTCACGTTCATCGGGTGCGGGGTCCAGCCAAGGAAGGTGATGAATTGCTGCTTCTTCACCGCCCGGTCGACCTGGGCCAGCATCGCCTGCTCGCTGGACTCCACCAGCTTCCACTGGCCGAGGTTGAATTCATTCTCTTCGATGATTTTCTTGAGTGACAGGTTGGCCGGGGCGCCGGAGCCGATTCCGTATAGCTTTTTGTCGAACTGCCCGGCGTGTTTTTGCAGGTCAGCGAAGTCCTTCACCCCGGCATTCCACACATAGTCGGGCACTGCGAGGGTGAACTCGGTTCCCTCCAGGTTGCGCGACAGCTGCTGCACATCGCCGTTGGCGATGAACTTGTCATGGAAGCCTTGCTGCGCCGGCATCCAGTTGCCGAGGAAGGCGTCGACCTGGCCGTCCTTGAGGCCGCCGTAGATGATCGGTACGGCCAGGCTGTCGATCTTCACCTGGTAACCCAGGCTTTCCAGTAACAGGCGTGCCACGGCATTGGTCGAGGCAATATCACTCCAGCCGGGGTCGGCCATTTTCACGGTACTGCATTGCGCATCGCTGTCTGCGGCGTGGGCCGTGGTGGCGCTCAGGGCCAGAACGAACACGGCGGCGGAGAACTTGTGCATGGCGGCCTCTCTTCTCAATCCAGGGGGGCGGGCTGTGGATAACGTGCCTTGCGCTCGAGGTCATCGAGGTCGATGTGGTTGCGCATGTACTGTTGGCTGGCGTCCACCAGTGGTTGGTGATCCCAGCTTTTCAGCTTGCCGATGGCCAGCGCTTCGGCCACCAGCCGGCGGCGGCGCTGGCTGGCCAGCACCTGCTGGCGCAGGCTGGGGATGTCCCAGCGCTGTTGTGCTTCATCGACAAATGCCTGCAGCAGCACCTGGTGGTCCGGGCTGCCGGTGAGGTTCTCCCGCTCGTGCGGGTCGCGGCTCAGGTCATAGAGTAGGCATGGGTCGTCTTCGCTGTACACGAACTTGTAGGGCCCGCGGCGGATCATCATCAGCGGGCCGACGGTGCCTTCGGCCATATACTCGCCGATCACCTCGTCGTGACCGCCCTGCCCTTGCAGGTGGCCCAGCAGTGAGCGGCCGTCCAGATGCAGGTCTTTATCCACAGCGCCGCCAGCCAGTTCGACCAAGGTTGGCAACAGGTCGCAGGTCGACACCGAGGCAGTGACCCGGCCCGCTGCGAAGCGCTTCGGCGCATGGATCAGCAGCGGCACCCGCGCCGACATTTCGAACCAATGCATTTTGTACCAGAGGCCACGCTCGCCAAGCATGTCGCCGTGGTCGCCGGAAAACACGATCAGTGTGTCATCGGCCAGGTTGCATTCCTCCAGGGTCTGCAGCAATTGGCCAATGTTGTCATCGATATAGCTGCAAGCGCCGAAGTAGGCGCGGCGGGCGTCGCGGACCTTGTCCACAGGCAGCGGCTTGTTCCACAGGTCGTAGACTTTCAGCAGGCGCTGGGAGTGCGGGTCGAGTGCTGCCTGGCTGAACTCGGCACGGGGCATGGGGATATCCACACCTTCGTAGCGGTCCCAGTAGCGTTTGGCAATGGTGTAGGGGTCGTGCGGGTGCGTCATTGAAACGGTCAGGCAAAATGGCCGGCCATCGTTTTCACGCACATGGTCGTACAGGTACTGGCGCGCCTTGAACACCACCTCCTCGTCGAAATCCAGCTGATTGGTGCGCACGCACGGACCGGCCTGCAGCACCGAGGACATGTTGTGGTACCAGCTTGGACGCACATCGGGTTCGTCCCAGTTCACCGCCCAACCGTAGTCGGCCGGGTAGATGTCGCTGGTCAGGCGTTCTTCATAGCCGTGCAACTGGTCCGGGCCGCAGAAGTGCATCTTGCCCGACAGCGCGGTGCGGTAGCCCAGGCGACGCAGGTAATGGGCGTAGGTCGGCACATCGGCAGGGAAGTCGGCCGCGTTATCGTAGGCGCCAATGCGGCTGGGCAACTGACCGCTGACCAAGGTGAAGCGTGATGGCGCGCACAGTGGGCTGTTGCAGTAGGCCGAGTCGAACACCACGGCTTGCTCGGCCAGGCGGCCGAGGTGCGGCATCTGGATGGGCGAAGGGCCGTAGATGGGCAGCAAGGGCGCGGCCATCTGGTCGGCCATGATGAACAGGATATTCGGACGCGTCATGGTGGCTCCCATCGTTGAGGGTTATGCGAACTGCTTGCCTACCAAGATGCGACTGTGGATAACATGGGTAAAGCCCATGGCGGGCAATGACTGGGATTAGCCAAGCTTATGTTTGACCACCTTGCCGGGTTGTCGCTGGATACCCTGCGCGTATTCGAGGCTGCTGCACGCCTGCGTGGCTTTACCGCTGCGGCGCTGGAGTTGGGTACCACGCAGCCGGCAGTGAGCCAGCAGGTGAAGCGCTTGGAGGCACAGTTGGGCACGCGCCTGTTTGACCGCATTTACCGGGGCATCGAGCTGACCGAGGCTGGCCAGGTGCTGTTCGAACAGGTGCATCAGGGGCTGCAGACCATGGATGACGGTATTGCCCAGGCCAGCGGGCGCGGCCAGCGCGAAGTGCTGCAGGTCGCCACCGACTTTGCCTTTGCGGCGTTCTGGCTGATGCCAAGGCTGCAGCGCTTTCATCAGGCTTATCCACAGGTGGATGTGAGCCTGGTGACGGGTGAGCGCAGCCAGGGCATGTTGCGCCCGGACATCGATGTGGCGGTGCTGTTTGGCGATGGACGCTTTCACCAAGGAGAAAGCCGCTGGCTATTCGATGAGGAAGTGTTCCCGGTGTGCAGCCCCCATCTGATTCATGGCAAAGCCTTGTCAGCTGTGGCTTTGCAACGATTGCCGCTGCTGCATCTGAAGGGCGAGCAGGCCAGCCGCTGGTTTGACTGGGCGGGGGTATTTCGTGGGTTTGGTGTGGACAGCCCACCGCCGGCGGGGCAGTTGCGGTTTGATAACTATACCTTGCTGATTCAGGCAGCGATTGCCGGGCAAGGGGTGGCGATTGGCTGGGCTCACCTGGTGGATGGATTGGTGGAGCAAGGGTTGCTGTGTCGGCCGCTGGAGGGGAGCTTGCGCTCGGAACGCGGCTATTACGCAGTTTTGCCGCCGCGCAAGCGGCGTGGGGCGTTGATCGAGCGGTTCGTGGATTGGTTGGAGCAGGAGCGCAGCCTTTGAGATTTTGGGGCCGCTTTGCGGCCCATCGCGACACAAGGCCGCTCGGAAGTGTCAGATTTTTTGTGTGCGGGCCGGTAACGGCCTGCCGTCAGGCAGGCCTTGATTTCACCAGGTTGGCCTGATGAACCGATCTCCGTACAGAATCGCAAATTGAT